>JBAYKX010000009.1:0-115120 GCA_041664345.1 Salinivirgaceae bacterium
CGAACATTTGCATTAAGAGAGAAAATGCTTTTCGGGCTTTTCTCTCTTTCCTTCATTTCGCTATGCTCCATTACGGAAAGAGAGAAAAATCAATCTTTGTCGCATTTACTAATTGAATTTGTGTTGCGTTTATCGATTTTGAATGGTGAAAATAATCAGCTTATAACCTTTATATACACCGACATAACAAATATAGAATAACCCTCTTAGTAAACAAAATATAGTTTTGTCAAAAAAAACCCTTTAAGATTTCTCCTAAAGGCTTGATAATATTCACTATACTAAAATACTTTATATTAGAATTCAGCATTTTTTGGGGTGCGGGCAAATGGAATCACATCGCGGATGTTTCCCATGCCGGTTACAAAAAGCATTAAACGCTCAAAGCCCAGTCCATATCCGCTATGCGGAACGGTACCGAATTTGCGGGTTTCCAGGAACCACCACATATCGGTTTCATGAATTCCCATTTCATCAATGCGGGCTTTCAGTTTTTCGTAGCTTTCTTCACGCTGCGAACCTCCAATAATTTCGCCAATTCCTGGGAAAAGCACATCCATGGCGCGGACGGTTTTTCCGTCTTCGTTTTGCTTCATGTAAAAGGCCTTTATCTGTTTTGGGTAATCGGTTAATATTACCGGTTTTTTGTAGTGTTTTTCAACCAAAAACCGCTCGTGTTCGCTTTGTAGGTCAATGCCCCATTCCACAGGATATTGGAATTGTCCTTTTTGGTTGGGTTTCGATTTAATGAGTATGTCAATGGCCTCGGTGTAAGCCAACCGTACAAAGTCGTTTTTGGTAACAAATTCAAGCTTTTCAATCAAAGGCAAATCGGAACGCTCGTTCTGAGGCTTCAATTTCTCTTCTTCCAACAACCGGTTTTGAAGGAATTCCAAATCGTCGTGACAATTATCGAGTGCGTATTGCACCAAATACTTGAGCATTTCCTCGGCTAAATCCATGTTGTCGGTAATGTCGTAGAACGCCATTTCGGGTTCAATCATCCAAAACTCGGCCAAATGGCGCGATGTGTTGGAGTTTTCGGCACGGAAAGTAGGCCCAAACGTATATATTTCGCCCAAAGCCAATGCAGCCAATTCCCCTTCCAACTGGCCGGAAACGGTGAGGTTGGTCAGTTTACCAAAGAAATCTTTTGAATAGTCAACTTTGCCGTCTTCAGTTCTTGGCAATTTGTCAAGGTCGAGCGTTGTAACCTGGAACATTTCGCCGGCACCCTCGGCATCGGAACCGGTAATAATGGGCGAATGCATGTAATAAAACCCCTTTCCGTTAAAAAATTGGTGAATGGCAAAAGCCATGGCATGGCGGATGCGGAAACCGGCGCTGAACGTATTTGTGCGGAAACGCAAATGGGCTTTTTCGCGCAAAAATTCAAGGCTGTGTTTTTTAGGTTGCAACGGGTATTCATCGGGATTGGCTTCACCCAGAACCTCAATGCTTTGAGCCTTTACCTCCACTTTTTGTCCCGATCCCTGACTCTCGATAAGCGTTCCTATAATTGAAAGCGAGGCTCCGGTATGGATACGGCTTAAAATAGCTTCATCAATGATTTCAAAGTCGGCTACTATTTGGATGTTATGTATTGTTGAACCATCGTTAAGTGCCAAAAAAGCTACGTTTTTACTCCCCCGTTTGGTTCGCACCCAGCCCTTCACACACACATTACTGCCGAAAGCTTCCGATTTCAGCACATTACCGATTTTTGTTCTCTTAATTGCTTCCATAAATGTTGTTATTCAAAATATAATCGGCAAAAATAATAATTCCTACCTCATTTCCCATTCAAAACCGTCTTTGGTATCTTTTATTTCAACCCCCATGGCAGTGAGCTTGTTGCGGATGTTATCGGAAGTGGCCCAATCCTTGTTGCGTTTGGCTTCCATGCGCATATTCAGCAACAAATCAATCAATTGGGATGATAGGTTATTTCCATCTGATCCGCTTTTCCCTTCGGGAAGAAGGCCAAGGATTTCCACCACAAAATCGTTAAAAAGTGTTTTCAGTTCTTGGAGGTCAGTACTGGTTATTTTTTCGTTGCCGGCAACCAAATTGTTCACCAAGGATACCGCCTCAAACAAAGCTGCAATTAATATGGGGCTGTTGAAATCGTCGGCCAAGGCTTGGTAACATTTTTCGCTAAGCGGTTTAATGAAAACTGTGGTTGTTTCGGAAACTTTTATTTTATCAAGGCTCTGCATGGCTTTCATTAAGCGGTCCAAACCCTTTTCGGCAGCCTGTAGCGCTTCGTTCGAAAAATCGAGGGTACCGCGGTAATGTGCCATTAGAATGAAAAACCTTATTGTCATGGGGCTATAAGCCTGTTCCAGTAGTTTGTGGTTTCCGCTAAATAGTTCGCTCAAGTTGATGTAATTACCCAGCGACTTGCCCATTTTTTGACCGTTGATGGTAATCATGTTGTTGTGCATCCAGTAATGGGCGGCTTCGTGGCCGTTGGCTGCGGTTGATTGGGCAATTTCAGCCTCGTGGTGCGGAAAAACCAAGTCCATTCCACCTCCATGAATATCAAAGGTTTGACCCAGGTACTTCATGCTCATGGCAGAGCATTCCATGTGCCAACCGGGGAAACCCTCACTCCACTCCGAAGGCCATCGCATAATGTGCTCCGGGCTTGCTTTTTTCCATAAGGCAAAGTCAAAGCTGTTGTACTTTTCCGATTGCCCATCGAGTGCACGTGTATTTTCAATTAAATCTTCCAGGTTGCGGCCCGAAAGTTTGCCGTAATTGTATTTTTTATTGTATTTCAGCACATCAAAATAAATGGAACCATTCGATTCATAGGCAAACCCGTTTTTCAATATCTGGCGCACCATTTCTTGTTGTTCAATAATGTGCCCGCTAGCACGGGGTTCAATGCTGGGGCTCATTACATTCAATGCCCTCATAAAATGCTGATAGCTTTCGGTATATTTATGCACCACCTCCATGGGCTCCAACTCTTCGAGCCTCGCTTTCTTGGCAATCCTATCTTCCCCTTCGCCGGCATTTTCATCCACCAAATGTCCCACATCGGTAATATTGCGCACGTAACGCACTTTGTACCCCAGATGCCTGAAAAACCTGACTACCAAATCGAAGGTAATGGCAGGACGGGCATGTCCCAAATGGGCTTCGCCATAAACAGTAGGCCCACAAACATACAAACCCAAATGATTTGGATGGATGGGGACAAATTCTTCTTTTTTACGTGTTAGCGTGTTGTAAATAAAAATTTTCGGTGCGGCCATACATGCTTTGATTATGAATGTGCAAAGCTAAAAATATTTCTTTATATGGCGATAAACAAGGAAGATGTATAAAACGGAAAACAATTATGGCGTTACACTAGCATCAATTGTTTCCACCACTTTACCATCTTTGAAAATAAGGGTACGGGTTAGAATCCCTTCGTCGTTATAAATATAACGTTTGCCGGTCATGAATTTTCCGTTTACAAAATCGCCTTCGCGGTCAATTTTCTTGAATTCATTGAATGTTTTATAATAGCCGGTTTTGGTAAACGCTCCGATTTTTTCGTTGCTGGGTTTCGATTCCGTCACCTCTTGGGTCTTGGGTGCAGTAAGTTTTTGTGAAGGTTTTTGTCCAATTTCAAATTCTTTTATCGATGCCACATCCACCTTACCGTCGGCAAAGCCCATCTGTGAGCGGATGCTTCCATCAGGGTGAAATTCGGTAAGAACTCCCTCTTTTTTGCCATCGTTCCAATCGCCTATAATCATTAGTGAACCATCGGGGTAATAGTATTTCTGCTCACCGGTCCGCTTACCGGTTTCGTTGTATTTCCAATCGTAGGCAAGGCTGCCGTTTTCATGGTAATACTTGTATTCGCCCACCCATTTGTTGATTTTCCACAAACCTTGTTCTGAAATTTTACCATCTTCGTAATAAAACTTGGCAGGACCATCCGGTCGGTTGCTGGTATAGGTAATCTCGTGTTTCAATTTTCCTGACGGGTAATAGCCATACCATAGGCCTTCTTTTAAATTGTTGATGTAACCCCCTTTTTCCTCCAAATTGCCCGAAACATCTAGCTTAACCCAGGTACCCTGCTTTTTGTTATCGGCATCTCTAAGGTTCACGGTTTCCCCTTTGTAGGTTTCCGACGTCTGCGTTAAACCATCCAAGGAAATTATAAAAGAAAATACTATAAGAAACCACTTACCCATTGAGAACCATTTTTAACAAAAATAGTACTTTTAGTGATTTATTGGAAAATTTATTTAAAAATGCATCAGGGTTTTCCGTAAACCGATGAATTCTGGATTTTAAAATCGTTTTGAAAAGCTTGAGGAAAGAATCTTGAAAGAACGGAAGCCTTTTATTATCATTTATTTCGATTAAAAAACAACTTACTTTGATTATTGTACTCAAATATCCCAAATATCAAATCCTTAAAACCGACCAAACCCCCACATAATAGCTGCTTTAACATACGCAATATTTCCTTCAAAAATGTCAATTTCCTGTTTGGTAATAATATTATAGCCGCCTTCCAACTTTAGGCTAAAGTATGCCGGTTGCCCATATTCATTTCCATAAAAATTGCGCATTTCATATTCATACAGTTTAAATTCTGTTTTTAATCCGAGCCCAACTGTAAATGCGTTGATAGCTTTTAGTTCAAAATCGTCATCCTCGGGATCGGGAAACACATTGCTCATTAAACTAGTCCCCAATATTCCGGTATATGGGGCAATGTGCAACCATTTATTCCTGACAAGGAAATACCCAAACAAAAGACCTCCTTCAAAGTAATCGAATGATTCCCCGTTTTCAAAGTTCAGGGTATCAATGGAACTGGTAGTATAAAAAGGCCTTTTTACCTGAAGTCCCCCAACCTGAAAATAAAGCGAAGCATAAAGCTTTGAAATGTTGATATCCCAATTCAGGTTAAACACGGCATTGTTCGAAAAACTTTTGCCCAATTCTCCTGTAAGGAATATTCCTGATGCGCCCATTCCATAAGCTGTAGATGACTTGCCTTGTGACTTTGGCATATAGTTTTTCAAAAAATCATTAAACTTGGAATCCGGGTATTTTTTTTTGAAATCTTCTATCTGATAATCAAATATTTCTTCCGGTAAATCCATGGTCACCAAGCTAAGAAAGATTTTCAATAATTCCTTTTCTTCTTGCGTAATGTCCGCATTCCCAATATCGGTTGAAAGTTCTTTATTCCTTTGAATAATCAGGTCGTAAAGACAGCTGGTAATATTATCGTCCTGCTCATTGTTATAATTTTGTGAAATGTTGCTATAGCTCATTGCCTTATCAATCCATACCGGATAATTGTGTAACAACAGATTGATATATAAATCCTCAGTGTATGAGAATGCCCTGATATCGGTGCCATCAGGAACCAAAACCAGATAACTGTAAATTTCATTGGCTTTAATCAGGTCACCATCCACGAGCTTTTTAACCAATAGCCTTCTCCCATTGGAGATCATAACTTCAGAACTGTCAACAAACGCTCTAATTTCATTCTCAATTTGAGCACTTAAGTTTATTGAGATAAGTAAAAGACAAAACACTATTAGTTTTTTCATAATATGTTGTTTTAAAAATTACTATAACTCACTAATTTTATATTGGTTACCCTAAATTCCTTTTAATTCATCTTTATTACTTAAAGGTAACTAAAAGACTTCAGATGGAGTGAAAATTGAATCCATTATTTGAATGGGTTCGAAAATCTATTTCTTAACATCGTTTAAATAATCATGTTTAAGTATTTT
The DNA here is from genome assembly GCA_041664345.1 of Salinivirgaceae bacterium. Taxonomy (GTDB): domain Bacteria; phylum Bacteroidota; class Bacteroidia; order Bacteroidales; family SZUA-534; genus GWE2-40-63. The sequence continues at coordinate 5,778 of JBAYKX010000009.1, forward strand.
TGCTGTTTAATATTTCAATAATGTCGCTATTGGAATGGCTGGTTAATAAGATGCCATTAAGAGTAAAAATAAAAAAGCAAAAATCATGAAAGCAATATACATAACAGTATATACCGAAGATGCTTTGCAGATGGAAGCCATAAAGGCCGTTATAAAGGCTTTTAAAATAAAGTACACGATTTCTAAAGTACAAGAGGTGGAAAGCCCATATAACCCAGAGTTTGTGGCCAAAATTGAAAGAGGGCGTGAAGATTACCGAAAAGGTAAAGGCTTAGAAATTACAATGGATGAACTGAAAGCTCTATGCAAATAATTTACATGCCTGAAGCTAAAGAAGACTTGGATTTCTGGGTTAAGTCCGGTAACAAACCTGTGTTAAAAAAATAACCCAACTTCTAGAATCCCTTATCGAAACCCCTTATGAAGGTATTGGCAAACCGGAACCATTAAAACATGGTTTAACGGGCTGTTGGTCTCGAAGAATAACCCAGGAACACCAAATTATTTATGAGGTGCATACCGATAAAATTGTTGTATTTTCGCTGAAAGGGCATTATTGAAAACAATGCCTTCATTGGCAAGAAAAAACTAAAGGACACCCTATCGAGCGTCCTTATTGATGTGAAGTGATTTATGCCTTAAAAACAAAAAGATTACAAAATAGGTTGGGACGGCTTGGCGCAGGTTTTGTGTGGCCAGCCAGCCTGAACACCGCTTAACCTATTCTATCAGTGTGGTTATTTACGCTTCTTCCAAACTTTAGGACTTCTACTTGTGTGAACTATTGCTAAAATATAAATCACTTTATCTTCAATTGTAAAGAATATTCCATAAGGAAATCTAACAGTTAAAGCTCTTCTTAACCCTTTGTAAACAACTTGATACTGATTTGGATTACGCTGTATTGAATTGATTTCGGCATCTAACGCTAAAAAAAATCATTTCCTAAACCTTCTTGTTTATCATTATACCAATTTGCTGCGTCCTTTGCATCTTCTTCTGCAAATGGCTTGATGATAAGTTTATACATTAGAACTGACTTTTTATTCTTGCTTTGACATCATCCCAACTTGAACCTTCATTAGGATTATTTTTATGAGCTTCAATACGTCCATCCAAAAGCAGCTTAACTTCTTTTGTCAAAGCTGGCTTTTCATCATTTTCAGCAATACTATCCCAAATAGCTTCTACCATTAAGATACGTTCTGAAACGCTTAATTTTAATATGTCTTGCATCATTCTTGTCATTTTACAAAGTTAATTATTTTCTTACTCAAAATTATATTATTTCAACGTATGATATTTCTCCAATTCCTTTTGCAAGTCCTCTAAATTATCAGTTCGGCACCTTTTGGTTGAGCTTACAAAGTAATGCCCCACCATTTACTGTACCTCCTGTAAATTGTGGTGTTGCAGCCAGTTAGTTAATACTGATACTCTGATTTGCGCCATGCTTTTCAGGTTGGGCTCGTAGCGGTTTACCATATGCTTTATACTTTTGATGGGCTACTACAAAACGTTAGAACCAAACAGGCTTTTGCAAAATTGAATTACTTACCACACGATGAAATCGTGCGGTAGCGGGATGGGCCTTAAAAAACAAATAAGATTATAAAAATAGGTTGGGACGGTTTGGTACCGGTTTTGTGTGTCCAGCCAGCCTGAATACCGCTTAACCCATTGTTTCAAGTTAGTAGAAAGGGTACAATATTGCTGCTCTATGACCAGTGAAATATTCTTTAATTGAAGTAATATTCATAAGTTTTTCTCTTTTTCCCGGTTCCAGTTTCACTTCTTTATTTCCGACAACTAAGGATTCTAAAGGAATACCTAAATATCTGTTTAATAAGGTTATCATTTTTAATGTTAATGGTCGCTTGCCATGCAAAACTTCTGATACTCTAGTTTTCCCTCCAAACAATGGAGCTATATCAGCCTGTTTTAAATTCATTTGTTCCATTCTAAACTTAATGGCTGCAATAGGATTTGGTGCTTCAATAGGATAATGCTCTTGCTCATATTTCTCTACAAGCAAAGATAAAAGCTCCATTTCTTCACCTTCTGGACTGTCCGGCTCTAAAGCATTTTCAGTACTGTTAATCAGGGTGTAAATACGTTCGCAAGCTTCATTGTATTCTTGCTCTGTTTTTAATATTTTAGTTTTCATAACTTACTGTTTTTGTGTCTATTTTGTCGTATTCTTTATGTGTTCCGAACCAAACAACAAAGACTATTTTTAACTTATATTCTATGTCAACAATCAAGCGATAATCATTACCCTTTATATTGAACACTACACGTTTTGAACTGATTATACTGGCATTACCATATTTTGCTTTCAGTTCATTTGCATTGTTCCATGTTGAGAACCGAACCTCATAAATCCAAGCTTTTACAAACTCTTCAGCATGTTGGTATTTGCTTTGTTTGCAATACTCGGTTAATGTTGACTCTTTTATTATTCTCATACTTTACAAAGATAGTAAAAGTTACCAAATAGGGTAACTAATTTATTGGTTTAATTTTTTAGACATATCCATATTGTATCCAAACGTATCCATAAGTCATTTCAATGGATGATATTTCTCCAATTCCTTCTGCAAGTCCTCTAAATTATCGGTTCGGCACCTTTCGGTGGAGCTTACAAAGCGATGCCCAGCCATTTACTGTGCCTCCTGTAAATTGTGGTGTTGCAGCCAGTTGGTTATTATTGATGCCCGTATTTGCGCCATGCTTTTTAGGTTGGGTTCGTAACGGTTTACCTTATAGATTTATACTCTTGACGGGCTACTACAAAACATTAAAACCAAACAGGCTTTTGCAAAATAGAATTACTTACCACACTATGCAATCTGTAGGTAGCGGGAAAGTTAAACTTGATAATCAGCACGTATCGAACAATTATGCTGCTCTAACCTTGTAAAAACGTAATCTTTATGTTAATTTTGAAAGAAAATATTAATTGTTTTATTACGCAAACACTATTAGTAGAAATAAAAGACAATATCGGGTTGAGGATACTGCAGGAACTGGAACAGGCCCATATAATCAGGCTAATTCAAACAACCCAGGAGAAAATCCCCGGAAAGCTTTCTACAAGGTTACGTGGCGCTTTCTCAAAGGAAACATCCCAACAAATGAGATCCGAACTGGAACAAATGCGTAGCGAATGGCAACAACGGGATATTTGATTTACACAAATACCGCCATTGATTACATTGGCGAAACCATGCCGCAAAGCGGACTGGCTTTTATGGATAATATTATTGACAAGGAATACAGTATTTCGGTTATTAGCCATATTGAGCTTTACGCTTACAGCAAACTCTCCGAAAAGGACAAGGAAACCCTCGATATCTTTACCGGACAAGCTTCGGTTTTAAATATAAACGATGATATCATTGAGCAAACTATCGAGCTCCGGAAAACATACAAAACCAAGCTACCCGATGCAATTATTGCCGCTACGGCTTTGGTTTACGGGCTTACATTGATTAGCCATAATACCAAAGATTTTAAAAATATTACAGGAATTAAAGTAGTTGACCCATACAACTTGTGAAAAATAATTGGAGTTCGAGCCCGTACAGCGGCGTTGGAATACCAGAAGCCTTAAAAATGATCGCGTAGGATAACCCAGGAACCTAGGTACATTTAGTATTGTTATCGATGATTCCCTTATTGTTTTTTCGCTTAAAGGGCATTATTGAAATATACCTTAATCATTAAAAAAATGGTTGAAATTCAGAGCTTACCCGATGAAGATAAAAACCATATACTTTATACCTTTGACGGGCTACTACAAAACCTTAGAACCAAACAGGCTTTTGCAAAATTGAATTACTTACCACACGATGCAATTTAACGAAGTGATTTCAACGGAAGGTAATTGTGCGGTAGCGGGGTGGTGGGAGGTATATGAAAAATATTACATCTGTTTTAAATCAAGGTTTTCAATTTCAATAAAATGTTTATCCTTAGTTGCCAATACTAAATTGTGTTGAATACTTGTAGCAGCTATCCAAAGGTCGTTTTCATGAATTGGCCGACCTTTCATCTTTAAAGCGTTTTTAATTTTACCATAAACCTTTGTCGTTGCTAAATCTATATCAAGGATTGTGCATATTTCCACAAATTCGTTGACTTGTTTTAGGTGTTTTGATCGTTGTTGTGATTTTTCAGCACCGAAGTATAATTCCCCAATTGTTATAGCTGATACAATAGGAGCTTCCAATTGTTTGATTTGCTGACCGATATCTTGATTTCCAGTAAACAAATCAATGATAATGTTTGTATCCAGTAAGTATTTTTTACCACTCATTATAATTTATATTTGAGCAACCATTTTCAATATTATTCATAAACTCTGTTCCTTCTTCGATTGACATAATACCAAAAAAATCAGAAAGTTTTCTTTTGGGTGCTGCGCTTTTCTTTTCCTTAGGTAATAAAGTATCTAATTTATCAATTAGTTTTTCATTTGATAAATGAAGATAGTCTTCAATAAATGCTAATTTTCTCGATGCTAAATCCATGACAATATTAATTTTAACTCGTACAAATTTAACGATTAATAATTACTTTCTGTTCTATTTCAACGGATGATATTTTTCCAATTCCTTTTGCAAATCTTGCGGATTATCGGTTCGGCACCTTTTGGTTGAGCTTACAAAGGGGTGGCCCTGCCGTATACTGTACTTCTCGTAAATTGTGGTGTTGCAGCCAGTTGGTTATTACCTATGCCCGTATTTGCGCCATGCTTTTTAGGTTGGGTTCGTAACGGTTACCATATACTTTATACTCTTGACGAACTATTGCAAAACATTAATACCAAACAGGTTTTTGCTAAATAGAAATACCAACCACACGATGCAACTTAACAAAGTGATTTCACCGTAATCGTGCGGTAGCGGGAATAACCTAATCCCGCAAACAGCGAACTGAGGAACCGTCACTCTTGTAGTAACTATCTCTATGGGGGGCAGTGCTGGAATCATTGGTCATGGTACGGTACCAACATTTACCATCTAATTCCGCCCCACTCCACCAGCTACCGCCGACTCCAACGCCGCCAAACCTCCCATTGTAACCGCGGTAACCCCCCGGAAGGGCTGTAAAACCGCTGCTATTGGTGGCTCCGGTATTGGGCCAATTCCATAGAGTGGTGGCTTTCATTTTGCCACCGGCTATGGCTTCACCACCCAGATAATCAACCAAGGTTTGCCACTCGGCATCGGTGGCTATGTGCCAGCCTAAGGGTGCCAGATTGTCTGTGTTTACGGTGTACCAGTTATACAGTGCACCATATCTGTCTTTGTTGGCAATATCGTTACCATACCAGCAGTAACCTGGTGCGGTAAGGCCAAACCATGTTCCGTCGTCGGTTACTAAAGGTATGGCGGTACCATCACGATAATGGGTGGTTTTTAGGTTCTCAACCATCCAAACCTGCGTACCAATTGTAATGGTGTTGTAAACGTTTTCGTCATAGTCGGTAACAGTATTTGTGGTTAGGGTAGTAAAACTCACCTCATTGCCATAAACCGTACCCACGCTGTTGGTGGCATAGGCACGCACGTAATAGGTGCTATTCGGGGTGAGTTCGGCAAGCTCACTTGTAAAGCTACCTGTGCCGCTTCCATCGGTGGTTTTGCTGTTATTGGTAGTTGGGCCGGCAGTGGCTGCCCAGCATATGCCACGGGCGGTAACGTCATAGCATCCATTGGGAGTTATAGTGCCACCACTGGTAGCATTGGTGGCGGTTATGGCTGTTACTGCGGTGGTGGTTAATTTAGGAAAACCGTCGGTTGTAGTAAAATTTAATTCATTGCCATAAACCGTACCCACGCTGTTGGTGGCATAAGCTCGAATGTAGTAGGTGGTATTCGGGGTGAGTTTGGTAAGCTGAACCCTCCAAATTGCATTACCGGTTCCATCGGTGGTTTTGCTGTTGGCGGTGGTTGGGCCGGTGGTGGTTGCCCAGCATACGCCGTAGGCGGTAATGGCTGCGCCCCCGTCGGAGGTTATGCTGCCCCCGCAGGTGGCGGTGGTTGCGGTTACGGAGGATACGGCGGATGTTGTTAAGATTGGTTCACTGTTGGGGGTATCGGTTGTTTTTTGGCAGGTAACAAAAAACAGGGAGGTTGTTAGCAAGGCTAGGTTTAAGAATTTTTGTTTCATTTTTTTATTTATAATTAATTTTTATTGTTTATTGGTTATGTATGATAATGGGTATGGAATTAAATTCCTCGCCATTGTTCTCGCGCATATCCGGATGAGCAGGGCTTTATAACCACACAATGCAACCTCACGGTAGTAGGGATTTTTACAGCTTTAACTTAAAACTCTATTTTAACAATTCTAAAACTAAGACTTTGAGGATCATAGAATACTAAACTTTCATTATTAAATGTAAAAAACGGTGGGTTATCTGAATTCAATTTAATTTCTATCTTGTTTTTTTTCATATTATCAATATTTATAATTACTGCAGGACTCATTGTACCAAATCCAAAAAAATATTTAAATTCAGGTGAAACTTGATAGTTTATGGCCAAGTTTAATTTCTTGAAGAGAATGTTTTCATAAATATTATTAACATCTGAGTAAAATAAATCATAAGATGTGTCTGCTATTGTAGGATCTGTCTCTTTATAAAACACCAAATAATGCCCAATTATCTTATCTACACGACCCTTTAATCCTGTATTAAGTGGATTTTTATTATTAATGTCAATTGCAAATATTTGTGAGGCATTTAACTCTCTATCTTTTTCATAATGACTAACATAAAGGGTGTTATTTTCATTACAGAATGCATACCCATTATAAATTGAAACATCAATAATTACCTCCTTATTTCCTTTTTTGATTATTAAAGTTTTTTTATTTCCTTTTATTAGGTACACTTCAAAATCTTCCTGAATATCTAGTGGAATATAATTTTCACTTAAAGCTTTTAATATCGTAATTTGTTTATTATCAATTTGATATATAAGTATATCATTTGTAGCTTCATTCCAAAAAACGGGATTTGTGTTCTTATATCCAATAAATTTTTTATAGCTTTTATTTATATCAGTATTAGATTGTGAAATGCAATTACTAAATGAAGCCAACACAAAAAAGAATAGTAATGTGAAATTATTTTTCATAGCTATTATTTTAAATAAATGTAAAACTTTACCAATTGATGTTTTGCTTTCCCATATGCATAATTTAATGATTGAGGAGTTGTTGCATCCTGAGGCCATCTTTTACCTTCACCAGTATCAAAAACATTAGGTAAATCAGCTTTGAGTGGATCATTATCCTCACCATTGATATACCAATCCCCATTACAACCTATTTCTGGTAATAAAAAATTAACATGACCTATTCCACCTTCCTTCTTATAAACGGACATAACTAAATAACCTTCCAAGCATTTTTTAATTGCTTCGTTAAAAGTAATGTTTTTAAATTTTTGTATATCTCCAGTTGTTCCAGAATTTTTGTCGAGAAAATCAGCAATATCATTTGCTCGACCTTCTCCTTCAACTAATCCACCAAGTGATTTAGGATATAAACCTTATCTCCAGTTATTTTTTCTAAAAATAACCTTGACCCAATATTACATTGTGATTCAGTGCCTGGAATATCATCTGCAACGTCCTCTGCATCGTTCTTTATTTCACTAATTTCATATTGTTTAGGCTGATTTGCATTTCCATCACTTTCAGACTGTTCAAACAAATACTTTTTCAGTGCGCTAAATTTCTCCTGAACTACTAAAGAATTTGCTTCTACAAAGATCCGTAAAACATGCTTATCTTCAAACTTAAATTCAAATCCTCCATTTAGTATTTTCTTTTCCGGGTCAGTCTCATAAGGTGTAACCGTGTACCAAAATTCTGAATATTCTTTTGGATTAATCGTATAATCCTTATTGGCCTCACCATAAAGACAAACCATTATTTTGTCATATTCAACATCACCTAATTTCAGTTGTGTACCAATTAGTATTTTTTCATTCAAGGATTCTGGTACCTTACCAATAACTGTTTTGCCCTCATTGTATGCCTTTTTAATTGCTTCAATTTTCTTCAATACATCATCGCAATCATCAAAAATACCTAAACATATCATAGATTCCCCTTCCTCATCATCCTGCAAAAACCCTAACATGGATTCGGGGTCATGCACATAGTCCCACTGGTACTTTATCAATCCCCGGTCGTCAGGGTTGCTGGTGTAATCCATTAGGTTGGTGGTGGCGCCTTGGGGGGCAATGTATTGGTTGTTGGGGCTAAAGGTATGGCGCAGGCGGAATACGCCGTGGCTTAATTCGTGGGCAATGGTGCGGGTTATTTTTTGTTCGGTGTTGTTGCCACCGGCATTCAGCGGTATAAAACCGTACTGCCGGCTTAGCGGCATGTAACCGGCCAGGGAGGCATCGTCGCTGGCGGGAACCAAGAACAGGTAACTGGGTTCACTGTTGTAGCTGCCGGCGGCTTTAAGCGCACTGCGCAGCTCTTTCATCTCGGGGTTATAGGTGCTTATGGCACTGGTTTCGTCGGCGCTGAGCTTACCGTTGTTGTCTATGTCCCAAACTACGCCGGTAAGGCTGGTGGTGGTAATGGTTACTTTGGCAACGGCTTGTTTAAATATCTGGTTCAGTTGCATTTGCAGCACCTGTGTACTGTATGGGTATTGTGTACCATTCACGGAAACCAAACATACGTTTACCGATGTTTCGTCGTACGATGCCACGTTGAGCTGGCCGGCAGTTACCTCTTTTTCTTTGCCGTTAACATCGGTTACTTTATAAAAGCACTCTATTTCCTGCTCTGTTCCGTTGGCGCCCCCTTGCAGCATTACATAATAGGTGCTGTCGGTGCCTGCCGGGGTAGGGAATATGGGGCCTGTGGGTGTGCGGAATTTAACATCGGAGTAATTTCCGGTGGCACCCTGCAAATTAATGGCAGCTTGGGTAACATCGGTTTTATAGCTTGCCACCGATACCCAATCGGCAAAATAGCTGTTGCGGTGCACCTGGATTTTATTGTATTGCGCATCAAAGGCGGGTATCTGGGGGTTGTGCTTATCGAACCCATAATATTGCATAGTTCCCGCATGGCTAAAATTCACGGTAAGCAATTTGTCGTATTCCGGCTTGCCGGCTCCCCCGGTCGATGGGCTTACGCCCGGTGGGTTTTTATATACTTTGCCGTCTTCCACCACATATACGTTGTTGCCGGGGTCTTCAACCTGGATGTTGTCGGTTATGGCAACCTCGGTAGTGGTGCCATCGCTTTCATAAATAATGATGGTACTATCGGGGGTAACTACTACGGAGTCAATCGGGGTATCGGCAATTATCAGGGAATCGGCGGTAAAGTCATCCAAATCGTTGTATCCGTCGTCGTCAGTGCCGTCAGTGCCGCCGTCAGTGCCATCGGGGCCTTCGCCATTGGCCCAGGTTACTTCTTCGGCCCTTAGGGCAACAATATCACCGCTAAGTACCTGGTTGTTGATGTTTATTGAAATATCGGTAAATTTACAATATATTTTTATGCCCCAAACCGGAAGAATGGTTTGGCAAAGCCCCGAAAAAACACCGTTTTCGGCTTTATCAACCCGGGCTATGGTTGATGTAAAACCGCCCGCGTTAATCTGCTGCCCCACTTTCAGGGTGCCCGCTTTGGTGGTGCCGGCAATTACGGGATTTGGCACCACATCGTTACAATTATAGCTGGCATTGCCCCCTTCCATGGTAGTAAAACTCCCTATGGTTGAATAGGGGCTCGATATGCCGGTATATTCGTTTCCGCAAATGGCTTTTATTTGGTATTCGTATTTTGTTTGGGGCGCCAACTGCTTTACGGTATATGGAGCTTCAGTTGCCTCATAGGAATACCAATCGGTTAACCCGTTGCCATCGTTTTGGCGGAGATTGATTGCATACGATGAATTTCCATCGCTGGGGGTCCAATCGAACGTGGCGGTAATTCTTGTTACTGAGTTATGATTAATGAAAATGGGTGTTTTGCACAATTCGCCAAATTTAAAAACCACCGGTTTGCTTAATCCGTTGTTTTTAAACAAATCGCGGTTCTCGGTATCAAAGGCCCTCACTTGGGCTACGTAATATTTACCGGGTTCCAACGTGGGATTGCCGGGGCCATAAATTAAGGTGGTAGTGGGTACCTCGTCGGTAAAAACAGGATTTGTTGACGCCAAAACAACGCTGGGATCCACGTCAGCCGAAGGCATCTCGCACAACGTAAAAGCATATTGGGTGGTAAAGGCCGAGTTGGGCGAACCCATATGCAGCGGCATCCAGCTAAAGAAAACATTTTGGGGTTCGTTGGCGGGTATCCTGGTTTGGTTGGCAGGGGTTATCCATTGGGGGGGTTCGTTCAATACCACCCAGGCAAAAGCCAGTGCTTGGTTCGATATAACCACTTTGCGGTAATATTCAACCACTTCAACGGAAAAAATATAGTACCCTTCGGGAAGTTTACCGCCGTTAAAAAAACTTGCGGAACCTTCGCCTTCTACATTTAAATTTTGGGGCAAAAAATAACTGGCCAGGTCGGCGCCGTCAAGCCTCAACGGAACACCGCCATAAATGGTTATAGGTGCAATGGGCAAATTAGGTTTCAAGGTCAATTTCAATTTGTCGCCAATAACGGTAATTTTAAAAACCACATCGAGTTGGGGCTGCGAGGCATCGGTTAACAGAATATTGGCAAATAGGTTGTTGCTACCGGGGGCATAATAGTCGGATAAATAGGTGCTGTACGGAGGCAACAAATACAAATTGACGTGTACCGGATAGGTTTGGGCAACCCCGCTAACCCAACCGGTAACAACGATGGAGCAAATTAAAATAAACTTTTTCATTCTAAATTTTTTTGGCCATTTATCCTATTTAATAAATCCTATTTCAATGTCGTTTAGTTAGCGAATTCCCCCCTATAATTACTCACTTCGTTCGTGAGGTCGCTCCGCTTAGTTCCCCATGGGGGATACTTCCGCTGTGGCATCAGCGCTAGTCCTCCCTTGAGGGAGGTGGCCAAAGGCCGGAGGGTGAAAAAGCTTTAACTTAACGACATTGAATCCTATTTTGTGATTATAAGTTTTTTCACCATTACCTCGTTACCGGCCGTTACACGAATGGTATGAATGCCATCGGCCATATTTGTATTGCTGAAATTGAGGACATAATGCTTATTGCCACTGAATTTTTTTACAAATTGCCGGGTTCCCGATAAATGCATTATCTCAATAACCACTTCGTGTTCTATGCTCAAAGTAATTTCGAGGTTAAATGGCCCTGTGGCAGGTATTGGATAAACCTTTACCTCGCGTATAATATTTACATTGCCGTTTTTTAAAGTACTTTTTGGTTTTTGGTCGGCAGGCAATACCAGCAATTGTTTATGGGTAACCTCGGTACAAATATCGTTGAAAGTAGTTAAGCCAATTTCAAACAATCCTACCTGGCTGGCCACAATCTCCACTTCATAGTCTTGTTCATAAATTAACTCCAATTCCGCCGGAATACTCCAATGGATGGTTTCAGGGATAGGCCACGAAATTTCAATCATTACCAAGGTATCGCCCATATAAGCCTCCGATTGCAGCAAGAAGTTTGATTCAATGGTTTCGTTGGAAACATTTACCGTAATGGAATCGGTACCCAGGCAGTTGTTATAGTTTAAAACCTCAACAAAGTATTTTCCCGGTTTATTAATTTCAGCCACTTGGCCAAAACTTTCGTACCCTGCCTTGTTGTGCCAATAAAACTTATGGCCGTAATTCCCCGCATCGGCATAATAAACCTGATTTGAGCAGATATTGGCCTCGTTATCGAGATTAACCACTACCGGATCGGGATTTAGCAGATAGAAACTGGACTTGATTGAACAAAGATGCTTATCGAGAACCTCCACAGAATAGTTACCGGCACTTAAACCGCTGGCTGTTGGGGTAGTTTGGCCCTTACTCCATAAATACGAATACGGAGCAGTTCCTCCAACGGCTTTAATTGAAATTGAACCATTGTTGTAATTGTAGCAAGTAGGGTCGGCTATAGTATCGAGCACGGCAAAAAGAGAATCGGGAGCACCAATTGTATCTCTTTCTATGTACTTATCAGCTTTACAAGCCGTTAAACCCTAAAACAGGGCAAATATTTTACCATCTTTTTAATATAGGGTTGCTTTTCTTGTTTAATAGTTTTACATTTAACCAAACTAAAAATACCAAATAGCCAATTTTAAAACCAAAACCATTAATAATTAACATTTAGACAACCTGTTTAGCAAGGATAAGGATGAATTAAATGAATTCATCAAACACAAGAGCCTTTAATATTAAAAAGTTAAATACTCTGTGGTGTTTTAAACAACTCTTTATACTTCAATCTAAAATGATTGTATGTCCGAAAGATTAAATGAAAATATAGTATCTGAATTACTTAAGTTAAAAGCAGATGGAAATTTATTTCATCGTGAAAGCCAATACTTAGAATTCAAGGAATCATTTAATCTAGCAGGACTTGCTGATTATTATAGAGATTTTGCTGCTTTTGCCAATAATAAAGGAGGTTACTTAATTTTCGGTGTAAAAGACAGACCCAGACGAGAATTGGTTGGACTATCTGTAAAAGCAACTGAGCAATTTGACAAACTTGACCCTGAAATAGTTTCAGGTCACCTATTGGAACTATTCTCTTCAAATATAACTTGGGAACATGAAATATATAGCCTTAACAAAATGACTTTTGGGGTATTTTATATTTCCGAATCACTTCTCAAGCCAATTATTTCTAAAAAAGATGAAGGTAAAGACCAAACATTAAAAAATGGAGATATCTATTTTAGATATGGTGGTAGAACGCAAAAAATACAATCAGCTGAACTTGAGTTGATAATTAATAAAAGAATAGAACAGAATAATAATCAGTGGCTTGATTTAGTGCAAAAAATAGGAAAATCAGGGCCCCAAAATGCGGCAATACTTGATTCAGAGCGTGGAATTATTGAAAAAGGAAATTCTCAAATTTTGGTTGTTGATGAAGAATTACTAAAAGGATTTCAGATAATTAAAGAAGGAGAATTTTCTGAAAAAAATGGTGCTAAAACATTAAAGTTGATTGGCAATATTACGCCAATAAATCAAGTTGAAGTGATAAAGAAAGTTAAAGAAGATAAATTACGGGAATATCCCTTGTCGGCAGCTGATTTAGTAAAAGAAATTAAAAACAAACAGCCAAGCACCAATCAAAATCGTATTTGGGAAATTATTAAAGAGAATGGAATAAAAGACAATAAAGATTATTCGGATTATTCATTCAGAAACCAAAAACACAGATTAAATTATGAAAATAATAGAATACTAGCAACAGGGACACCTTCAATATACAAATATTCTACTGTAGACTTAATAATAAATATTTATAAAAATGAACGTAAATAATCAATCAAGGCAAATCAGTAAATATAAAAATTCTTAGCATATGGGAATACCAATTGAACATAAAGGGAAATATTTTTATCATTTTACTCATATAGAGAATTTGGAATCTATTTTGAAAAATGGATTTCTTTCTACAAATGAAAAAAATAAGAAAGGCATTAAGCATACTGATATTGCTAATGAAAATATTCAAAATAGAAGAAGCGAAATGAATGTAACTTGTTCTCCATTTGGTAAAGTTCATGATTATGTGCCATTCTACTTTGCTACAACTAATCCCATGCTACTTTCAATAACAAATCGTAAAAATATTGATCAGCCATTTCTTATTTTCTTTGCTATACCAATAGATAAAATTTTAGAAGATATTGTAATTTTCTCAGATGCTTCGGCTAATACTGTATTACCGCCAAATTTTTACAATTCGCCTGATGATTTGAATAATTTAGATTGGTCTGCAATAAATAAAATAAAATGGGGCTGTGAAGATGAAGATGAAAGGCATAAACGTATGGCTGAAGTTTTAATATATAAGGAAGTACCATTAGGATGGATAGATACCATTATCGTATGGAATGATACATTTAAACAAGAGACGATTAAAGTATATAAAGAAAATAATATAGAGTTACCAAATATAACATTTTCGCCATTTAAGCGGCGCCATTTTTATTTTACTAAATTTCAATTGAAACGGGATTACGAGACATTAGTGACAGGCCCATATTTTCTAAAAGACAAATATAGTAGAACTGTAAAAAAGATTATAAAAAAGCGTAAACAGATAAATTCAAAACATCGATTTGAAAATATAGAAGATGCTTTACATAATTTATCTTTTAATTTTTGCTTAATTCCAGAGATGAATGAAATCTTTGAATTAAAAACAGATAATAAGGTTCATAAAGACAATGTAAGTGACCATACAAAAAAAGTCGTGGCAAATTTATCAGGAATAGAGTATTTTAAAAAATTGAGTGAAGATGAAAAGCAAATAGTTATGCTATCTGCTTATTTACATGATATTGGTAAAGGTCCAAATTCAATGTGGCAAGATGGAATTCAAAAAACATACCCTGATCATCCTGCAGATGGTTTAAGTATGCTTGAAAGAATTCTGGTTGAAGATTTTGAAGAATTAACTGAATATCAAATAAAAAAGATTTGCTTACTAGTTGGATACCATGATTTAATTGGAGATATATTAGAGAAAGAACGAAGCGAGAAAGAATTAATTGATCTAGGAATCGATGAAAAAGAATTAACTATGTTAGCATCATTAACAATTGCTGATGTGTCGGCAATTAATTTTATGTGGAAATTTAAGATCAATTCAATGATTGCTACCTTTATGAAAAAAATAACAGAGAAATTAGTTTGATATGATTGAATTTGTAACAGGTGATTTTTTTGACTATGAGGCAGATATTCGCATTAATACTGTTAACTGTGTAGGGGTTATGGGTGCTGGAGTTGCGTTGTTATTTAAAGAAAGATATCCCGATATGTTTACAGAGTATGCCAAAGCATGTGATAACAATGAAATTAAGCCTGGAAAACCTCATGTATGGTCTGACAATAATATTTTTTCAAAAACTACAATTATTAATTTTCCTACAAAAATTCATTGGAAAAACCCTTCTGAGTATGAATTTATAGAGAAAGGCTTAATATGGTTGAAAAAATACCTTTTAAACAAAGAATTTTCAATTGTAACCTTACCTGCTCTGGGATGTGGTCATGGTGGTTTAGATTGGAATGTTGTCAAAAACATGATAGTTAATTACCTTGGGGATGTTAAAGCTAAAATTTTGGTTTTTGAACCAAGTAGCTCTATGAAAACTTCTCTTTCAGAAAAAGAAGAAGAGGAATTAGTTAAAAACAATATTCATAAGATACTTCCAGGTGATAAAGATTATCCAATGAAACTATTGGGGCGTTCAGCAATTGAAATACTTTGGAAAGGTAATTACAAATTAATTCAAAGCAGAAACTTGAATTTAATTGTAAATTCAAATCCTGACGATAGAGAGAAGAATGCATTAATAAAATTCTTGGATGAATTACCAAAAAACAAATTTTCATTCCTTCTAGGTTTTAGTAATAGTTATGAAATTGATGTTGTTAAAGAAGTTCTTTCAAAAGGGTTCAATGCAGTAATAATACTCCCGTATGGAATTCTAAAATTAAATATAAGGAAAGACCTTCAAGAATTTTGGAACTACAATAATATTGTAGTGGTTTCCACTACTAATCCAAATCAAAGCTGGAAAAACTATGAAAGTACCAATTCACTTAAATTCAGACTAAAGCTTGCAAATTTGACATTAATAAATAGCCTTGATTATGAGAAATTATCAAATTTTGAAAAGGACATTAAATTACCAGAAAACTTCATTTTTTATGTGACTTATTGGAATAGTCAAATAGATTTTTTTAATAAGCTTGCAGCAAAAAAAGTTGGAATTAATCCTGAAACCAAAAGACCGAATATTTCACCAATTTTAGAAACTCTCGAAAATATAAAAATACCAGACCATAATATGGTAAATGATTAAACGATGATTTTGTACCAGATGTGGGTATAATAATTATGTATCAAGTTTTAAATCTTTAGATATTTATTTTTTAGACAAGCACTTAATGATCATGCAGCCAGATATTTGTAACAAGTGACTAAGAAGAGACGGTATAATAAATATAGAAACTAACCCATTTTGAAAGGACAAAAAAATGAAATATCGAAAAGAAAAGAAAACCGAAACTCAAGCCCAACAGATGGTTTTTATTTTTAGGCCACCACACATTTTTTAAAACAATTGCCGACCAACATTGAATATATTGCCAAAGCCCCATGAGCCAATGCTGAAGCCAAAGCTTTGTCAAAGAGTGCAATCTTGCCTAAGCACAGCAGAAAATCACTACCTTTGAATTTTTAAATTTAAATATGTCAAAAAGAATTAAATACATTATATCAGAACTTGAAGACCAATATCTAATGGACAACGATTTACAACGTCCTTGGATAATTGGTTTTAGTGGAGGAAAAGACTCAACAGCTTTACTTCAATTAGTTTGGCTTGCATTAAAGAATATTCCTGCGGAATTAAGAAACAGGAAAATTTATGTCATTTGCAATGACACACTTGTTGAAAATCCGATTGTAACAGATTATGTTTTCGGTATCTTAAAATTAATTCAACAAGCAGCAGTTGAACAAGGCTTACCAATTGAAGTTCAAAAGACTATCCCTAGACTTGAAGATTCTTTTTGGGTAAATATTATTGGTCGAGGTTATCCTGTCCCAAATAATGCTTTTCGTTGGTGTACCGATAAAATGAAAATAAAACCAACTTCAAGATTTATTACAGACCAAGTTGCAGAAAATGGTGAAGCGATTATTTTAATTGGTACAAGAAGTGCTGAAAGTGCAACAAGAGCCAAATCAATAAAAAAGCACGAGATAAGAGGTAAGCGAATGACAAAACATCCTAACCATCATAATACGTTTGTGTACTCTCCAATAAAAGACTTGATGCTTGAAGAAGTTTGGTATATTATTAATGCTATGACTTCGCCTTGGGGTGCTGACAATTCAAAATTATTTCAAATTTATGCCGATGCAAGTGCCGATGATTATGAATGTCCTACAATGGTAACAGACAAAAGTCATTCTTCATGTGGTCAAAGTCGCTTTGGCTGTTGGACTTGCACGGTAGTAAAAGAAGATAAATCAATGACCGCAATGGTTAGTAAAGGTTATCCTTGGTTAAAACCCTTGCTTGATTTACGGGCTAGTATGGTTGATGAAAGAAATATTTCTGAAAATCGAATGCCAACAAGAAGAAACGGACAAGCCGCAATTACAGAAGAAGGACATTTTCAAGGAAATTACACACCAAGATACAGAGCAAAATTATTAGAACAGGTTTTAGTTGCTCAACTTGAAGTTCAAATCGAAAGACCACATTTAGAATTAATAACAAACCAAGAATTGGTTGCAATTCAAGTAATATGGCATAGAGATTTATGTTTTGATTTTCAGGTTTCAAAAATTTACAATAGAGTTTACAATAAAGAATTGGATATGAAGAAAAACGACGAAAAAATCCAAAAGGAAATCGCATTGCTTAAAGGTGTTTGCGAAGACCAAACTTCAGATTTTGACTTAATTCAAGAACTTTTAATAATGCAAAAAAACAAAGCATTATTGAATCGCAAAAGAGGTTTAAAAGATGATATGGAAAGGGTTATTGAAAAGTACCTTAAAAAAGAATCTGAAAATGTACATTAAAGAGATTGAACTGAATAATTTCAGGATATATAAAGGCAATAATAAAATATCATTAATGCCTGATGGCGATAAAAATATTATTGTAATAAGTGGTAAAAATGGTTATGGCAAAACCACATTTTTAATGTCCCTTGTTTGGTGTCTTTATGGTAAACAAATGGAGAAAGTTGATGAATTATATGAAAAAGAAATTAGAGATAAGGGCAATTACACTAAATATATTTCCAATAGTCTAAACAGGAAAGCATTCGAAGATGGAGAATCTGAATTTTCTGTTTCCGTCACTTTTTCGGGCGTTAAAATTCCTGATGTGACCTGCAATGAAGTTACAATAAAGCGAAGCTACAATATAATTTCCAATACATCTGACAGAGTTGAAGTATTAATTGATGGTTACCAAAATCAGCTCATTGAGGATTTAACAAAGGAAAATCAGAAAGGAGAAGAAATATTTATTCGTGATTTTATCTTACCTATTGAAATTGCAAAATTTTTCTTTTTCGATGCCGAAAAAATAGTATCACTTGCTGAAATTAATTCTAACAATCAACGTCGTCAGTTAAGTAAGGCGTATTCCGAAGTTTTAGGAATTCAAAAATATGAAGATTTAAAAGCAAACCTTGAGGAGAAACAGGATGAATATCGTCGTCGTTCTGCAAAACCAGAAGAAAAGGAGGAATTGAATCAACTTCATACAGATATTGAAAATACAAAGATTGAAATTGAAAAACTCGTTGAAAATATAGATGACTTAAAGCACGAAAAAAATCAAAAAGAAAAGGAAGCAGAAGACATTCAACGAAGATTAATAAAAGAGGGAGATAAAATGACTCTCGATGAACTAAATGTATTAAAAGATGAACAATTAAAACTTGAACAAAAGAAATTTGATGTACAAGAAAGTTTAAAGGATTATTTTGATATTATTCCTTTTGCACTGGCAGGGGAAACATTGATGAATATATCAGAGCAGATTACTAATGAAAGGAATTTAATTGTACAGACCTATAAACAAGAAGATGTAAATTCAAAAGTAAATCAGATTAAACAAGAAATTGAACAACACAGAATTAATGAAAAATTGTATTTTGATACAAATGTTCGTGATTTTTATGAAAATCAAATAGTTCGGTTAATTAAAAAACATTTCTTTTCTGATTTGCCAGATGTTCCAGAGAATTTTCAAGCGTTACATGATTTTTCAAATTCTGAAACAAATGAGTTAAATCAACTTGTAAATACAATTAAGCACAGTTTTAAAGAAACATTCGCAAGATTAAATACCGAATATTCGTATTTAAAAAATCAGTTGGATTCAATTAACAGAAAAATTAGAGATGCTGAAAAAAGTGCCGAAGATGAATATATTGCAGAATTAAGAAGGAAGAAAGAAACTTTAGATAAACGAATTTTATCAATAAGTAATGAGATTGAAACAATAAGTCAGAAGATTGGTGAACTTAATAATCAAACCAAGATTCTTAAACAAAAGCAAGAAATTTTAAGAAAGAAAATTGATGAATCAACTGAATATTCTGAAAAGGAAAGAAAAACAAAGCTAATAATTAATAAGCTTCAATCATTCATTGCTCAGTTCAAGGAATTGAAAAAACAGTCTTTAGAGGAAAAAATGCTTAAAGGTTTAAATACTTTAATGCATAAAAAAGATTTCATCACTAGAGTGGAAGTTGATATTAGTCATACTGGTGAAGATATTGATATTTCACTCTACAACCAAAACAATAAGCAAATTGATAAAGGTTCTCTTTCAATGGGAGAAAGACAAATGTATGCTTCTGCCTTATTAAATGCTTTGGTAGATGAATCGGATATTGAATTTCCTGTTTTTATTGACAGTCCAATGCAGAAATTTGATGAACAACACGCTGAAAATATTATCAAGCATTTCTATCCTAATGTTTCAAAGCAAGTCGTTATATTCCCACTGATAAATAAGGAGTTGACAGAAAAAGAATATAAGCAACTTCATACAAAAGTTTGTAAAACATTTTTGATTGATAATATTTCCAATGAAAAATCAGTATTTAAAGAGTGTCTGCCGAATGAATTTTTAGAAACTTATAAAGAAATGTACAATGCAGATTAATATAAAAACTTCGGAAAAAAATCAGGAGGTTGTAAGAAAATTAACTTCAAAACTTCCTAACGGCACCAAAGAAAATGTAATTGCACGTATTGCATTAGGCTATTCTTTACAAACAGGAAAACGATATTCATCTAATGACGGTAATGTTTACGATTCTAAAGGAAAAGAATATAAAGACCATATTCTTTTTGATGCAAAATTTAGAGATTTTTATGTAGCATTGATTTGCCAGCATTACGGTATTTACAAAACAAATGAAAACATTCCTAAATATATAAAATTACATATTGACCACGGTTTGGAATTGTTAGAGGGGATTTTTCAAGACAATTACAATTATACTTTCTTTGATTTTCTTGCAGAACATATTGAAAAAGGAGCGTTATCATTAACCGACCTTAATGTTTCACTTGACCCAGTAAAAAACAATCAGCAACACATTGACAAATCTTTTTATTCAAATCCTATTAAAATTGAAGTTGGAAAGCGTATTGATAACGATGAACCAATATCTTTAAGTTTAAACAATACAGGTATTTACAATAATTGCCATATTGCAGTTGCAGGTAATTCTGGAACTGGAAAAACTCAATTTGCATTAGAATTTCTAACCCAAATTTTTGAGCAATCAAATGGACATGTCAATTATATTTACCTCGATTTTAAAGGTTTAAAACAAGATGATGTAAAAGAATTAGAAAACTTTTTTACAGATACTAAAACGGACTTTATTGATGTTCCACAAACTCCATTCCCTGTAAATCCGCTAACATTTATTGACAATGTGAATGAGGTTAATAAAAATATGGGGATAGATAAATTTGTTGATATTGTTTGTAAATATTCAAATCTTGGAATTAAACAAAAGGGTAAACTTCGTGAGGCTGCTTTAGAAGCATTTATTGAGCAAAAAGGCGGTACCTATCCATCAATTAGTCAAATAAATGAACATTTGCAAAGTATTGTCGGAGACAAAAAAGATACTTTGACTGAAATTATGGACGAATTAAGTCGTTATAAAATATTTATTGATGACCCGAAAAATCAGTCAAATTTCTTTGCTAAAAACCTCTATTTGTCATTATCAGGTGACTTGTCAAACTCTGTTCGTTTTACATCTTTGTTTCTAATAATCAATTACATCTACAATACTTTTATGAACATGGATAATAGTCCAGTAGAAGACAACATAAAAGCAATGCGGTATGTAATATTAATTGATGAAGCACACGTAATTTTTAAAGAAAAAAAATATCAAAGTATACTTGAAAAAATGTTGCGTGAAATTCGCTCAAAAGGTGTTTCAGTAGTTTTACTTTCGCAAGGTATTGAAGAATACAATCAACCCGATTTTGATTTTTCAACCATGTGTGAAATAGCTTTTTTACTTGACAATAAGGACAGGAATATTAAAGTAATGGAAAAATTCTTAGGCTTATCAGGTAATACAAGTAAGACAATTGCTCGAAGCATGGAAAACATCAAAAAAGGTCAAGCAATTTCAAACATCAAAGAATTTGAAGTTGCTAAATTATTTAAGGTTAAACAACATTGGGAAAGAAAAAATTATGGAAAGTAATAAAATTCAAGGTAACCCAACAAAAGCTTTTTTTATAGGGATGATCACACGAGACATTTCGATTAGAGATGCAATTATAGATTTGCTTGACAATTCAATAGATGGTGCCATTCAAATAAACCCACAAAATTTTTCTGGTTTAAATATTTATTTAACAATTAATGAAAATGAATTTATTGTTAAAGATAATTGTGGAGGGTTTTCGTTAGAAACAGCCCAGAAATATGCATTTCGATTTGGTAGACCAGAAGGTGCACCAGAAACGATAGGTTCTGTTGGGCGTTTTGGTGTTGGTATGAAAAGGGCTCTTTTTAAAATTGGACAATGCTTTGAAGTGGAATCCAAAACAACTAATGATCATTTTCAAATTAACGTTGATGTCGAAAATTGGAAAAACAAAAAGAAAAATATTCGAGATGAAGAGGGAATTATATCTGAAGAAGATGATTGGAGTTTTGATTATGAAAATATCACTGATGCAAGCTCTGATTTAATTGAGAATGGAACTTATATTCGGGTTGTAAAATTAAATGAAGATGTTTCAAGTATTTTTAAAGAGCAATCTTTTTTAAATGATTTAAAAAATGATATAGAAAGGTTATTGAATTTTAGTATTGAAAAAGGGATAAAAATATTTCTAAATGGAGAGCCAATAGAAAAAAAAGGCATCTTTCTTTTTAAAGGGTTATCTACTCCATATTTTTATGAATTTGAATCTAATGGTGTAAATGTTAGAATTATAGCTGGCTTGAGTAGTGTTGGAGAACCAAGGTCTTCTGGGTGGTATATATACTGTAACGATAGACTTGTATTAGAACATGACCAAACAGAAATAACAGGTTGGGGCGTTTCTTTACCTCAATGGCATATTGATTATGTTATGTTCAAAGGAGTTGTATTTATGGATTCAAAAGAAACATTTAAACTTCCTTTGACAACAACAAAGAAAGGTATTGATGCAACATCAGACATTTATAAAAAAGCTCTTTATTTTATGAAAGAAGCTATGACTTCTATATTTGCTTTTCTTAAACAAGTAAGAAAATTGGAAGACGCAAATGATTATAGAAAACTATTAGGTGATCAAGAGACTAAGGTTACTGTACAAATGTTAAAGATTGATTCATTTTCCGTGAGTAGAAGTTTTAAATCACCTGATATTGATTTTGATAAAATTGCAATTAAACAAGATACGGTAAGAATTTCTTTTAATGTTCCAAGAGAAACAGCTGAATTGGCAAAAACACATTCAAACTGCAAAAATTATAAGGAATTTGGAGAATATATTTATGAATATTACCTAAAAATGGAGGAAATATCTCATGAATAGTCCTAAATTTTTAAATTATGAAACTCGTCCATTAAAATTCACAGAAAGGAAAATGTTACTGGCTTGTCTCCAAAGAATTTGCAATTATTATGGAAATGACTATCAATACATTGGGTTGGGTGGGTTAGCATTTACTGATTTTAAATTATTTCATAAGGAATTACATATAAATAACCTTTATAGTATTGAAGGAGGAAAGTTTTCTGGTGAAAGATTGGCATTTAATTCGCCATATTCTTTTATTAAAATTTTAAAGACAAATACAACTGATGCTTTTAATAAAATTGATTTAACAAAAAAGTCATTAATATGGCTTGACTATGATGGAGCTTTAGAGAATTACATGTTTGATGATATTCAAGCTTTATTTAAAAAACTACCTGCAGGAAGTGTTTATATTTTTAGTTGCAATCGTGAATTAAAAGAAAACAAAACTAAGAAAGAATATACAAAGGAAGAATTTAGGGAAGAATTTGGAAATCGAACTCCATTTAAAATTGACAATCAAGATTTTTCAATAGAACGTAGTTCGTTGACTATAAGAAAGATGCTTAAAGCAGAAATTGAAACGATATTACAAGAAAGAAATTTGATAGAAGATTCTGAATTAGAGTTTAAACAAATTTTCAATATTCATTATCAAGAAAATAGAGGGGCAAAAATGTTTACATATGGTGGTGTTTTAACTAAAAAGGCTACTCTTATTGATGAATTTGGGTTAAAAGCTTTTGACTTTCTAACTTTAGATGAATGTACATTTGAGTTAGTTGTACCTAACATTACTCGTAAAGAATTTGAATTAATTGATAAAAATTTAAATGAACATGAGAAGCTTTTAGCACAAAATATTGTAGCTAAAGATGATGTTGAAAAATATCAGAAAATTTACAAATATGTTCCTCATTTTTATGATATAAGAATTTAGTGGTTTATATGAAAAAACGTACAATAAATGATGCTATTTTAGAAGTTCTTAGAAGGGTAGGTAAGCCTCTCCATTTTAAGGATATTTATGTTAAAATTATTGAGTTTGATTTGTATCGTTTTAGAGCTCAAAATCCAGAAGATATTGTTAGAATCCAATTAAGAAAACATTGTGCTGGTCTAGATTTCATGTCTGCAAGCCAGAAAAAATATTTCATAAAAAATAATGACGGCACTTTTTGGAAGTATGAAAAGAATATATCTATTCAAAATATCATAAAAAAGGATACAATTTCATTTGATGATTTAAAAGAACAGCATAATAAATATATCTCAGATTTTAAAAAAGAATTACTTAACCAATTAAAAGAATTAACACCAGCAGCTTTTGAAGTTTTCGCTAAAGAATTAATGAAAGCGTATGGTTTTAAAAAAATGGAAGTAACAAGATTATCTCGTGATGGAGGAATTGATGGTTTTGGTGAGTTAAAGATTGGTTTAGCTACTATGAAAGTTGCATTTGAATGTAAACGTTGGACAAAAAAAACTGTTGGTCGTCCACAGGTAAGTCAATTTAGAGGTGATATTCAAGGATTTTATCAACAAGGCATTTATTTTACAACTTCATGTTTTACTAAAGAAGCAAAGGAATCTTCTTTTCAGAATGGTGCCGTTCCTATAATTCTTATTGATGGTGCATCAATTGTTGATATGATGATTGAAAAGAAATTTGGCGTAGTAGTTGAAGAACTTCTTGTTTATAGTAACGCTTTAGATTTAGTTTTACCTGATTGATTTTGCAATACATTTGCAAGCACATTGCCAAAGCCCCGCGAGCCAAGGCTTAATCCTATGCTTTGTCAAAGAGCTTGCTAATCCAGCCCGAGTACCTCATTTCAGGATGGTTTAGGTTTGCTCACCCTCAAAAAAACAAAATAAATTTGTTCTTCGTGGATAGTTTTTTATGGCTTAAATTTCATCTATCAAATATTTCTATACAGTGATTTTTGTGAATATTCCCTACTGGAATTTTTCTGTTGTATATACTAGTATTTAAACTTCCCTCATTTCTTTCTAAACATAAAAAGGTATTTCCTTTTTCATATAAAATTTTAAAGGGATAGTCAACTCGTACAAAGAATTTCCTATGTACTTGCACAAACCATGATCTGGCATCTTCCGTCATAAGCTCATTAAATGATTTCCTATCATGCCATTGTAATGTAAAATCACTTTTGTCATTTCTGCAAACAGGTTTTTCTAAATGCATTATTTTTACTCCCTTTGTATACTCAATAATCACAATATCCAGGGGACTAACAAAGAAAATATCTCCATCCTTATTTTTCACTATGAATCTAGTGTCAAAAACATGTTTTCTCACTTGAAAAGCATAGCTTCTACCCAATGGCAATGCAACATTCTTCCATGAATCAACGCCTCCTCCAATGGTTCTTTTAGAAGGCATTGTGATATAAACATATTTCCAATCGGCATCTCTGCCTGAAATATGCACATTCCTTATAATTGTTGTTTTATTAATTTGAATGAATCCTTTACCACCTAAAAAATCCAATAATTTCTTAATCCCATATTTTCTTGTTTTCCAAGGTATTTCCCAAATACTCTTGTCCCCAATTTTAGCTGGTTCAGTTAGATAAATTATTTTTTTCTCCTTACTAACATGGATGTAAAATATAAAGGTTGAGTTAATCTCAACTTCTTGGTTATATTTAGTTTTTAGTTTAAAAATTTTTGGGCACCAAAAATTATCATTACTCATATCAATATTTGTATTTCAGTACTATTTTTCTACCACTTAAGACTTGATTAAAATTAACAACATTTTCTTTGGTATTTTTACTTAAATTAATTTTAAATCTTACAATTATGACAAAAACCAAAGGACATGCAGGTTTTCCAACAAAAAACGGAACGACCAATCTATCAGGTAAGGGTAGGGCCAATAACCTCCCAAAACCTAAAAGTAAGTAAATCTTTTTTTTAATCTAAAATTTAAAGCAATGGCAAAATCAAGTGGGTTAAAGAATGCCCCAAGTACAACAGGTAGACCATCAGGCGGTGGTCGTTCAAACAGTTCTCCCAAAAGTACTGGTTCATCTTCAAAAGGCGGAAATAAGAAATAGCTTAAATTAAATGAACTAATACCCAATCAAAAAAGGTTGGGTATATTTTTTTTCATTTCCAATTCCACCCAATCCTTTTCTCTAATAAGCCCAAAAACCCAACTGCAGGATTAAATCTCGGTGCAACTCAGTGCCTCCTTTGCGTCACTTCATGCAATAGCCCTTCCCCATAACCCTCTAACCCCCAACACCCTTACCTAAAAAAAAATCAAAAAAAATCTCAAAAACCACTCGCCGTATTACAATAATGTTGTAAATTTCAGTACCAAAATAACATTATTATTAACCAATAAATTCTACATTATGACAAGTACTAGCGAAACGGGTCATGCAAAAAATGTGACCAACTTCGATGAATTGATTTCATTCGTAACAGGTTATGGAACAACCTACAATCCTTCAAAAGATTCCATCAAATTAGCTGCATTGTAAACCTTATCAACCAATGCAAAAGCTGCTATTAGTGCAGTAAACGCAGCACTTCCTGCATACAGCAATGCAGTAGCAGCACGTGAGGCGGCTTTTGAGCCATTGAGCAAATTAATAACCCGAGTTTTGAACGCCCTCAAAGCAACCGACACCACAACCCAAGTGGATGAAAGCGCAAAGACATTAGTGCGTAAAATCCAAGGCTCAAGGGCAAAGGCAAAACTTACCGAAGTAGAAAAGAAAGCCCTTGAAGCCGAAGGAAAATCGGCAACCGAAATTTCCACTTCCCAAATGAGCTATAACAGCCGTTTAGAAAACTTCGCCAAATTGATAAACCTGTTAGCCAGCGTTCCCCAATACAAACCAAACGAAGTTGAATTAACCGTGGCAGCCCTCACAACCATGTATAACGACTTAAAAGCCAAAAATGCAGCCGTAGTAGCAGCTACGATTCCATTAAGCAACACCCGTATTTCACGGAACGACATCCTTTATAAAAAACTCACAGGCTTGGTTGATATTGCTTTCGACACCAAGGTTTATATAAAGTCGGAATTCGGAGCAACAAGCCCCCAATATAAGCAAGTATCAAAATTGGAATTCAAAGCACTTAAAATATAATTGCAAACAGGCTACTTCGTTCTTTAAATAACGATCCTACAAAAACAATATGTAAACTACGGTTGTCAACAAGGCAACTGCGGTTTACATTATAACAACTGCGGAATATATTATGCTAACTGATAAGTTCAACAAACGTCCTGCGAAATACATTAAGGGAACTGCAAAGTTCAACAAACGAACTGCAAGTTTCGATTAGAGAACTACAAAACACAACAAACTAACTGCTAAGTTTTCTTTTGGTTTCAGTTCTGTTTTAATGGGTAAATAATCAATTGAATTTATATCGTCGTAAGCTTTAAAAAGAATTAATCTAATTTCATCTCCATTTTTGGTATATCCTGCTTTTAGGCCGTAACCATATCGTGCAAACGCAGGGGTGTTTGCGGTATTTAAAGTATCTTCATTTACAGCTTTTAATAATCGCCCATACATAGCTGCAAATTTTATCGGTATTTTGGTAGGCGTAATCTCAACTCCTGCGCCAAGGAACTGGTGCCCACTTAGGGTGTACGATGAAAAATTCATGGAATTAAATCCTAAATAAGCTTTAACCCATTTATAAGAAGGTTGAATTCCAAACTGATTAAAGTTAAAAGGGTGCGAAAAGTTTTCACTATAATTTGAATAAGTAAAACTTATTGGACAATTAACAATATCGTATATAGTTAGATTTAAACTTCCGGTTAAAACATAGGTAAAAGGATCCTTAGAACTTAAAGAATCTAATGAGTGGAAAAAAACACTGCTTGCAGAAACACCACCACTTAATGCGAATGGTTCTTTTTTTGCTAAACCGGATAGTTCTTGTCCCTTTAATTCAATTGTGATAAATGTAACCACTAAAATGCTATAGAATAGTTTATATGCCAAGCTTTAGTATTTATTGGTAATTATCCGGAAGTTTTTATTCACCTTATACCATTCGCGTACTGTGTTAATGGAAATAGGAGTTATTTCATTTTCAATTTCACCAAATTGGTTTACTGCAAGTGGAAACCCCTCAATTTCATTGGCCAATAACTCAATAAGATAATAACCACATTCTATTTCTTTTTCATTATCAGGGTTTCCTGAAACACATTTATATTCCGGGTTCTGAATAATTTCGAATAAAAAATCGTAAATGCGTGGCTGCCGGGTATAGATTAAATCAGGAACTACCGCATATATAAAATCGCTGTTTATTTTTGCCGGTTTTAAATTTTCCAATACATAAGTTACAGCCTTTTCATTTTGCCTCCGACATAGAGCTAGGTTTAAATGCCAAATTTCAGATTTTGACTTTGCTGTTGATAGTTTGTTAAAGAGTAATACCTCCGTTGCCTTATTACCCACATATGCACCTAACTTGTAAATATCATTTTTATTGAATTTTACGGTGCGCAATACGCTATCTAATAAAACATTAGCACTACTGTCATAATCTGAAATTCCGAATTGTTTTAAATAGTTACAAGCAGAAATTACAATTCCTGAATTTTCATCGAAGCATTTCTGCAACAAAATATTCACCATAGATATTCTGACGCTAACATCAGTTGATTTTAAAGCAGAAATGGCTAAATAACGAACTACTTGTTTTCTAATTTGCGGTAATGTGTCGATACTATAATTGGAACAAATTTTAATTAGGTTTTCAAAATTCGAGGGTTGGCAAACAATGCTTAATTGTTCATCTACAGGCTCACCTTGCCGTATAAGTTCCATATTTTTGTTTACTATTTGCTCAACTTCAAATTTAGCTTGAGCATTAGTAATTAAACATAGTAAAATTAGGGTGCTTAGTAAAAATATTGATCTTACCATTTGATTTGGGTTGTAGTTAGTTTCAAAAATACTTATTTTCACTAAACAATAACTATAATATTGTGGTTATTTTTATAAATTATTTATATACAATGAATTCCCTCAATACTATAAGGGGGTACAACAAAATTTACTTTTTTAAAAGATAACTTTTATACACATTAAACTTTTATCGCCCCCATCCTAAATATATTTTCAGAGGTCGGTAGATAAATACATAACATAAAAGCAGTAAAATTCAGGATTAGATATAGTCTATTACCCCTCTGTCTGTCGACATCTCCCCTAGGCTTAGGTGAGATCGTTTCAAATTAGCATTACTGCCAGGACTATACAATATCTGACACTTTAGTTTTTAATGAAAAAAAACATTATTTTTGTTAAGGTGCAGAGCACCGATTATCTTTATAGTAAATAGTTATTATATCAGATATAAGGTGCGGAGCACCGTAATATTTAGCACAAAATAAACCGATGGCAGACACATATGTACAAGCATATTTTCATCTTGTTTTTGCAGTTAAAAATAGAGATGCCTTAATACTAAAATCTTGGAAAGGCGAATTAGAAAAATATATAACCGGAATTGTTCAAAACAATAAACATAAGCTTATTGCAATTGGTTCAATGCCAGATCATATACATATTTTTATTGGATATAATTTGAATCAAACTGTCCCTGATTTAGTTGAAAGTATCAAAACCTCGAGCAATCATTGGATTAAAGAAAGAAAATTTACAAATTTTGTTTTTAGCTGGCAAAAAGGTTATGGCGCATTCACTCATTCTCATTCCCAGATTAACATGGTTGCTAAATATGTTTTAAATCAGAATTCCCACCATCATAAAAAAACATTCAGGGAAGAATATCTGGAAATGCTTAATAAATTTGAAATATCTTACAAAGATGAATATGTATTCGACTTTTTTAATGATGTGGATTATTTTTGATAATATTACGGTGCTCAGCACCTTATTGGTTGATTAAGGGAATTTATTTTCTATAAATATTCCAGGTACTCCGTACCCTTAATATAAAAGTTTATTCAGGTTAAATTATTTTATTTGTGAATCAAATTAATAATTCTCAGCACCTCAAACACTTGTCCCGCTTTAGCGGATAATATTTAGCCCAAATATCTTTGATTTTTATCCTACAAGTTTTATGTCTATTTTTGCTAAATCAATTGGTTTCGCACATTAAACCTTGAAGCTATGCAAACACTATTAGTAGAAGTAAAAGACAATACCGGGTTAAGGATACTGCAGGAACTGGAACAGGCCCATATAATCCGGCTAATTCAAACAGTCCAGGAAAAAATCCCCGAAAAGCTTTCTAAAAGGTTAAGGGGTGCTTTCTCTAAAGAAACTGCACAACAAATGAGATCCGAACTGGAACAAATGCGTAGCGAATGGGAACAACGGGATATTTGATTGACACAAATGCCGCCATTGATTACATTGGCGAAACCATGCCGCAAAGCGGACTGGCTTATATGGATAATATTGTGGTTAACCCGTACAGCTTGTAAGAAACGAAAGGACGTCCTATGGAACGTCCTTAGTGATGTGAAGTAATGAGTTTTTACTCAAAATTAATCCTTATCCCACCTTCATTCTCCTATATTTTGCCCAATATTATTTTGAAATTAAAATATTGCCCCTATATTTGCAGCCACAATACACGATCTTTTTACGGTTGATGTTATACAGAAGAGCAGAGAGATTAGGCTCGTTGAAGCTCTAGCAACCTTCCCCCCGAAAGGAAAGGTGCTACTACCTAACCCAATTTTGGGAAATTATAACGTAACAAAAGAAAAATGAAAAGCAATTCAACACCAAAATCCGAAACAATTAACCATCAGCAAAAAGCAGTTGCTTTGCGTTGCATGGTATCGTACCACCTGTCGTTTTCAAAAGCCTCAATGCACCCATAGGTGCTATTTTACTTCCACAAGCCGCTATATTGTTAGCCCTGCCTTTGGTTCAAGGAACCAAAAAAGGTAACGATTCATTCAATGGAATAAGAAATTATTGAATATTCCATGCTATTAATTGCATAAGTAAAGTGCTCAACACATTACATAAACTTTTCAAAAAACCCGATAAAATGTCAGCAAAAAAATTACACATAGCTACCCGCACCGTGCAAGACGGCTACAACCCAAAAAATGCCGAACCACGGGTGGCCGGTATTATTCAAAGTACCACATACAAATTCGACACCGCCGAACAGATTGCCGATGTGTTCGATTTGAAAGATACCGCCCATATTTATTCGCGCATCAGCAACCCAACCGTGAACCAATTGGAAGAAAAAATCAATTCCTTGGAAGGCGGTACCGGCGCATTGGCTTTATCTTCAGGTCATGCGGCAGTTGCCATGGCCATTATGAACCTGTGCAGCACCGGCGACCATTTTGTAGCGGCCAAATCGCTTTATGGTGGAACCATCAACTTGTTTTCCACTACGTTAAAAAAATTCGGTGTCACCTGCACGTTTGTTGATCAAGATGCGAACATTGCCGAACTGCAAAAAGCCATTCAGCCCAATACCAAACTAATATTTGCCGAGAGTTTAACCAATCCGGGAATGGAAGTGCTCGACTTTGAGAAATTTGCTGCCTTTGCTTCTAAAAACGGGTTGCCCTTGGTTATTGATAATACGTTTCCAACACCGGTGCTTTGCCAGCCTTTTAAACATGGGGCCAATGTAATAATCCACAGTACCACCAAATTTATCGATGGCCATGCCACCAGCTTAGGCGGCGTAATTGTTGATGGCGGAAATTTCAACTGGGAGAACGGCAAATTCCCCGATTTTACGGAACCCGATACCAGTTATCACGGTGCCCGCTATGCCATTGATTTTAAAGCCAATCCGTTTGTGGTTAAAGCCCGCACACAGCTTTTACGCGATTTGGGCCCTTGTATGTCGCCTTTCAATGCATTCCTTACTTCGCAAGGCTGTCAAACATTGGCTTTACGGATGGAACGCCACAGCGAAAACACCCTGAAGTTGGCACAATGGCTCGAAAAACACAAAAATGTGGAGTGGGTGAAATATCCAGAATTGGAATCAAGCCCGTATCATGAATTGGCAAAAAAGTATTTGCCCAGCGGCTCTAGTGGGGTTATGGCATTTGGCTATAAAGGTGGGGTTGAAGAAACCAAACAATTCATAAACCGCCTTGAACTGGCAAAATTGGTGGTCCATGTGGGCGATATCCGCACCAGCGTGGTACATCCGGCCAGCATGACGCACCGGCAGCTTAATGAAGAACAATTGTTGGATATCAAGATTACCCCAAACCTTATCCGTGTTTCGGTAGGTATTGAATACATTGACGATATTATTGACGATTTTGAACAAGCACTTTAGAAGTCGGAAGTTAGAAGACAGAAGTTGGAATTCCGTAGTTGGAAGACAGAAGTCCGAAGTTAGAAGATAGAAGTTGGAAAAGCCCGCCGCGGCGGGCGGAAGAACAAAGCCAGGTGGCGAAGCCCCGGGATAATAGTTAAAAGTCAAAAGCGGTGCATCCATCTAAGTTGCAATAGAATGGGAACTTAACATGCACAGCAACATATAAAGTTGTGAGAAGTTAATGGTTTGAATTTGGAGTTTAGAAATTAGAATTTCGAGAATAGCAACCAGTAACCAGTAACCAGTAACCAGAAACTAGCAACCAATAACCAGAAACCAGTAACAAATAACAAGAACCCAGAAAATGAACACTACAGAAACCGACTGTTTGATAAAGACTCAATACCTTTCGCACGATGGAGGGAAGAATTTACAGTACCTGAAATACCATCAGGAATTTGAGCTTGAAAATGGAGCATCGCTGCCCGAAATTGAGATTGCTTATACCACTTATGGTAAACTAAATGCCGACCAAAGCAATGTGGTTTGGGTGTGCCATGCCTTTACGGCAAATGCCGATCCGGTAGATTGGTGGCCCGGGATGGTTGGGCACGGTTACTTTTTCGATCCCGAGCGATACTTTATTGTTTGTGCCAATATTTTAGGCTCCTGCTATGGCACCACCGGTCCGTTATCCATCAATCCAAAAACCGGTAAGGCTTATTACCGAAGCTTTCCGCAGGTTACCGTTCGCGATCAGGTTAAGGCACATGAAATTTTGCGCCTTCATTTAGGGATTGAAAAAATCTATTTAGTGTTGGGCTGCTCCATTGGAGGCCATCAGGCGTTGGAATGGACTATTTCGGATCCCGATTTATTTGAACATGCCATTTATGTGGCAACCAATGCCGTAAATACCCCATGGGTAGCTGCTTTCGACGAAAGTCAACGTTTGGCCATTGAAGCTGATCCCACCTATTTCGAGGATCGTCCCGATGGCGGTGCCAAGGGTATGAAAGCCGCCCGCAGCATGGCCCTCATCAGTTACCGGAACCGGAATGCATACAACCTAACCCAAGTGGAAGACGACCTAGAAAAAACCGATGGTTATAAAGCCAGCTCGTATCAAGCCTATCAAGGCGATAAGCTGATAAAACGGTTCAATGCGTATTCCTATTACTACCTGTCGAAAGCACTGGATTCGCACAATGTGGGCAGGGGACGGGGTGGTTATGAAAAAGCATTGGCGTTGATTACAGCCAAAACCTTGATCATTTCCATCAGTTCCGATTTGCTTTTTACCACCGAGGATCAGCAATTGATTCATAATCACATTCCGGGAAGCCAATTAGCCATGCTGGATTCCTTTTATGGCCACGATGGCTTTTTGTTAGAGTTTGAAAAACAGAACAAAATTTATGAAGAATTTTTGGGAAACAAATATTCGCTTTAGGTATGCTTTCAGTTAGATTATTAATATTAGTTTTATTTTCATTGATTTACAATCAGTTTGTAATGGCTCAAACACCAATGATAAGAGCTAATTCGAAAACTGTGAGTATAAAGGATGGTGAAGAATTTAAAAAGGATTATTGGACAATCAATCCTAAAATCAAAAAGGATACGTATTATTCATCAAATATTGGTTCAAAGGTTACTTTTTATACCGATGTAGATTCTATTTCTGCAACGGTGAACCCCAATCAACCCTTTGTTTTTTCAATTTTTCTTGAAAATAAAAAAGCATTAACTGAAGTTGCTTATTTTCCGAGTTACCGTGAAATACTTAAAAAAGCAGCAGCTTATAATTTTAACGATAACAGGGAATTACCATTGTTTAATTATCAGAGTGCAGAAAATAAGCACTTAAAACAATTGAGGTTAAAATATAATATTGACAGCATTGCCGGAACAGGAGATGAAATTTCCAAAATTTTGAATGTACTGGAGTGGATTCACAAAAAAATATCGCATGATGGGCAACACGCAAATCCGAAAGCTAAAAATGCTGATGAAATGATTTCTGTTTGCAGTACGGAACAACGGGGATTGAACTGTCGGGGTTTAGCTATCACGCTGAATGAATGTTATTTATCGTTAGGTTTTCGTTCGCGGTATGTTACCTGTTGGCCTAAAGATAGTTTAAATATCGATCGTGATGTTCATGTAATAAATTCCGTTTTTGTGAATTCATTAAATAAGTGGATTTGGATTGACCCAACTAATAATGCGTATGTAATGAACGATAAAAATGATATACTCAGTATTGAAGAGGTAAGAGAGAGCATAATACTTAACAAACCCCTGAAAATTAATAAAGAGGCAAACTATAATCAAGTTAAGCCAGTTAGTATTGACAGTTATTTATACCATTACATGGCTAAGAATTTGTATATACTTGAATGTCCTTTATCGAGTGAATTCAATTACGAATCGAGGTCACTTTTAAAAGTAATGAGTCACAAATTTAAATTTTTAAGATTGTTGCCTATTGATTCTCAAAATCAAAAAGAACATCGTTTCTGGGGATTCTATAAAACCAACAATCCTAATGTATTTTGGGCAAAACCCTAATAAAATGATTACTAACATGTTATAACTTATCGTATCTTTACATAGATAAATATATTTGAAATGAAAACAACCATTGTTAAAATAGGTAATTCGCAAGGGCTTATTATTCCCAAAAAACTTTTGAGTACGTTAGGGGAAAGCAAACGCGTTGATATTCAGGTAAAAGAAAGTGGATTATTAATAAAATCGTTGACTGATAACAAAGCACGTACCAATTGGGAAAATCTTTTTACTGATGCCATAACCAAAGGTTTTGTTCCAGATGGGGAAATTCTGGAGGTTGAAAACGAATTCGATAAAAAAGAATGGACATGGTAAAAAGGTTCGAGGTGTGGAATATTGATTTGAACCCAATTAAAGGTTCTGAAATTAACAAAATGCGTCCTTGCTTAATAGTTTCACCCGACGAAGCCAATAATTGCAAAGATATTTGTAAACTCATTGTTGAAACATTTAAATACCAATAAAAAAGAAATTAAAATATGGAAGCCCATCTAAAAATAGGATTAATCGGCTTTGGCACCGTTGGCCAGGGTCTTTTCGAAGTGTTAGAAAAATCGCCCAACGCACGGGTCGAAATCAAGAAAATATGTATTAAAAACCCCGATAAGAAGCGAAAACTGCCGGCAGACAATTTTACCGTCAACGTGGATGAATTAATCAACGATCCGGACATTAACCTGATAGTGGAGTTGATTGACGATGCCGACGAAGCGTATCATATTGTAAAAAAAGCCCTGCAAAATGGCAAGTCGGTGGTTTCTGGCAATAAAAAAATGATTGCTACCCATATTACGGAACTCATTGCGCTGCAAAAAGAAAACAAGGTAGCCATGCTTTACGATGCCTCTGCTTGCGGCAGCATCCCCGTTATCCGGAACTTGGAGGAATACTACGATAACGACTTGCTCAAATCCATCACCGGCATTTTGAACGGTTCATCGAATTTCATCCTTACCCGCATCTTCAACGATAAGATGGAATATTCCAAAGCCTTGAAAATGGCGCAGGATTTAGGTTTTGCCGAAAGCAACCCGGTGTTCGATGTGGAAGGATTCGACAGCCTTTACAAATCGGTAATATTGGCGGTGCATGGTTTTGGAACCATTGTAAACCCCGACGATGTGCTTAATTATGGCATTTCAAAAATATCGGATTTCGATATTCAGTATGCCCGCGAAAAAGGTTACCGCATAAAGCTAGTGGCTCAAGTTACCAAAATAAACAAGAATGAAATTACCATGTATGTGCTGCCCCGCTTAGTAACGCCCGACAAATACATTTACGGGGTTGAAGATGAATTTAATGGCGTGGTAATTCAAGGCGAAGCTTACGACAAGCAATTCATGTTTGGCAAAGGAGCGGGTGGCCATCCAACCGGTTCGGCGGTACTGTCGGATATTACAGCCCGGTTACACAATTACCAGTATGAATACAAAAAACAGAAGTATTTCAAAGTGCCCAACTATACCACCAACCACACGTTGAAAATTTATTTGCGGTACTCCAACTCCCTCGATTTCAGCCATTTCGATTTTGATGAAATACAGGAACGGTACACCTCAAAACAAAACAACTACGTTATTGGTACTATAAAACTGGGAAACCTGATTAAGATAAAGAAATTACTTCCAAAATTGGATGTATTTATTGCTTATTTGGGCGACAGGGTGAACACGTATTGACTTTAGATGTGAGATGATGAGATGTGAGACTTTGAGAGGTGAGATAAGAGAAGTTAGAGATTAGAGGTTAGAAATTAGAAATTAGAAAATAGAAGTTAGAAGTTAGAAGTTAGAAGTCAGAAATTAGAAGAAGGAAAGCCCCAAAGGGGCGAAAGAACAAAGCTCGGGGCAACGCCCCGAGATAATAGATAAACGCCCTAAGCGGTGCAACTAAATAGTTTACAATGGAATGGAAACGCTACATGCACCGCAACTATCGGCAGATAGAATAAGGAAATTTGAGAGATGAGATTAGAGGTTAGAAATTAGAAGAAAGAAGTTAGAAGACCGAAGTTAGAAGTTGGAGACCAGTTACCAGAAACCAGTCCCGATAGCTATCGGGAAGAAACCAGCAACCAGAAACTAGCAACCAGATATTAGAACTTAAAAAAATTAAAAAATGAACGATACAAAAAAACAAATCATAGAGCTTTTAAAAAAGCGGATATTAGTTCTCGACGGTGCCACAGGTACCATGATTCAAGGTTACAAGCTTACCGAGGAGGATTTCCGTGGGACGGAGTTTAAAAACCATCCCATTGATTTAAAAGGAAACAACGATTTGCTTTCGTTGACCCGTCCCGATATTTGCAAGGAGATACACCAAAAGTTTTTGGAAGCCGGTTCCGATATCATTGAAACCAATACTTTCAACTCAACCAGCATATCGCAGGCCGATTATTCCATGGAGCCTCAGGTGCGCCGCATCAATGTGCAAGCCGCCCGGAATGCCCGCGAAATGGCCGATAAATATACGGTGCTTAATCCAGCAAAACCAAGGTTTGTAGCCGGATCCATGGGCCCGACCAATAAAACCGCCTCCTTATCGCCCGATGTAAGCGATCCATCAAAGCGTTCGGTTACGTTTGACCAGCTGGTGGCTTCGTATCAGGAGCAAGCCGAAGGATTGATTGAAGGTGGTGTTGATATTTTGCTGATTGAAACGGTTTTCGATATTCTGAATGCCAAAGCCGCTTATGTAGGCGTGCTGAATGCATTCAAAACCAGTGGCAAAGAGCTTCCCGTAATGATGTCGGTTACCATTGCCGATAAAAGCGGCCGTACCCTTTCGGGACAAACCGTGGAAGCTTTCGTTATTTCGCTTTCGCACATGGATTTGCTCAGCATTGGCCTCAATTGCAGCTTTGGAGCCGAAGGGTTGCGCCCTTATCTTGAAGAGTTGGCCTATAAATCGCCTTGGTATGTTAGCGTGTACCCGAACGCTGGTTTGCCAAACCAGTTGGGCGAATACGACGAATTGCCAAAAACCATGGCTGCCCAAATGAAATACTTTTTGGAAAACCGCATGGTGAACATCGTTGGCGGATGCTGCGGAACCCGTCCCGACCACATTAAAGCTATTTCGGAAATTGTGAGTAACTATTTGCCTCATGAAATTCCGACCTTAAAAATTGAGACCCGTTTGAGTGGCTTGGAACCCCTAAGCATCAGTAAGGAACGCAATTTTACCAACATTGGGGAGCGTACCAACGTGTCGGGGTCCCTGAAATTTGCCAAACTCATTCGCGACAAAAAATACGACGAAGCCCTAAGCATTGCCCGAAACCAGGTGGATGGCGGAGCCCAGATAATTGATGTGAACCTCGATGATGGCATGTTGGATGCGGTGGAAGAGATGACCACCTTCCTGAATTACATTGTTTCAGAACCCGAAATATCGCGGTTGCCCATCATGATTGATTCCTCGAAATGGGAAGCATTGGAAGCAGGGCTAAAAGTGGTTCAGGGAAAATGCATCGTTAACTCCATTAGTTTAAAGGAA
The DNA here is from genome assembly GCA_041664345.1 of Salinivirgaceae bacterium. GTDB lineage: Bacteria > Bacteroidota > Bacteroidia > Bacteroidales > SZUA-534 > GWE2-40-63. Next base: position 43,930 of record JBAYKX010000009.1, read on the forward strand.
GGGGAAGCCGATTTTATTGAAAAGGCAAAAAAAGTCCGCCAATATGGCGCCGCCGTGGTAATCATGGCTTTCGATGAACAAGGACAGGCCGTTACCGCTGACCGTAAAGCCGAAATCTGTCAACGGGCCTACCGCATCTGGACCGAAAAACTGGGATTCCCACCCGAGGATATCATCTTTGACCCCAACATTTTGGCCATTGGTACCGGAATGGAGGAACACAACAATTATGCGGTTGAGTTTATCAATGCCATTAAATGGATAAAAACCAATCTGCCCCATGCCAAAATCAGCGGCGGGTTAAGCAACCTTTCGTTCAGCTTTAGGGGCAACAATGCCGTACGCGAAGCCATGCACTCGGTATTTCTGTATTATGCCATAAAAGAAGGCATGGATATGGCCATTTTGAATCCGGGGATGATTCAGATTTACGACGAGATACCAAAGGATTTGCTGAAACTGGTTGAAGATGTGGTGCTGAACCGCCATCCCGATGCCGCCGAAAAACTGATTGAATTTGCCGAAACTATAAAAAACGATGATAAAGCAGTAGCAAAAGCAGAAGCTTGGCGCGAAAAACCTTTGGAAGAAAGGCTTTCTTATTCCTTAATGAAAGGGATAAACGATTATTTGTATCAGGATTTGGAGGAAGCGCTTAAAATATATTCCCCAACCCTGAAAATTATTGAAGGCCCGCTGATGGACGGAATGAACATTGTGGGCGACCTTTTTGGCGAGGGGAAAATGTTCCTTCCGCAAGTGGTGAAAACCGCGCGGGTAATGAAACAAGCTGTTGCCTTTTTACAACCATACATTGAGGCTGAAAAAGAGGGCGGAGCTACCGGTGAACGTACTTTTGTGGGGAAAGTCCAATTTGCCACGGTTAAAGGCGATGTGCACGACATTGGCAAAAACATTGTTAATGTGGTGTTGGCCTGCAACAATTACGATACCCTCGATTTGGGGGTAATGACCCCATGCCAGACCATTCTCGATTCGGCTAAAGAAAACAAGGTGGATATTATCGCTTGCAGCGGATTAATTACCCCTTCGTTGGACGAAATGGCTACAGTGGCCAAAGAAATGGAAAAGCAAGGGTTTACGATACCTCTATTTGTGGGCGGTGCCACCACTTCAAAAATACATACCGCCCTTAAAATCGATGTTCATTACAGCGGTCCGGTGGTGCATTCAAAAGATGCTTCGGAAGCTGTAAAAATGATGAACGAAGTAATGAACAAAGAAACAGGTAAGGCTTATTGCGCTTCCATTAAAAAGGATTATGCCCACATGCGCGAAAACTATGGCAAAGGCATTAAACCATTGATGACGCTGAAAGAGGCACGCAATAAAAAAATGCCTTTCAATATCGGAAGCGCACAAATTAAAGTTCCCAATAAAATTGGGTTGATGTTTATTGAAGATTACGACCTGTCGGAAATCAGGCAGTACATCGATTGGACCTTCTTTTTCATATCGTGGGATTTCAAAGGAAAATTCCCCGAAATACTAAGCGACCCATTCAAAGGCGAAGAAGCCACGAAGCTTTATAACGATGCCAATAAGATGATTGATGAAATAATTGCTGAAAAAGCTTTGCAGGCCAATGCCATGGTTGGTATTTTCCCGGCAAACGGCTCTGGTGATGACATTATTATTTACGATCCGTTGGATGATACCAAGGAAATTGCCCGTTACCATGGGTTGCGCCAGCAAAACCCAGCACCCAACAGCAACTATTGCTATAGCCTATCGGATTTTGTTGCCCCGGTGGAATCAGGTGTGAAAGATTATATGGGAGGTTTTGCCGTTACCGCCGGCTTAAAAATCGAGAAAAAACTGGAACAGTACAAAGCCGACAACGATGAATACCAAGCCATTTTGATTAAATATGTAGCCGATAGGTTGGCCGAAGCTTTTACCGAACTGCTCCACATTAAATTGCGCCGCGAATGGTGGGGATATGCCCCCGACGAAAACGTCAGCTTCGATGATTTACTGGCCATGAAATACCGTGGGATACGCCCGGCTATTGGTTATCCGGCATGCCCGGAACACTCCGAAAAGGGGATGTTGTTCGATTTGATACAAGCGAATAGAGCTGGTGTTACTTTGACCGAAAACTTTGCCATGTACCCGAATGCAGCCGTTTCGGGCATTGTGCTGGCCCACCCCGAATCGCACTATTTTGGCGTTGGCAAAATCAGCAAGGACCAAGTGGAAGACTATGCCCGCCGAAAAGGTTGGGATTTAGCCACCGCTGAAAAATGGTTGGGAACATTGATAAATTATTAATATAATTGTGATTTGATTTAGTATTCAATCTTGTTTAGTTAAATTTTCACCCTCCGCCCTTCAGGCACCACGCTTCGGCGTGGACTAGCACCGTTGCCACGGAGGAAGTATCCCCTTGAGGGAACAAAGCGATAGCGATTTCACGACCAAAGGGAGTAATTATAGTGGTGACTTTTTTCTAAACAACATTAAAAACAAAAAATTAAAATATCCATTTAACAACAAGCATTATTTGTAATGAAAGTAATTGACCTTATTAACAGCCGTAAAAAAACCCTGTTTTCAATTGAAATAGTTCCTCCGTTGCGGGGAAACAATGTAGAAGGAATATACCAGCGAATTGACCAGTTAATTGAATTTAAGCCTGCTTTTATAAACATTACCTATCATAAAGATGAAGCAACTTATTCGCAGTTAAAAAGCGGTAAAATCATAAAACGGACCATCTCGAAACGGCCCGGAACAGTTGCCCTTACGGCATCCATCATGAATAAGTACAAGGTGGAGGTGGTACCTCATTTAACGTGTGGAGGTTTCTCAAAAGACCAAGCCGAAAATGCTTTAATTGACTTTAACTTTTTAGGCATTGAAAACTTATTGGTTTTGCAAGGTGATGCCGGGCGCGGCCAAGATATATTTATTCCAGATCCCGATGGGCATCGTTATGCTGTTGAATTGTTGGAACAAGTAGTAAAAATGAATCAAGGCAAATACTTGGATGAAAACATGGAGCTTGGGAATCCCTCGAATTTTTGTATTGGAGTTGCCGGGTACCCCGAAAAACATTATGCCGCAGCCAGTCTGGAATCCGATATACAGTATTTGAAAGCTAAAGTGTTGGCAGGTGCAGAATATATAATTACTCAAATGTTTTTTGATAATGCATCCTACTTCGATTTTGTGAAAAAATGCCGGGCAGCCGGAATCGTTGTCCCAATAATTCCTGGATTAAAACCCATTGCACTTCTCGATCAAGTGGATGTATTGCCAAAACTTTTTCATTTAGGAATGCCTTCAGAACTTATTAAAGAAGTAAAAAAATGCAAGGATAATAAAGAAGCGTTGGAAGTGGGAACGCAATGGAGCATTATGCAAGCTAAGGAGTTAATTGCAAACGGAGCCCCGGTTCTGCATTTTTATACTCTGGGAGCTGGCAATAGTATCCGAAAAATTGCCGAAGAAATTTTTTAACTTAATGCGGTTACAAAATCGAACCAATAACTATTTTCCTTATAATTTTCAATTAAAGTAGTTTTCTGGATGTGTGAATAGGTGCAAACTAAATTTTCTACTTCTTGATGAAGCATACTTATTGCGCCATTTATCAAATCGGGGCGAAAGCCTTTTTCGCCTATCTTAATGACGCAATCCATTGCAACCACTCTGCTGATTACCATACCTAATTCCACAAGTTTGCGTTGAGGCAGGTTAGGTTCAATTGTAAAGTCGAGCAATTTTGAGAGGTGAGCAGCTGATCGGGTTGAAAGATGAAATCCCTTTAGGAACTGCAGGAAATTACTCTCCTTTGCACCACTCATTAATTTAAGTAGGGTTTCGGAAATTTGCGCATATAAAATATCATTCGATCCTTCAAAAATTTGAAAAGGACGGCTATCCACGGTACTACGACCGGCAATATGGTTTAGTTGAAACCCTTTCGCACCAACTAACTGAAGCAATGATTGAGACGATTCCTGCATTAGATCGGTGGTTATGCTTTTGGTAATATTTGCTTCGAGCCCAAGCGGCGCCAAATCGTTACTCAATAAGGCCAATTCACCACCAAAAGCACATAGCGCTGAACAAATGGTATAGTTTGCCTGCAATCGAGCAAGACGCTGTTGCACCTGGTCGTACGACAAAAGAGCCTTATTTCCCACCATCCGTTGTTGGGTGTGAATAATCGCTTCATCTAGCATTCGCTTAATTAAGCCCATTCCCATACCTGGAAATTGTAGACGGCTTCGGTGTAGGATATCAAGCAGCATTTGTATTCCACTGGTTTTAGGAATCAGTCGCTGCAATTCTGGTATATACACATCAATTTTATTTAACCCATAGGGGATTTGGTACAAACCCAAGTTTTCATAATATTCTTCAACAATAATTTCCTGACCCGTTGCATTTACATCACATATAAAAAAGTCGATATCCCGGTTAAGCCTTTCATTGTGTTGCTTACGAGCGGTGAGAAGCCAATAATTTGCCATTCCGGTCAGACCTCCCCAATGCTTTTTCCCCTGAATGTGGTTTATGCCATTTTTTTCCGTAAAAAACGACTGCATATTAAGGGCATCGCTTCCATGTCCCGGTTCTGTAATCATTAACCCCCCCATATTTTGCTCCCGCAGAAAACGATTAAAAATAGGGCCTTTAACACTTTCTTGGCCATATTTAGTTACCGGCTGAATAAAAAGCCCATAGTTTATACTTAATGTGAGTGACAACGATAACGACTCATAGGAGGCTTCAGACATAAATGCAATGACTTCAAATACGGATGCACCCCGCCCGCCATGCTCCTTCGGGATACAAATTGATAAAGGATTGTACGACATTATCTCGCTTAATACTTTTGGCGGCAAACGACGATTAATGCTTAGTTCATCAATATTACCGTGAGTATAAAAAACACGTTGAAGCCTATCTTTAAACCCTTCAAGAAATAAGGGAAAAGGCATTTCTGTTGATACTTTTTCGTTTGAATTAAAATCAAGGGAAGGTGTTGTCATGCTTAAGTCATTATGTTATGTAAATTGGGTGCAGGCGGTATTAATTAATTAGAGAAAAAACATCAGATTAATTCTTTGGTTTTCATTTAATTGTGGATAAACAATAAACCATTGGTTTTGTTTTATTGTTTATTAAAACATACCATTTAAAAAATATAGATTTAACTGTTCGATTATATTGAACCGGGTGTGGTGGAGGCAAAAACAAAATTAAAACTTATCTCCCGCTCTTAAAAAACCAAAAACAATTATTTTAATTGAACGTACATAAATTGGCTTTTAAGGGTGTACGACAAAATTCTCTTTTAATGAAAATCAATAAATTATATTTCTTATTACTTTGTGAAACCTTTGTGTTTTTGTGCCTTTGTGGCTAAAAAAAACTTACCACTAAGTCACCAAGACACCAAGAAACACCAAAAGGGAAAAATGTCGTACACCCGCTTTTAATCCAACAATAAAGCCCCGAATTACTATTTTTGCAGGTATGGAAAATCAGGAGCCTAACCATGTCCGACGTACCCGTTACAAAGGAACCCATCCAAAAGCTTTTAAGGAAAAATACAATGAACTGCAACCCGAACAGTATGCCGGCGATGTGGCCAAGGTTATGGAACAGGGGCGCACACCGGCAGGAATGCACCGTTCCATCTGTGTTACCGAAATAATGGACTTTCTGCAGATTGTACCCGGTCAAATTGGGTTGGATGCCACCATGGGCTATGGCGGCCACAGCCAGGAGATGCTGAACCGATTAATGCCCGGAGGGCGCTTATATGCCATTGATGTGGACCCTTTTGAACTTCCTCGGACTCAGGAACGATTAAGAAGTTTAGGATATGGACCCGAAGTTTTGGTTGTTAAAAAATTGAATTTTTCCGAAATTGATCTGATTAAGGATGAGGCAGGGCTGTTGAATTTTGTATTGGCCGATTTGGGGGTTTCGTCCATGCAGTTTGACAATCCCGAGCGGGGTTTCTCCTTTAAAGTGGAAGACCCTTTGGATTTGAGGCTAAACCCTGAAATTGGCATACCGGCTTCCGCACTTTTAAAAACCCTTTCAGCCGATAGGTTGGAAGACCTGCTCATAGAAAATTCCGACGAACCCTATGCCGGTTCTATCGCTAGAGCAATAACCAAACACATTGCTAAAGGAAAGGCGATAGAAACCACCACCTAATTGCAAAAAGTTATTTGGGAAACATTGGAATTCCTTCCCGTCAAGGAGCGCAAAGAAGGGGTTAAGAAGTGCTGCCAGCGATGCTTTCAGGCACTGAGCATTGAAGTGAACAACGAATTTGGGGTGTTGGATGCCTTTTTGGAAAAACTGCCCAATGTGTTAGCTTCCGGAGGAAGAGTTGCCATCCATTCTTTCCATTCCGGCGAAGACCACTGCATAAAGAAAACGTTTCAGCGCTTGTTCCGCGAAGGTGTATATAGTGAGGTGGCTCCCGACCCAATAAGACCATCAGCACAGGAATGTTTTACCAATTTAAGGGCGCGTTCGGCCAAACTGCGATGGGCGGTAAAAGCATACGGAAAAGCAATACCTTTACTTAGTTGGCAACCCGCGTGGTAATTTTCGGTGTAAGTTATGAGTACCTTAAGGTTACAAGCTCGGAAATGGGCGCCGCTTTAACCCCCAATGTTTAATAACCACGCTGTTGTGTGGTGTTACTTTACCACTTTACATATATTCCAAAATCTATTTCAAATTGAATATACGCATGTTTTGGCGTTTTAACCAATTCATTAATCTCATTGTCCGATGTCCATCTTTGTATTGACCGCACATAATTCATGCTCCTTTTACTGTAATAGAAGTTTGAATTCAGTAATAATCCAACCGAAGTTTTATTAATATGAAATGCCTGTAATCGCATTTCTATTTTCGGGTTTATATAGGGTTGAAAAGAAATATTTGTATTGTAATGATAGCTCAACCTTTCATTGCCAAGTTTTCTTTTATGGAAGAAAACAGATTCTTCTTTTAAAAAAGAGGCTAATCCTAAATCAAACTTCAAAGTAGTTTGAAACCTATCACTTCGTATAAGTTTAAACATTGGTGTTAGGTATAAACCTAGATCATATACTTTAATTTGCTGTGAATTATCATCAACTAAATAATAATTGGGTAAATTTTGTGCTTGAAATTGTTCAAAACCTGAAATGTAAACCTTATTCAGCACGGATCCAATGCCAATGCCAATGGTTTTATTAAGATGATAGTAGGCGGAAATATCATAATTGTCGGGCACCAAATCGCTCATCAAAATTAGTTTTACATCGGCCGACATTTTTGAAAGAAAGTCGAATTTGTAACCCAAGTTAACAACTGCATAACCAACATATTCAGGATCGGTGCCAAAGTAGTTGAGAAAATCCAAGTTTTCATTGGCGGAGAATTTTTCCATGGGAGTTTCCACGGCTCCTAGCGAAAAGGAAAACTCCGAGTTTCGTATGTCCAATTTTTGAGCCAATAAACTGAAACATACCAATTGAAGTAAAATGCTAAAGGTTAGTTTCATGCTTATTGTGTTATTATAGTGAAGATACCGGTACTAAACGAAAGCTCATTGCCAGTATCCAACGTAACTCGAACATTGAATTGTGCTTTTGTATTTTCAATTGGTTTTAGTAATACCATTGCAATTGAACCGCTTGCTTCTGACTGTGTTCTATTCAAGGCTCCAATTGCATTATTCATGTTTTGATACAGCTCAAAATCACCGCCTGTATCATAAACAATGAGATTTGAAATATCATCGCCTGCTTTTACATCCTCGTCGATATCGAATAATGTTGTAATAATAATCTGCTCCACTTTATTTACAGGAATATAACTCTCATCAACAGAAAAGGCCATAGCAGGCGTGAATGATAAGGATTTTAATACTTTGCTAATGGTAAAGGCATAATAATAGTGCGTTGAGTCAAACAGCGTTAGTTTTAGAGCTACTGCACCGGAATACATGGTATCGACAGAAGCATAACTACCCATAAATCTACCGCTATTATCAATTCCGGTTATGTTAATAGAATTATACTGCATCTCAATTGGAGGTGGCGGTGTACAGCTAAAAAAAAGCTTTAACACAAATCCTATTATCATAATAACCAACACCTTCCTCGGTAAACATTTACTTAAAAAAATCTCGTTGTTTTTCTTCCTATCCATATAGTCTAGTGTTTTTTGTTTTATTTCCGAAGCCACTTTTTAGCTTTTTCAATAACATTTGTTGTATCAATTAAAGGGGTTGTGATAAGTAACCCCTATCCTGCGGCTATTGCAGATCCTCTATTGTTGTGAATATACCCTTAGTGCGGCATGTTTGGTAAAATCGTTTATTTGCTGTTGTACATGGACTTGCGATAGGGTAGGTGTTCCCTTAGGCGGATACTTGGAATATCTCTTGCCCGAAATTTGGGACTTTTTGGCAATTTTACCTAGTACCTGAATCAGGGTGTCAACATCTTCACGGCTATTACCTATGCCTAGGCTCACCCTTACCAGGCCAGGTAACCTTAACTTCGGGAACATGGTTTGAATTAAGCGCTGGAACCGCTCAATAAAAGGAGGAATAGTAAGAATGTGTTTGATTATTATATGGGCACAGTGACAGCCAGACCGCACACCAATACCGCTCCATAAGGCCATTTCATTAGCTACACGGTTGGGCATATTGCCATCTATGCTGAATACAATTACGCCCAACTTATGGACAAAACCGGGCGATTCCGGATGTTTTACCCCGTATATTTTTAGACCTCTAATCTGTGCCATACCAAGCAAAGCCTGCTTAGTCAAAGCCTGTTCTTCCTTATATATTAATTCCATACCAATCCTTTGCAAAAGCATCAACGACTTTCCCAATGCAGCTATGCCTGCTACGTTTTCTTCGCCCGACAATTGGATCAACTCCAATTCTTCCAAGTTGAAATGAAGCAACCCTTTCCTGACTACCAGCACTCCACAGCCGAAAGGGGCATAAACCTTATGGGCTGAGAAAGCGAGATAGTCGATTCCACATTTTTCCATGTCAATTTTGCGATGAGCTACCAACTGAGCCGCATCTACCAGCATGTGTGCTCCATATTTATGGACGATGCGGCTTATTTCCTCAATATTGTTGCATATACCAAGAACATTCGAAGCACCGCTTATGGCTACAAGCTTGATTCGTTTCTTTCCGTGCGGCTTCTTCTGGTTGTATGCACTCAGGAGTGTTTCCAGCTTGTTCAAATCAATAAAACCTTCGGCATCAACCGACAACCGGATAAGTGAATAACCGGTAATCATGCGCCAAGGCAAATCGTTCGAGGAATGTTCCAAAAGGGTGTTGAGCACAACAGGCTCGATGCCATCATTGGGTTCATGGCCCAAACTGTCGGCGGCAAGGTTAATGGCCTCGGTGGTATTGGAGGTAAAAACCACATCATAGACATCCAAAGGGGCACCCAGCACCTCTGCACAGATGGATTTTACTTCATGAATGATCTCTTGTTTTATTTGCGTGGGCTGGCGCCATGAATGGCGAAAAGCGTTCCAAACCGTGGTAAATGTGGGAGTGCTGGCGCTATTGTCCAAATTGATAAAAGGCCTAGCACCTTCCATGGTTGGTACATGAACATCGCGGCCTATCAAGGTTTTCCTGAGTTCATCCAGCATTTCCTGCCCTGAGTATTTCTCCAATTCGTCGTGATACAGTATTTCGGACGCCGTCATCTTTTCAGTAACCGGATTCCGGAAAATATCATTCCCAAATTTCTGTATCAGCCGCAGCGCCTTGGCAAATGCAATAACATTGATAATAGCCTGGGTGCCGGCCTCAAACTTGTCTGGCGCATCGGCCCAAATTACCCAATCTCTCGAAACAAGCTTGGTTGTTCCTCCACCTGACTGCATTGGAGCACCCTTGGGCAAGGCCTCCCTTTTAACCGCCAATGCCCATACACCAAGCGGCAGTCCTATGTTGTGGCTTGATACGCACTGAAAACTTTGGGGCTCAAGCTGTTCCTTTAGTGCCTCTGCCCTTCGGGGTGTGCAAAATATGACCGTGTATTTATTTTTGCCCATTCCCAAATATTCCAAAACAATGTCCCTTGCCTGTTCGAATAAATGCGTGGTTACTATTGAGTTGTGACCGCTACCCCGGTGAACATTGGAATACGTTTCAAGAGCTGCATATACTGCTCGTTCAAGCTCTGCAAATGCTTCTGTTATTTCATTGTTTGTGGGAATACCTCTTTCCTGTTCCATTTTTTGCGAAACTTCTGGCGGTCCATTTTTGGACATGACAATTGTTTCCATAGCTATCTTTTTGCTTTTTATTTCGTTTGCTCGGTAGTATTTATTCCCAGCATATCGTAAGGTTTTTCGCTGAACTTATCGTTAAAAAAATAGACTGCCAGAAAGGTGAATGCAATAAATGCCAATAAACTAAACAATTGGCTTTTTGATGTTTTTTGAATATCCTGTTTTGCTTTAACATCACAAACTTCACCAGGACAGTACTGTACTTTATTTTTAAAAAACAGAGGGTAAAATTTGCATCCTAAACATATTCCAAAAGCCGATTCAAAGAATAAGAAAATAAGGCAAATAAGACATATAATCCCTGTAATTGGGCTGTAGGCGTTTATAATGATAAAAAAGAAAAACATGGTAGCTGCCAATACCACCCCAATTATCCAGGCAAACTTTTTTTGTACCGCCCCAACATATTCAGGTACTTGATTTCTGACAATCAATCGGCCAATAATAAGGGTAGGCGAAAATCTGGGATTTATAAATACCCGGATCATAAAATCAGTGAGGAATAGGGTAATTATATACTTTATTGGAACAAAGTTTCCTTTAAACAGGATGAACATTAATGATGTGAATGTAGCTAAAAACAGTATTCCTGCCGCAGCCCTGATTTCACGCTCATTCAACACCGGAATGTTGTAACCTTCAACGGTTTCTCCAAATTGAATTGTTCTTTTCATTTTTCATTGGTTTAAATTAATAAATCGATCTTTTTTATTTAACATAGTTTAGCTATTTATCCATGTCCGGCTCGTAAGCGAAAACTTCATCTAACGGTACATTAAATACTCGGGATATACGAAAGGCCAATTCCAGTGTTGGGGAGTATTTTCCGCTTTCAATGGCTACAATGGTCTGCCGCGTAACACCCGTTTTATCGGCCAATTCCTGCTGGGTCATTTCGTTGTTATGGAAACGGAATTTCCGGATGTTGTTATTTATATGACATTTACCCATCTTAAAACCCCTTCCGATACAAATAGAACTTAGTAATTTCGGAGGCAAGGGCTGCAATAAAACCAGAAGATACCAGTATTACGAACATCACCCAAGGCTGCATCCCAATAACTTGCGATACCATTGACAACAAAAAACCCATGGTAAATATCCAATGTGAAATCCTGATTGCTTTCAGGTCAATCAATTTGTCGCGTTCATCGCTAAGGGTGCTCATATCCTCATTGGTTACAATTTTATTGATAATGGCAAATACAATATGAATAACTATTTGCGACACAATTGTAACTGGAATTAAGATTAAAAATGCTTTAGCCCAAAATTTGGTATCATTTATAATAGCCAAATTTTCTGCTATATAATTAGAATATACATACAGGGTATAGCATCCAAGAATCAGGATCATGCTGATTGCAGTTACCAGTATTTGCTTTTCTTTATTGTCCATATTCATCGCTTTTTGTCAGTTTATTTTTACTTTATGTATATATTTAACGACACAAAGTTAATTATTATATTCACAATGTCAAATATATTATACATTTATTTAGAAAATGGGTATTTGAATTTTTATCTACCCTAGGGATTCCTTAGCACTTAATTATTCATTTATCGCTTTTGTTCCACTTACCATTTTTGAAATTATTCCTGGTTGATGTGTCAATTCTGCTAGCAAAACGCCTCCAAAATGGATTATTATAAAGGCTAATAAATAATAAATTGAAAGTACATGAATTTCTTCCATGGTACTTTTTAAACTCTTTGGACCTAGTTCTATTGTTAAACCAGTTATCAGGGAAACCACCATGCACCCATAAAATATTAAATACACCCAATACTGGAATTTTTCTTTTGAAGTTAGCTGTTTATCAAGAGGGTTTGAAAATTTCATAACCCCAAACAAAGGCAGAGCCATCCGAACGCTATACAACCCAGCCAGGACATAACCTATATATATGTGCCAATCCCACATAGGTTTCCTTATTTGTTTTGCAAGCACAATGAGTTGCTCGCGCGACAAGGATTTATCGATAGTAGAAAGATAATTTTGGATGATATCGGCTACATGGTCCTTGTTCATCCAGGTTATTCGTAAAAAGATAGTAACAAGCAGTAAAATAATGCACACAGCTATCGCCCAATGCATTATCCGATAAACGGTGGAGTAATTCCTGTTTTCCATACCAATAAATTTGTTGAGTTAAATTATAGATTATCTGATTCTGTTATGCTCATAAACTAAATACAATTTATTAACCAATAATGTTATTTAGTATTAATAAGAAAACTCAAAAAATCATCCCGATAGCTATCGGGACAAAAATCAAAAAAGAAATAAAATATGGATAATGTTAAAGAGCTAACATTTCGCTTGAATCCACTTTGCACAATCATTCTTTTTAGGTTAGATTTACAAAATGAAATCAAAGGCCTCAATTCCGGCTAAGCCCTTTCTGAAATGGGCGGGTGGCAAAACACAACTGCTGCCTGCCATTGAAGCCCGTTTTCCATTTACCGCCGAACAAACTTTCACTTATGTGGAGCCGTTTGTGGGAAGTGGAGCGGTGTTGTTTTGGGTGCTCAACCGGTTTCCGAACCTTAAAAAAGCGGTTATTAACGATGTCAACTCCGACTTAATTGCCGCATACCGGTTTATTGCCTCACGGGTTGATGAATTGATTCAGCTACTTGAAATTTGGCAAAACCAATATCATGCCATTGAGGATGATAAAGAGTTGAAACATCAATATTACTATACCAAGCGAGAGCTTTTCAACCTCCGCAATACCGACGCGCTCACGCAAACCGCCTTGCTACTGTTTTTAAACCGTACCTGTTTTAATGGGTTGTACCGGGTGAACGCCGGTAATGGGTTTAATGTGCCCATGGGACGGTATAAAAAACCGACCATTTGCGATGCTGCTAACCTCAAGGCCGTGAGCAAGGTTTTGCAAAAAGTGGATATCATGAATTCCGATTTTGAAGAAACCGCAAACGGAATTGAAGCACCTGCTTTTTTCTATTTCGATCCTCCTTATAAGCCATTGAATGCTACATCGAGCTTCAATTCGTATGCCACCGGCACTTTTGGCGATACAGAGCAGTTGCGCCTCAAAGAATTCTGTGACGTCCTTCATAGGCAGGGTCATCATTGGATGCTCAGCAATTCCGATGTACAGGCTTTGAATCCGGAGGATGATTTTTTTGATTCGTTGTACCATTCTTATTTTATTGAAAGGGTTCCGGCTAAACGCAACATCAATTCCAACGGGCAAAAGCGGGGAACACTTACTGAATTGTTGATAACCAATTATCGATAAATCGGTATGGAACGTCCGGTTAAAATATTGAATAACGGATTGTCGGTAGTCTTTGATCAGGGCAAGTTCGATGATTGGTGTGTGTTTCTGGCACAAAAAAACGGGTTTCGCTATGCCCCGAAAGATGAGGAGTATTTTACCCACTTGCAGGAAATAGCCAAAACCTATCCGGCAAACAAAGTTTTTGACGATTTTCTGCGCATATACCGCAGAACCACCAACAAGATTGAACCTGAAATACTGGAATTGATTGATTCAAGGTCAAAAACATATCGTGTTGAACACACTGACATCATAGAACAGTGGTTTACTGTTTTATATGCCGGCATGGTAGCCGAGGAAAATAAAAAACATGCGGTTTTGAAAAAGCGTATTAAATTACTGGGAATGCATCAGGTATTGGTGGAACAAATTACACCGGCACAGGCCTCAATCTTTAGTAAAGGTAAAACTTGGCAAGAGATAGAATCAGTGCTGCAATTAAAAAGGCTTTAAAGCAATCCTACTTTTATTGCCACATAAGTGAGCAATAGCGATAACCCAAAAGCAATTGCCGGTGCTATAATCCACATAATGAAAAACCGGTTAACCTCGGTTTTCTTGAAAATATTCTTAAAACCCAGTTTGCTTACTCCAATTCCCAAAATGGCGGCCACGTTTAGTTGAACCAATGAGGTTGGGATGCCTTTGAAAATAGAGGCTGAAAGCAGCAGCGACGCTGATACAAAAGAAATAATCACCGCTTCGAGTTTGCCAAAACGGACAATATCTTTACCGGTATTCTTCAGGATTTTATCGCCAAAAATGGAGCTTCCGATGGCAAAATTGGGGGCAATAATTAACGTAGAAAGGATCATAATCAATATAAAATGCGATTCTCCATTCAGACCAAGTTCATTAATGGTCATACTGGCAATAGGGCCAGCGGCATTGGCTACATTATTGGAGCCTATGGAAAATGCAACATAAAGCGACATGGCTAAAATCAATCCTTGTAAAATTGGGCTTTCATTCAATTGTTTCGACATGGTATAACCCCTGCGTCGTAAAGGCTTATAGATATATTTTCCAAGTAAAAAGCAGATAAAAAAGGCTATAACAGGTAAAATAAACCAAGTGGGCAGTATTTGAAAAAAAAGCTTGTGGCTATTGAACTGGTGAAACAATATAGCCGGGGCACTTACCGCCATAACGGTAGATTGGCTGGTTGACTGTGGTATTCCAAATAAATTGGCCACCAACAAGGATATTCCCACTGAAAAAAGGATGATGGTTACGAGTACAAAACCCATCAAATCAGGATTCAGCAATTCCTTTCCGATGGTAACCGTGGTGGCTTTGCCTGCAATTATGGCTCCCAAAAATACCATCAATCCAAATAAACCGGGAATCAAACTTTTACGGATAGCATTGGCTCCAAAAGCCGCCGAAAACGAAGGTCCTGTTCCACTTCCGCCCATATTGATGGCTAAAAACATGGCGGCGATGAAGGGAATAAGTAAATGGTTAAATAGTGGCGACATGCGAATGTGCGTTTTTTGAAATGAATATTTGCAACAAAAACAATGAATGAGTTTTAACAATAGGCAAAACTACAGGAAGTAATTACGAATTAAACCCCTTGTTTTACCTCTTTTGGTATGGGCTTTTAAACGTATTTAATAATACGTTTTTTAGATTGCTGGCGATTGTTATTCCCATTTTTCTATCTTTACCAAAAATAACCACATGTCAATGCAACCCTTAGCTGAACGGCTCCGACCGAAAACCTTGGACGAATACATCGGCCAGAAACATCTGGTGGGTCCGTCGGCTATCTTGCGCCAAAGCATTGAATCGGGGCATATTCCTTCCATGATTTTGTGGGGTCCTCCCGGGGTAGGCAAAACTACACTAGCCCATATCATTTCGAACCAGCAAAACCGGGCATTTTACAGCATGAGTGCGGTAAGTAGCGGTGTAAAAGATGTTCGTGAAACCATTGATAAAGCCAACCGGGGACGGTTTTTTAGCCAACCCAACGCCATTTTATTTATTGATGAAATTCACCGATTTAGCAAGGCTCAACAAGATTCGTTGTTAGCGGCTGTTGAACAAGGAACCATTACCCTGATTGGAGCCACCACCGAAAACCCATCTTTTGAGGTAATTTCGCCCTTGCTTTCGCGATGCCAAGTATATGTGCTCAAATCGCTTGAAAAAGAAGATTTGAATGAGTTGTTGAACCGTGCATTGACTCAGGATGTTGAACTTAAAAACCTTCCCATTGAAGTGGACGAAGTGGAAGCTATGTTCCGCTTTTCAGGTGGCGATGCCCGTAAGTTGCTAAATATTATTGAATTGGTAGTGCAAGTTTCCGATCCATCAAAAATTGTAATTACCAACAAACGGGTGGAAGAAATTTTGCAGGAAAACATTGCCCTTTACGACAAACAGGGCGAAATGCATTACGACATAATATCGGCATTCATCAAATCAATCCGTGGAGGCGACCCCAACGCTGCCGTTTACTGGTTGGCCCGAATGTTGGAAGGTGGCGAAGATATTAAATTCATCGCCCGCCGGCTGGTAGTTTTATCAGCCGAAGATATTGGCCTGGCCAACCCCAATGCCCTGCTTATGGCCAACACCTGTTTCGATGCCATTCATAAAATTGGGATGCCTGAGGCACGCATTATCCTTTCGGAATGCTGTGTTTATTTGGCTACCAGCCCCAAAAGCAACTCCACCTATTCCGCCATTGATGAAGCGTTAGCCGAGGTAAGGAATTCAGGAGATTTACCGGTTCCGTTGCATTTACGGAATGCCCCAACCAAGCTGATGAAGCAACTGGGTTATGGCACTGATTACAAATACTCGCACAGTTACGAAGGCAACTTTGCCGAACAGGACTTTTTACCCAAAAAAATCAGGGAACTGAAATTCTACAACCCTCAAAAAAACCCACAGGAAGAAACCATCAGGGTTCGATTAGCCGGATGGTGGAAGAAAAAATATGGATATTGATTTTTTTAGTTTTCTTGAAGCTGCGTTTTAGTTTTTATAATCTGCTCAACGGTCCAAGGCAATTCAAAGGTGAAATCATGGCTTCGTTTGGAACAATCACTCTTTGGGCAATTAGTGCATAAGTCGTCGGTACAGGCATCGGTATGGATGGTCAAATCAACCGATTCGGAATAACCGTTTTTAACAACTTCCTGTAAATGGTCAATCTCAACATGGGCTTCACGCACATTCATATACCAAGGTAAGGTTAAATCGCAATCTAAATGGTAGGAATTTCCATATCGAACCATTTTAACGTTGTGTATGTTTACCCAGTTTTTGGTGCGGTGCATATAAATAATCAGGGTAATGGCTTCAATTATCTTGAAATCGGCTTCATCCATAAGAACAGAAGTGGTCTCTTTCATTATTTTTAGCCCTGTATAAATTATAATACCTCCAAAAATGATAGCTATAAGACTGTCGAGCCAAGCCAACCGGGTTATCATCAGCAAAATCAAACCAATAACCAAACCAATGCTAGAATAGGTATCGGACTGTAAATGTTTACCGCCAGCTACCAGTGCTGCAGAATTATGTTTTCGTCCGGTTTTTATGCTGTAAAACCCAACAACATAATTTATCAACCCGGCAACAGCAATAATGATAATCCCTATATCCAACTGCTGGATTTCGGCGGGGATAAAAAACCGCTTAACCGCTTCAAAAATAATGATCAATCCGGCCAGAAATATCAAAAATCCTTCCAGCGATGCCGACAAAAGCTCTACTTTGCCGTGCCCAAAAGGATGGCCTTTATCTTTTGGTTTTAATGCCAAACCTATGCTGTACAAGCTTACCAAACCGGTAATTACATTTACGGTACTTTCCAGGGCATCGGTTAAAATTCCAACCGAATTGGTAAGGTAATAAGCGGCCAGTTTGCCAACAAATAGAATAATAGAAATGGTGACAATCCGTTTTTGAACGGTAAGCTTGATTTTATCCATGAAAGTGTTTTGAAAATAATTTGGCGAAAGATAATCAAAAGTAGTCACCTTTTTTAGTTGGTTAAAAATCACATTCTGGTTTTATAAATTCTTCATCAATGTCGTTTAGTTAGCGAATTCCCCCCTATAATCCCCCCGAGGGGATACCTCTGCTGTAGCATCAGCGCTAGTCCTCCCTTGAGGGAGGTGACCAAAGGCCGGAGGGTGAAAAAGCCTTAACTAAACGACATTGAATTATTCATAGATACTCTTTCTCAACCCGCATCGAAAACTTATTTCCAAAATTTATTTACATTTGAAACATGTTGAAAAAAGGACTCCATATTATTTGCATTTTAGGATTGTTTTGGACAAAAGGCTCGGCCTTTACCTATCCAACCAATCATTCTCTGCTAAATAATGATATTATAAAAGATAGCAATGCACTCTATTTAAGTTTTAGCAATGCGAATTATTTGTGGAACAACGAATTTTTTAGCGACGTAGTGAATGGCTATACTTTGATAGGCTATTTCATTACCCCCGAATTGCAGTATCATTTTAATGAACACCTTGTTATTCAAGGAGGAGTGCACCTGCTTAAATACAGTGGCATCGATAATTATACCCGAGTAGTTCCTACTTATTCAGCAATATATACCAAAAACGATTTTACGCTCATAATGGGCAACATAAGGGGAACCATCAACCATAAGTTGCCCGAGCCCATCCTTTTTTCGGAACGGTATTTTGCCAACAATTTGGAAAACGGAGTACAGTATATTCTCGAAAAAGAACGCTTTCATTTTGATACATGGCTCGACTGGCAGAACTTTATTTTTCCCGAGGATGACAGCCAGGAGAAACTTACGGCGGGCATTTCAGCCATACCATCGATATTAAAAACAGAGGAATGGGAAGTTATGCTGCCAGCCTCCTTCATTATAGGCCATGAAGGTGGCCAGATTGACACCAACGAAACCCCCATGAAAATCCTTATTAATGCCGAAATAGGGATTAAGGCGGAAAATAAATTGAGCTACAAATTCCTGGATAAAATTTTACTTGAATCGCACCTTATTGGCTTTAAAGACAATTCACCCACAGTAACAAGCATTTACTCAAGTGGAATGGGTACTCTCAACCAACTTACTTTTGGAATAAAAAACAGTTATTTTCAGATCGAGTATTGGAAATCATCGCAATTTCTTTCACTAATGGGGCATCCTATTTATCAGAGTTATTCTGAAAAAGGAGAACTTTACCACCAAAAAAACAGGGAGTTACTGAACTTGCACCTGTTTTACTCAAAAGATATTTATCGGGGAATCTATCTGGGGCTTATGGGCGACACCTATTTTGACTTAATAAATGGAAACGTGGATTATAGTATGGGATTAACCCTAATAATTAAGCACGATTTCTTTTTGTTCCGCCGATAAAATTAGTGCAACTTTATTGTCCATCATCCTCAGGTATGCCGTACATTTCCTGCAATTGTTTCATTTGCTGCATTGTTTGCGACATATCCATAATTTCAAACCCACTGGGAATTTCAAAAACCTTACTGTCAACAGCGGCATCAATGGCAATTTCTTTAGCTTCAATGTATGAATGATCTCCGTTTTCATCTAAAAAATCAGCTTTTACAACAAAATCTTTCCAAATCCAATATTTACCCTTGCCTTCTTCCGATTCGTTAAAAACATAAACATCGCAGTTTTTACCCAATACGGTTTCTTGGCCTACCTTCCCTTTTCCGCTTTTAGTTATAGCGCTCATCATCTCCTGTAAATCAACTCCACCAGCCGAAGAACCACCATACGCGTCAATCGATTTTTCTTTAGCATCCAACGGGAATTTCATGACTTGTTTATCGTCATAATTAATTACATACATGGTTTCCGGGGTAATAATGGTGCGCGAATGATCGGAAGTACCCGCATTGCTACCCACTAAATCAAAACATTGTTTCTTTCCGAAATCATCAAAATAAATGGAGTAATTGGTAACGCTACCTGAATATTCATAACGATAAGCAATTTTTCCGCTTTTTGAAGAAAATAAATTGCCTGCAATTTGCGCCTGTAGCCCAGATGCAATAAAAAGCACTATAAATAGCAATAGGGTTGATTTCATGGTATTGGAGATTACGGTTTATAATAACTATAAAAAACGGTCTCAAAATTTCGGCAAACAATGCACCAATAGAGACTTGACCTCAAAGTTAAAAAAAAAGGTTTGTTTGATGCTTTATGAATCAACCAATTTTATAAAATTATCATCATACCAGTATTCCCTTGTTTTAAAAATAGCTATCTTGGAATCGAATAAACTGAAACTCAATGAAAAAATTTATTCTTAGCAATACTCTTTTAATCATTGTTTTATCTACGTTTTCACAATGGGATCAGAAAAATTTTGAGAATACTTTTAATCAAGAGATTAATGAAAGTGAAGGAGAAAACTATTCCAAAAGAGAAAATCATTCGGCTTTATATCAATATGTGCCTCCGCAACAAGTGCCAGAATGGTTTATTCAACCCAAAGTATCCGATAAAAACGAAGTGTTTGCCATTGGCATTTCAGATCCTGGATTAGATTCTATAGAATCGATGCAACAAGCCATTTACCGGGCCGAAATAATGGCCAATGTTTTACGAAAATCAACCACACAATTACTTTGTGATTTCTTTTTAAACGAAGTGGACAAATCGACCGAAATTGTTTATGAGCATTTTACCCGTATCACTTCAATAATACCTTGTGCCAGTGAATATTATACTGTAGTTGATTCGTTCCGCAATGCATTCGACGAAACATTGGTGCTAATTAAGTATGCGGCTCCAACAACGGTGGAAACAAGTCAGGTAGATGAAATAAATTTAGAGCTTTATAGAAACGAGACAGAAATAAGCAAAACCGGGGAATTTGAGTCAATTTATGAATTGCAGGTAAAGCCAATAAATGACTCAGTGCCGGAGCTGCAATTTTATCAATTAACTGAATTTGGATCGCGCTACGATGTGCTTAGCGGTGCTAAGGGAGAGGTAACACCAATTCCCATTTATTCGCTTGGTTATAAAGGTATTCCGGCTCTCGATTCAGTGGATCAATGTTATTTTTCGCATGGCTTATGGAAAGAATACCTTAAATCGGTGATGACCCAAATTATTGAAAATGCCCGGGTAAAACCTGAAAATATAAAATTTTTGGGCGACGACTACAACAAAGTATCCTATCAAAAACTCACACGGGGGATATCGGTTAACAAACAACGGTTTGTAATTACCGAAATTAAAGCGAAAGAAAATAAATTGTTGGTAAATCTGCAAGAACTTCCGATTGAAGAATAAAACCTAACCAATTTGTGATATAAATACCTTCCTTTTGTTAACAATTCATGAAAGGATTGAGTAACAAATAAACAATAGAAACGCATATTTAGTTATATTTACCATTCGGATAAATTAAAAAATTAACTGATTAACTTATTGATACTATGGCTAAAGAACCAAAAGCGGCAGCAACGGATGTAAGTAAAGAAAAACTTAAAGCATTGCAGCTTACCCTTGATAAAATTGAAAAGTCGTATGGCAAAGGTGCCATTATGAAAATGGGTGACTATGTGGTGGAAGAAGTGCCAACCATAAGTACCGGCTCCATTGGGGTTGATTTGGCCCTTGGAATAGGCGGTTTCCCTAAAGGACGTGTGATAGAAATATTTGGCCCAGAATCATCGGGTAAAACCACACTGGCCATTCATGCTATTGCCGAAAGTCAAAAAGCCGGAGGTATCGCTGCTTTTATTGATGCAGAACATGCCTTCGACCGCTTTTATGCCGAAAAATTAGGTGTGGATATTGAAAATCTATTGATTTCGCAACCCGATAACGGCGAACAAGCCTTGGAAATTGCCGACCATTTAATACGTTCCGGAGCCGTTGATATCATTGTGATTGACTCGGTAGCGGCTCTTACGCCAAAAGCTGAAATTGAAGGTGAGATGGGCGATTCTAAAATGGGATTGCAAGCCCGGTTAATGTCGCAAGCATTGCGAAAACTTACGGCCAATATTTCAAAAACAAGAACCTGCTGCATCTTTATCAACCAGTTGCGCGACAAAATTGGGGTAATGTTCGGCAACCCTGAAACAACAACAGGCGGTAATGCTCTTAAGTTTTATGCATCGGTACGGGTCGATATCCGCAAAATTGGACAAATAAAAGACAGTGAGGAAATTACCGGTAACCGGATTCGCGTTAAAATTGTGAAAAACAAAATGGCTCCTCCATTCCGTAAAGCTGAATTTGATATTGTGTATGGCGAGGGAATTTCAAAAACCGGTGAAATTATCGACTTAGGCGTTGAATACAACATTATTAAAAAGTCGGGTTCCTGGTTTAGTTATGGCGAAACCCGATTAGGTCAAGGACGGGAAGCCGTACGTGCTTTATTAATGGACAATCCTGAGTTATCGTCTGAATTGGAGAAAAAAATTGTGGAAGTAATTTCAAAAAGCCCCATTAAAATTACTGAATAAACCATCGGGATACATTCGCATTGTATGATAAAACCATGGCACACCTGCTCAATTTATGGCAGGTGTGCTTATTTTACCCGAGTGTTTTTGGTGTTATAAAAATTGAATCAATTTGCACCTATTTCTTCAACCATTTGTATATTTGATTACTGAAAGAATTTGATGAAAATAGTAACATAACTAATAATTCCCAGGATTAGAAATGCAAAAACACATAAATAAATTGTTAATAGTGGTAGGTTTGTTATTCGTATTGGTATCATGCAACAATAGAAAAAACAACCCAATTGATTCAACAAATAAACCAATATCCGATTCTTTAAGAATTGATTCGGTAACTCAGCTTATTAAGGAAAACCCCCGTAACCAGGAACTTTACTCAAATCGTGCCGATATCTATTTAGAAATGGGCAATCTGGCCGGCGCCATAAACGACCTTACCATTGCCAACCGGCTCGACTCATTGAACCCTATTTATTACATCAAGCTATCTGATTTTTATTTACAGTTGGGAAAATCGGAAATCATTAATTCACTGCTTTTAAGGGGAAATACATTAATTCCAAATAATAAAGAAATAGTGTATCGGCTGGGAAATTTGTATTTCTATATTCAGGACTATAAAAAAGCCATCTCGTATCTTAATCAGGCCACTGAAATTGATCCTTTTTATGCACAGGCTTTTTTTACTAAAGGCTTAGTGTTTATTGAAATAGGAAACATTCCAAAGGCAATTACCAGTTTTCAAATTGCTGTGGAACGGGAGCCTGATTATTACGATGCATACATGCAACTCGGGTTGCTTTTTGCTGCTAAAAACGATTCCATTGCGGTGGCCTATTATAACAATGCCTTACGAATAATGCCCAATAGCTACGAAGCGTTGTATGCAAAAGCCATGTTTTACCAGCAAACTAAAAAACTGGAACAAGCCATTGCAACTTATCAATACCTGCTCAATGAGGTTTCCAACCAATTTCCTTTCGTGCATTTCAATTTGGGATATATTGAAATGACCTATTACGGCGAATATGAGCGAGCCATTGATTATTACGACAGTGCTCTGATGAGAAAACCCGTTTTTCCGGACGCCTTGTGTAACCGTGCTTTTTGCTTCGAAAAGATGGGAAAAAAACAGGAAGCCCGCACCGATTATTTGAAAGCACTGGAACAATCACCAAATTACCAGCTGGCAATAAAAGGATTGAACCGTATGGATGGTAAATAAAGTGAAATATCCGGAATTTAAAGAATTAAAAAAAATGGGGAAGGGGGGAAATGGGGAATGGGGGAAATGGAATGTTGGAATGTTGGAAAACAAAAGTAATAACCATTAAATTTCATAATACTGGTTCGGCAAAAATTTGTGAAACATTGTCTATGAGATAATTAAAAGCATATTGAATATTTACATAACTTGATATTAATTAATATGTTACGATTTGTCTCACATCTCATATCTCATAATCTAACGATCTATTGACATAGTAAACGATAAAATAAATTAGTATGAACAAATCATTTTGGATAGTATTCGTGGCGGGCTCTCTTTTTGTTTCCTGCCAAACAAAGCAACCGGCTCCGGCACCCGAGGAAATTTCAGACTTTAGCGGTACCTTAACACAAGCAGAAAAAGACAAAGGTATTTTAACTCCGGAGATTCTATGGAAATTTGGTCGCATTGGCGGTGGGGAACTTTCGCCCGATGGCAAACAAGTGGTTTACAGCGTTACCCGCTACGATGCCAAAACCAACAAACGCACATCAAATATTTTTGTAGTTCCTTCGGCAGGTGGTGAACCTAAAAAACTAACCGAAGACCGGTTTTCCGATGTGGCTCCCATTTGGACCCCCGATGGGAAACAAATCGCTTTTTTATCGAACCGGTATGGCGATTACCAGATATGGGTGATGAATCCCGATGGCACTGCCCGCTTGCCTTTTTCCGATATTGAAGGAGGAATCAATGCCTTTATAATTGCACCCGATGGCAAAAACCTGCTCTATACCAAGGATGTTAAATTAGATACCACCATTACCGAGAAAAACCCCGATTTGCCTAAAGCCAATGCTCTGGAAGCCGATAACTTGATGTACCGCCATTGGAACGACTGGACCGATTATAGCTTTTCGCACATTTTTGTTTCAGAAATTGGAAGCGGTTTGGTTAAACCCGGCAAAGACATTTTGTTGAACGAAAAGTGGGATGCCCCATTGGCTCCCAACTTCGATGAATCGGAAATTAGCTGGAGCCCCGATGGTAAAACCATTGCCTACACCTGCAAAAAACTGTATGGCCGCGAATATGCCGTAAGTACCAATTCCGATATTTATCTGTATTCGGTTGAAACCGGCGAAACCAGAAATATTTCGGCTACGAATATGGGCTACGATAAAAACCCGGTTTACTCGCCCGATGGCAGTAAAATTGCTTGGTTGAGTATGAAAACCAATGGATATGAATCCGATAAAGAGCGGTTACTGGTTATGGATTTAGCTTCCGGTAATCAGGTAATTATGAATGATACCTGGGACCAAAATGCCACCGATTATACCTGGTCGGAAGATGGAACGGAAATTTATTTTTTAAGTGGAATACACGCTACAAGCCAGATTTATAAGGTGACAGTGGCAACCAAAGAATTTACCCAAATTACCAAAGGACAACACAATTACATCAGTTTCAGCAAAGCAGGGAACCTGTTGCTGGGAGCTAAAACCACACACCAAATGGCTGCTGAGTTGTTTACCATTGATGCCCAAACCGGCGAAGAAAAACAGCTTACTTTCGAAAACAAAACCATTTACGATTCCATACAAATGGGCAAATCTGAAGAACGTTGGGTAAAAACCACCGACGGCAAACAAATGCTGGTTTGGGTGGTTTATCCCCCCAACTTCGACCCGAACAAAAAATACCCGGCCTTGCTGTATTGCCAGGGCGGACCGCAATCGGCGGTTGATCAGTTCTTCTCCTTCCGTTGGAACTTTGCCATTATGGCGGCTAACGACTATATTATAGTGGCACCCAACCGTCGAGGTTTGCCTTCGTTTGGTGAGGAATGGAATGCTCAAATATCTACCGATTATTACGGACAAAACATTAACGATTATTTGTCGGCCATTGATGCCATTAAAACCGAACCCTTTGTGGATGCCAACCGTTTGGGATGCGTGGGAGCTAGTTACGGCGGTTATTCGGTATTTTACTTAGCAGGGCATCACCAAAAAAGGTTCAAAGCATTTATTTCGCATTGCGGTATGTTCAATTTGGAGAGCTTTGCCGCCGCTACCGAAGAATCTTTTTTCCCTAACCACGATTTGGGCGGCATGTACTGGGAAAC
Source organism: Salinivirgaceae bacterium (assembly GCA_041664345.1). GTDB lineage: Bacteria > Bacteroidota > Bacteroidia > Bacteroidales > SZUA-534 > GWE2-40-63. The sequence continues at coordinate 69,407 of JBAYKX010000009.1, forward strand.
CAAAAACCAAGTGGCACAAAAGGCTTATGCCAATTCACCTCATAAATTTGTTCAAAACTGGGATACTCCCATAATGATAATTACTGGAGGTAAGGATTTTCGGATTCCCTATACCGAATCGTTGCAGGCATTCAATGCAGCTCAATTGCAGGGAATCCCCAGCCGGTTGCTTTACTTCCCCGAAGAGACCCATTTTGTGGTTCAACCTCAAAACTCCATTTTGTGGCAACGGGAGTTTTTCAGGTGGCTGGATGCGTATTTGAAGTAGTTCATTGTAAAGAATCCCAATAGGTTGCAAAACTTGTTGGGATTTATTATTTACAATTCAAACCGTATCCCAACAAAAACATTCCAGTTAGCTAAACCAAATGAGTTACTGGTTTTGCGTTTGCCATCCTCATAATATTCTAGGGTATCATCAAAAGGTACGTAAGCTTCCTTCTTAAAAAGGCCGCCGTTTTCTTTCAATATTAGCCCATCGGAAATGGTTACCGGAAAATAATAATTTCCTCCCACCAATAGATTAGTAAATGCACCCAGTTTGGTTTTAAAGCTGAGCCCGGTTGAAACACCGGAATACTTTTTACCCGTATAAACATTAATTGAACCGCTTTCAAAGGTTTTTCCACCGGCTACAAGTGGGATGGCTAATTCCTGGGAACCCAATAAATAGCCACTCTTGGTGTAATAGTAATTTATAGCAGGAATGGCAAAAAACTGCCTGCCGCCCGGTTTTAGGCATATTAAATACGCTGCCCCAAACTGTTGGGTGTTTTGATATACGTTACTCATTAAACTGGAACTGCCTGCATAGGTTAAACTCAACCTTTTATAAATGTTGTATCCTATTGTGCTATAAAAACCCAAATTCAATTCAGCCTTATTTATATTGTTATTCGAAACCTCCAATTCGCTGAATACCAACCTAGCAGACTTTATCGGGAATTGGTAATCATTAAAATTAATGGCGTAAGCGAAGCTTATTTTCTGAGCAATACGCAGTAGTTTATCAATACCACTGGGTTCCGTTTTATGTTCTTTGGTTAGTAGTTGTTGCGATTCATTATTGGTAAATTGCAGTTCCAACTGGTTTGTGGTAAGCGAATCCTGCTCCAAAATGGTGTAATCCTTCCAGTATGATTCATCGTAATTGGTGGCCAAATCGGAGAAGATATCGGTATAAGCCACCTGATTATCAAAGCTAATTGGATTAATGCTCTGATTGGAATAATTTGTGGTAACGTAATCATTAAATAATTCCAGCATTTTTCCGGAATGGTTATTTAAGGCTTCGCGTTTATCGGAGCTGCTTTTCAAAAACCAGACTCCATCAATTTCAGTATACAACATTTTTCTATTAACTCTTTTTTCAGTAATGGCTGGTGTCGAACTTTTCCAACTCCCAATTTTCTCGTATTCGAAATATACATAGGCCAACGATTGATTATCGATATAAAAAGTTCCGTTTATATTACTGTCGGCCGCGCTGTATGCAATGGAATAAACCAGCCTATCGCCATAAGGCTGCATCCCCAGATAGTTGTATGTATATTTCTTAAAGTTTTTAGGATTTATGGCTCCGGTCCTGTTATGCACTACATCGTCAGTATGTGCAACAAAAACCCCTCCATAATACTTAACCCGGTTAATGGTGTCGGCACCGGGCATAATGTTTTTCCTCGATTTAAGTATTTCAACCTGTCCTTGCTGTGAATTATGGTAAGAAGTTACATAACTATTAATCACAGCTTCAGCCATGTACAAATAGGGACCGTTTTTTTCTTTCAAGCTTTCGCGGTAAAACCCGTTAAGCAATGAGGGTTCGTTGGCGTAATTTAAGGGTATGTTTTTATAAGCCCTTTTTAATAAAGTAAATAAGTTACTGTCGGGCCTGATGGAGACTTCGGACAACAAAATGTCTTGCTTTTCCAAATAAACTGTTATGTTTTTGTTTACATTTTTGATGGAAAATGTTTCCGGTTTATACCCAATAAAACTACATGCCATAATGCAGTTGGTGCACTCCGAAGGTATGGTTAGCTTAAAATATCCTTGGCTGTTGCTCACCGTGCCCATCGAAGTCCCTTTTATGCTTACATTGGTAAAAGGAATGGGTTCTTTGGTGGTTTTATCATAAACCGTTCCACTCACGGTTTGCCCAAAACTAAAACTAGTAATTGACAGCAACATAAGGGTTGAAATCGTTTTTATCATAAATCAATGGTTGGTTTTTTAGCATAAACGGATGCTAGCTCCTTTTGGTATAAATTCCATCGACCTTTTTATCTTTTCTTCTATATCAGCATTCCCATCAAGCCAATGAAATTTAAATCCTTTGCGCTCCATTTTCTTAAAAGCACTACATCCTTTATATCCGCAGAAAACTGCTTATTTATTAATAATTGAGGGCGTGACTCTCCATTTTAACATCGCTATATTCAATAGTTAAGTCGCTGATAGTTAAAAAGTCACACCCTCACTTGCATATATTGGGTATATCATAAAATTACGCTTTTACTGGAGCCTCCTCTTTAACCGGAAACATGAGTGAAAGAACCACACTGGCAAACAGAACAAACAAAATAAAATAGAGCGAATGGATGGATTTGAATCCAATAGCCACAAGCCAGGTATGAGCCAGCAATTTTATACCTACAAAAATTAACAATATGGAAATGCCAATTTTCAGGTAATGGAATTTATTAACTACATGTATCAGTAAAAAGAACATGCTCCGCAAGCCCAGAATGGCAAATATATTGGAAAAAAACACCACATATTGGTCGCGGGTTACTGAAAAAATAGCCGGAATGGAATCGGTAGCAAAAATAAGGTCGGTAAATTCCACCATAACAAGTACAATAAACAACGGGGTAATGTATGTGTAATTTTTGCGACGCACAAAAAAATTGTTTTTTACATATTTAGGGAATACTCTGAAAAAGCGGGAGAGAAATTTTACCAACGGGTGATTTTGCGGTTCAATTTTTTCCTCCTTTGCTCGGTTGATAAACATTTTTATTCCAGCATACACCAAATAACCACCAAAAATATACAGGATCCATTCAAATTTGTGAATCAAAGCGGCGCCTATAAATATAAAAAGGAAACGCAATACAATAGCTCCTAGAATACCCCAGAAAAGAACCGGCTTATAGGCAACTTTTTTAACTGAGAAAGCAGTTAAAATCATGATAATCACAAACAAATTATCCACCGAAAGAATTTCTTCAATTAAATAACCCGATATATAATTAATGGCCATCGTTTTGCGGAATAATTCAACCGCTTGATCAAAACCCATTCCTGTAAAGTCGAGGCCATAATCGAACTTTGTAACTACATGCATCAAATCGTTGTATGTGTATATCCCGTGCATTTTTTCGCCATAAAAAAGCAGGAATAATCCAAAACTTAAAGCAAGAGTTATCCAAACCATCGTCCAGCTGGCAGCTTCTTTAAACGAAACCGTATGGCTTTTACCACCAATAACTAATAAATCGAGCAGTAAAATCGATATTACAAAGACTAAAAATCCAGCCAAAAAAATTGTTTCCGTATTGAACATCGTTTTATCGTTTAAAATTCTGGCAAAGATATTATTATCCACTCAATTTATATGCGTTCTAAATTAAATAATCGTTGGAATTATTTTTTAAAAATGATAAAATGTACACTTATTCAACTGCTCCTGTTGGGTTTAATTTCAGTAATGAGTATTAAAACAAAACCATTACTTTTGCATTTTAAAATTTGGAGTTATGCTTAAACGGTTGTTTTCATATTTTTTGCAAGGATTATTATATATAGCACCTATTGGGTTAACGGTATATATTATTTATTGGGCATTTACCGTGGTTGATGGCTTTATTCAAAAGGTGTTGCAGACCATGGTGCACTTCAGCATTCCCGGATTGGGAATTATTGCTATATTCTTCTTTTTAGCATTGCTCGGTTTTTTAGGACAAACATTAATAGCGAGTCCTATTAAAAAACTATTTAACCGGATAATGGAACGCACTCCTATTATTAAAGTCATTTATTCGGCGTTGCGCGATTTGTTTTCAGCTTTTACCGGCAAAGAGAAGAAATTCAATAAACCGGTTTTAGTTAAAGTGAATAAAGTTTCGGAACTGGAAAAAATTGGATTTATTACCGAAACGGATTTAAGTAGGCTTCAATTGGTTGATAAGGTAGCTGTATATTTCCCCCATGCGTATGCGTTTAGCGGAGAATTGTTTATGGTTCCGATAGCCAACATTACACCTATTGATATTCCAGCCGCCGAGGTTATGAAATTTATTGTTTCGGGCGGGGTAGCCGGTTGGGATAATAAAGAAGATGCCTGATATATTTTCCCTGTCAACAAAAAAATTCATTGTGAATGGCCTGAATGAATGCGTTCCAACAACCTTTATCATACTTTTTTCTAAATAACCGCAAAGCTGAATTCTTGGCACTAAAGGATTTAGAGTGATAGAAAGTAGTAGGTTATTGAATAAGGTAATAAGGTGTTGTCAGGGTTTTGGATATTTCCTACTAAGGTTAAAACTTTAAAGATAAGGTCTTTAAAAACCTTATTTTTTATTTAAAACCTTAGTAGAAAAAACGATACAAAAAGAGTCACCTTCTTACCTTATTTATCAATTCTTGCAAAACAGATTTTTTTTGGCTGAATAAATTTTTCTCACTCTAAATCCTGTAGTACCCTATTCTTTTAATAAAAATCCATAACAATCAGCTAGTTAGGTTTGAACTGACTTCTATATGTCAGTTTCAATAGATACAAACCGGGCAATATTGCGTGACATTTCAATCCGGTTGTAGATTGATTGCATTATTTTAAGATACAGATCTTCTTTCAGCACCCTATCTTCAAAACCGACATCTACATTGGGATTGTCGTTTACTTCAATTACGTAGGCTTTACCATCTATCATTTTAAGGTCAACACCATATAAGCCGTCACCCATTAGGGCTGCGGCTTTGGTAGCGGCTTTAATAATTGGTTCCGGAACATCTTCAACCAGCATGGTTTCCACTAAACCATAATGATCGTCGAGTTCATCGTTCCAATTTACAATTTGCCAATGGTCCTTTGCCATAAAATACTTGCAAGCGTACAATGGTTTTTGGTCAAGCACACCAATCCGCCAGTCGTACTCTGAAGGTACAAATTCCTGTGCAATTATTAAATCAGACTTTTTAAAAAGTTGGGTTAATTGGTGATGCAATTCCTCCGGATTATTTACTTTGGTAACACCTATTGAAAAAGCGCTATCGGGCTGTTTCAGTACCATAGGATAGGTAAGGTTTTCGAACCCGTTCTTTTTTATAAAATCTTTCGTTAAGATTAGGGTGTGCGGAGTAAGAATTTTATTCTGACGCATGCGTTCTTCCAAAAATATTTTGTTGGAACAACGCAAAATTGACCAGGGATCGTCTATAACAACCAATCCCTCAGCATAGGCTGTGCGCGAAAAGTAATAGGTATGATTGTTTACGCTGGATGTTTCGCGTATAAAAAGGGCATCAAATTCAGTGAGCCTATCATAATCATCTTTGGTGATAAACTCCGTGTAAAAACCAATTTTTTTAGCGGCAGCCTTGAATAGTTGCAATGCTTCGGGGTTCGAAGGGGGATTTTTTTCTTCAGGATTAACCAAAATGGCTAAATCGTATTTATAGTTGTTGAAGCGGTGGCGTTGAAACCGTTTCCGGGAAAAATATTCACGGGCAAAATGCTGAATGCGTTCAAAATCTTCGCTGTTAATTTTGTCAAGGCTTATTGGACTTACTCTTTGTATTACCCAACGGTCGGTTTTATTGAACTGAACATGCATAAGCGGGGTTTCGAATAAGCGATAAAGATTCTGCCCCAGTACTTTTAAGTTTTTTTCAATAGTTTGTCCAAAATAGATATTAAAATTAATCTGGTTTCGGGTTTCTTTTTCCAGAGTTTTCTGAAGTAAATCATCAATATCCTGAGCAATTGTACGGATTATAGAAACATTCCGAAAATCGCGGATGGTTGTAACGTTTGGAATGGCTCTGTGCTCCCGGGCCGATGCCAAAAGCGATACATAATATCCAATGCTTTGATATCGGTACGAATTGGAAAGGTTAAAAATTCTTCCGTTTTTCAACGATTGAAACTCCTGATCGGAAAGGTAAGTTTTGGCTGAAATAACTCTTAATCCCTCAATTTCGAGCTTCCATTTTTTGGGATTGTCAACCACAATTATGTTCGAAATGGCATTGCGTTCCTTGGGATCGAATAGGTTTAAAACCATACGTTTTGCATGAATGCCATCGCTATAATAATTGGGCAATTCTTCTGAAATTACAAAACCTGCTTTTTGATACCAATCAATGAGCTTGGTGTCTGTTGATAGGGCTTCGAGCGAAAGTTTGTCGCACCCTTTTGAGATGGCCACATGTTTAACCTGAGCCAGCAAAATTTGTCCAATGCCCCGCCCCTGATATTCTGGCAAAATTCCAATGGAATAGATACGTACGGTATGCTGATATAAATTAAGAATTAATGTACCAACAGCAACATGTTTCCTTTTTTCTTTTAATTCAGCTATCCATACTTGTTGTGCTGGACTACCTAAACTTAACCGTAATGAGCGTCGGGAACTTTGTTGAAATTGAGGAAAACAAAAAGTTTCAACTTTTTCTAAAAAAGGTAAATCATCAATGGTTGATTTCCTGATACTTATATTCATAAATAAGGGTACTAAAAACTACCCAAATTTAATATATTATGAATATCTGAAACTTTATTGTAATTTTTTTATGAAGACTTTGCTAATAGTTATTAACAATTGAGCAATAAGAAGGATTGTAGTGCTTTTTATCGTTAAAAAAGGAGCGGTTATCCATTCCCTTCGTTGAAAGGAATTTGAATGCGAATTAACACACCGGGCAAACTTTGAAGCGATATTTTATCAATTATTTCGAGCTTACAAGTTCTTTTAGTGAGACTCTGCAGGTTTTGCATCCGTTGCTTGGTAATTTTTGTAGCCATTGACACATGATTGCTTTTTTGTTTTTCGCTGGAGTGTTCTTGTAAGCCAATGCCGTTATCTTCCACCTCAATCAGCAATAAATTCTGCTCCCGGTTAAACCGGATAATAATTATTCCTTGCCGGTCAATTCCCCGTATTCCGTGTTCAATAGAATTCTCAACAAATGGCTGTACCAACATTGGGGGTACTTGGCATGTTTGAGGCTCTATGTTGTTCGAAATTTCAAAATGGTAATCAAATTTATTCTGAAAACGAAGCTGCTGTAATTTCATGTAATCGTCTAAAATCTCCAATTCATTTTCCAATGGAATAAAATCGGATCCTGATCCCATTAATATATTCCGCATCAACCGTGAAAAATTCACTAGGTAGTCAGAAGCTGCTTTTTTGTCGTTATGTAAAATATAATTTTGAACCGCGGCCAAGGAATTGAATACAAAGTGAGGATTTAACTGAGCACGCAGTAATTTTTGTTCCAAACTCATTTGGCTCAATTTTTCTTTTAACAACCTCTGTCGGTAAAAGAATAGAATAATTACTGCAATGGCTAATACAAAAGATGCAATTCCAATAATCAAAAATTTTTGACGACTAATTTGCAAGGTATCCAATTCTGCCTTTTGTTTTAAAATTACTATCTCACGTTCCTGCTTTTCAGCTCTAAACAACACATCCATGGCTTCAGAATTTTGCCTGCTCACTTCCTTTGTAATGCTGTCTTTGTAGGCCATTGATTCGCGCATGTGCTCTAAAGCGTGTTCTGTTTTTTGCATGTAGCTGTACAATTCCGAAAGGATTTTATCAGCTTCCAAAATCTGAAGGTTACTACCTATTGTTTTTCCTATTTCAAGGGCTTTAACTAAGTGTTCCTCCGAAAGGGGATAGTTCCCTGTTAGCATATATACTTTTCCCAAGTTTCGATGGTTATCGGCCACATATATCAAGTCACCGATTTTTTGATTAATTTCCAGTGATTTTTGATATTCATACAAAGCCTTTTCATAGTGTTTCTGTTCCACATAAACCATTCCTATTCCATTATGACATATTGCTTGGCCCAGTTCGGAACCAATCTCCAAATTTATTTTGAACGATCGTTTCAAATAAACCAAAGCAGAGTCGGTATTATGCAAGAATAAGTATGCTTCGCCTATATTATTTGTATTTATCGCCATCCCAAGCCGATTTGTTTTCATCTTTTCTTGATAGGCCAGCGATCGTTGAAAATAACCAATAGCATTGTAATAATTATTGTAACTGATATATACATTCCCTATTCCATTGAGCGAGGAGTGTATCAACAGGGTGTCGTGAGCTGATTCAGCCCACTCTAAAACGCGCATATATAGCTTGAGTGCTTGAGCGTTATAATCAATCCGGCGGAATACAACTGCCATTTCATGCCATGTTTTAGCTTTCAACGAATCGTTTTGAATCTCTTCAATTATGGTAAGTGATTGCTGATAATATGAAATGGCTGTGCTATATTCTGAAATATTCCGGTGCCGTTTTGCAATTAAATTATAAATCTCAGCTATACGCTTTTGCTGATTACTCGTGCGAGCCGTTTCAATCGCTTCCCTAAGATACTCATCAAAGGGCTGTTTAATCGTATCATTTAACTTATAGTTGCTATTTGACAACCGGATTAAGCTGTCAATTACCCGATTTGAACTAATCACATTAGATGAATGGGCTTGTTTACTTGGAACCGATTGTTGACATCCAACAACCGATACAAACACAATAAGAATATATAAGCAAGCAGTTTTCAAAAAGAGTATTTTGCTTAAAAATAAGAATAATTTTAAGATGGGTATATAAAACTTAAAAAATAGACTTTCGCTCCTTTATTGCGGGGCAAACTCATTTAAGAATTTCAATTCATTTTCGGCGCATGGTTTCCTCACAATTTCAATTAAATGCTAGAGCTTGCGCCGATTTTATAACAGTTCTTTAAGTATTTATTGGGTGGGTATGTTGGGCTGATATAGTGTTATCTGTATATATGACCTATTAAGTGGGGTAAAGTTCAATGGGGGTTTAAGCTAGCGGAACTGCGTGACGCTTAAAACCCTATTTAATGGCGACTGTGAAGTTCTCTTTTATTTTTTGTCTAAAAAACATACAATTGTCCACTTCTGTAATTGTCAGAAACGCTACCACTTTTTCTCATAATGTAATGATTATTTTTCATCAAGCTTTTTGTTATCTTTTGAATGTGGCAAAAAGTTTTCGCCTGTTACTACGCTTTTGCCTGTTTTTGATTCCAATTCCTTTCGTGCATTTTTTGCGACAGCTCCGCCTTTTTTGCTTGCCTTGGCATTTTCTTGTAAACCCCTTGCCTCTAATGTTTCTGCTATTTGCCGCGTTGAAAGTTCTGCCAATGCCGTAAAAATCAATTCGGCTTCGCTCATGTGATCGCGAAGGTTTTGGGTTTTCAAACCTTTTAAATCTTTGTGTTTTTTAACGGTCAAACCTGTCCATTCCTGATGTATTATATTGGTAAGTAAGGCAAATTCATCTTGCTTTTTAATTCCTGCTTCCTGCCAATAATCGGTTAACTTGTTGCGGGTTTCCTGCCCGGTCATACGCTGCTGAATCCACTTTTCGCTTCTGCCTAATTTCTGCCAGTTTTCCCGTGCTCTATCCAAACTTTGTTCGGGGTCAGAAATTTCTTGCATACGCTCATAACCAACTTTCGCCAACCAAAGTTTAAATGGTTCTGCCTTTGGTGATGGAATTGACTGAATAATACGCAATAATCCTTGAACATTTGAGCAATCAGTAGCATACTTTTTACCGTCAGATGATTCCATTTTCAGTTGTCGACAAATTGTCGATAACTCAATACCTGAAATCTTTTCTCTTTTTTTTATCCGATACCAATAATCCTTTGGATCAGGGCTTTCAGTAAGTATTCCAACAATGTCAATTACAGAAAAGTACCATTGTTCTTCTTTTTCATCCCAATAACTTCGTACTTCATTTGCTTCAAATATTTTTATTGCGTTTTGCTGTTCCATTGTAATGCTATTTTAATGTTCTTTAATTTCAACTTTCCACTTATTGCCACCCGTTCAAAACCCAATGGGGCTCTATTAAGTTGCGTTTGGTTTGGCTGTTGCCGTAAGTTTCCGGTTTTTTGAATATTTCTTGGGTGGTCATGTTGGGCTGGTTTAGAGGTGCCTGTATAAATACCTATTAAATCATAAACTAGGAAATAAAAGTTGGCAAAATATATAAAATTTCACCACTCAAAATATCAACATAAATATACCAACCTACATAACCCCAACCTACTAAATCATCACTAGGATTATCGTTGTAAAGTATTGGAATCTGCCATACTACCCTAAATTCGAGGTAATTTTCTTTTTCAAACCAGTAAATTTTTTTTATAAAATCATCAACAATTGAATTATGCGTTATAATTTTCTCTTGAATTCCTACCCAGTCATAATATTCAATGGTTTTTCCAACAATCTTCGCCTTTATTGTATCTATTGGCAGTAGGCCTTCTTCAGGAATAAATATATTATTGAAATGATGCCCATCAATAATTGTAACCGTATTTGTCACTATTTGTATTATTCGGGTATTTAATATTTCAATACCATCGTAAATTTGATTTTCAAAAATAACTGTCCAATGCGAAAAGTCACCTGGTCCAGTATATCTTTCAACAGAGTTTAAAATCAGTGAAGAATCCGATGTTACATTAGAAAATTTAGAATTCTGTATCAATGTTTTTTTTGCCAAATCAATAACACTATCAGCATTATTGATTGATGAATAACCTCCATTTAAAAAACCGATACGACAAACCAATCCGTAAGCATCTAGTGGATAAGGCGATTCAATTATTAATTGACTTAATTCAACAGAATCAAGTTTATATAATTTTGTAGGATATTCAATATTTATCGTTGTGTCAATTGTTATATTGCTCTCCACGTCAATAATAGTAGTATTTTCGCAACTAATAACTATTGAAACTAGAAAAGAGATAGTTCCGATTTGTAAAAGAAGTTTTTTCATTACTGGTTATATTAAATGATTAAAACTATCAAGTTGTTTGCTATATGATGTATATAATCTGCGTTAGTTTGGGTTACTGTTAACCAAATATAAAACAAAAAAACGGTGAACCGTGTTTTTTTTTAACGCTTTTAAAAGCTGGGGAGTTATACCTATGGTTCAGACTGAAAGCCTGATAGATTAAAGCCCAGGTCATTCACCCTGTGTACAATATTAGTGGCAAAATCAGGCTGTAAGCCTGAAACAATATTCTATTTCTCTCAGGCCTACAGCCTGACAATTGGATGGTATTTTTTACAAGGGGCGGTGCCCCTTGCTATATTCTTTCAGCCTTACAGGCTGTTTACTCCCCAACACTAAAAACATCAATATTCTCTTTACTCAGGTTGCGGGTGCGTTTGCGAACCATCACCCCTTCGCGGGAGCCGGCCTCGTTGGTGTTGCCCTCAATAGTTTCTATTTCAGAACCGTTAAGTGCTACCACAAATCCGGTGTGGGTCCAGTCAAGCGGATTGTCTTTTTTGCACACCAGGAACACATCGCCCGGCTGCACTTCGTTGAGGCGTTTTTTAAGGTCGGCATTGCGTATAAGCTTGTTTTTGGCAAGCCCGTAGTTGCCCAAATCATCACATGCCAAGGTGTATGGCAGGTAATCGGTAAAGGCTTTTCCGCGCGATGAATAGGCTTGGTCCAGCACCGTTTGTACAAAACCCATGCACCAAGGGAAATCACTACCTTCCTTGCCATTCATGTAAGCCCGCACCCAAGGCCCTTGGTTGGGCACAAATTCCCGTGAACAAGAATCGAGGTGGGCCTGGGCATATCCTATCACAAACTCATCCAACGTACTACGGTCGATGCGGGAAAAGGCTTTGAGCATGGGTTCGGTGAGCGCCCTCCAGGTAATGTTACCAATAATGCCATCGGCATCCAGGTTTTTCATCTTCTGGAATTCCTTAACGGCATGTAAGGTGCCGGTTCCAAATTCCCCATCGCGGACAATACTTACCTTAAAATCTTTGTTAATAAACGTCCATAACAATATCCACTCTTGGATGCGTTTCACATCAATACCTTTATCGTTCAACCGGATGTATTTGGAATGGATGTTCAGTTCCTCTAAATAATGTTTTTTTATCATGGCTCATTGTTTTTATGTAATTGTTGCTGAATGTATTTGGTAAACTTTTTAATGGGTTTCGATTTCACATAATACTGGGCATTGTGGTTTTCAACCTTTTTCAGGATTTCCCTTTCACCGTTAATAACAAAAGCCTGCTGCAGCAGCGTTTTTTCTACAATGGAATCCAATTGTTGCAGTTGGGTAAAATTCAAAGTATCCAATAAAAATTGCGACAACCCAACTTGAGGAAATTGATAGTCAATGGGTTTAATTTCAGGAAAATCTTGCTGAAACAACGATAAGGTTTGGTTGAAATCGAAAATAAAACAGATGCTGGTATCGGAGTACCAATAAGGGTTCTCAGCCAAATATTGGGTGGAATAGCCCAACAGTTTTCCCTGTTCCATTTTGGCCAAAGTATCTCTGATATAAGCCAGATAAACCTTAACCAGTTGGTTGCAGGCGATTGTCTTGTTTTTGAATACACAAACCGAATCGTTTATTTTGGGTATGTTTTTCTGTATGTATTTGAATTGCACAAACGCCAGGTCAAAAAGGTGGAATGGTTGGTTGGTGGACGAAAATTTGCAGTATTTGATAGTATTGATAAGAATCCTTTGCTCAAAAGCTAAATTGTTCTGCTCCTCGGTGGTAGCCGTTTCCATGGCTAACCGGTAACGTTGCAGCAGTTGCGAAAATTCCTCGGCTTCGGCAGGTGTTATCAGTGTGTCGCGGGTAATCCTTTCCATCACATGGCGGTTGGGCATTTCGTTGAACGAAACAGTTAGTTCCGGTTCGTTGAGCAATACCGAAAAAAAGTTCTGCAATACCTCTCGCCCATTCTGCTGGGCTTGTTCCAACAATCCAGCTTCCAACGCTTTGCCAGCCAGTTTGTGGCGGCAAATATTCTTTACCGCCAGCACCTGCGCATAATCGGTTGTTTTTGGATTGTTGACAAACTCATATCCGGGCACTTCCCGTTCGGGAATAAACCACGGATTGATGACCGTATCGAGCACTTTGGCTGATAATCCATAAAGCTTGATGTGCTTTTTCGAGGGGTTGTACAGGAAATTCCGTTCATCGAGCTTCCCAAAATTGAACCCTGCTTTTACCGTACCCCTTGCAATGAGTATAATCGGCTCTTTATCGTCTCCCTTTTTACCGGAAAAACGGCCTTGCGAATAAAAATCGTAAAACCCATCGAGGTAATTTGGCAGCTCATTTAAATAGTCAGTATAATACAGGTCGGCCAAATCGGTGGAATAATTTTTCTTCAATTGTTTTTTCTTTTTGAGCATTTCATCCCTAATATCCGAACATAAATCGGTATCTGTTCCATTTTTTATTTTCAACGGTGAATCCTGCTCAACATATTTCTCAATCCGTTTGTCGAAGTGTTTGTGGGCAATAAAAGCCATAAAGGCCGGATATAAATCCTTGTTTGATTCTTTCAACCTTTTGATCACTTCGCTGATTGCGTTAGTCATATCCCCCCGTTTAGCCTTATCGGAAATTTGGTCCAGATCGGTCACCATAAGGCTGTAAAAATGTTTCACAGAATCGGTCAAATTGTCTTCGGTTAACTTTAGGGTATCACCTTCAAAAGAAATTACTTCGCCGTAATATTCGGCAGCAACCAATTCACCAATGTCTTTCACACTGCTCACCATGTTAGCAGTCTGTTTTAGTTCGGCTTTGCGGAACATTTTAAAAGGATCGAAATAGCTGAAGGCCACGCAAAGTGCCACCACAATAAGGATGTCGAGCATCAATTTCCAATATTTCAGTACCAGGGCTATCATGGTGTTACCTCCTTTACCGGCGTTGGCAACAGCTCGCCCTCTTTAAATTCGATATAAATTTCGGTATATCCTAAATTCCTCAGCAAGGCTTGGAATAAAATGCGGGTTTTCTGCTGGGTTGTTTTGGTAATATTCATGTAGGGCAAAGCCTGACGGATGTCGAGTTCGGCATCGCGGAAAAACCGTTCCTTCTCCTTCACCGGAATCAGGTTAAAGGCATATTCTTTCGAAAGGATTTTGAGCTCTTTGAACCGGTCGGAGGGGTATGAAAAGGTAATGACCCGAACTGGAGGCAATTTCAGGGTGATTTTCTGTCCGTCGATGGAAATATCCTCCTCTTTTAGTTCATCTAAATCAATCCCGGCCTTCACCACCGCCTGGGTCTGTGCCAAAAACCTCGACTCATTCAAGTTGATGGCCCAAAAGAGCTTTTTATTTTGAACCCCATACACCAGTTTATCGATGGTAAACTGGGTGGTGGCCAAGTGAGCCGACTTTTTTATTTTCCCCACCACAAGGCTACGGTCGTCGCGGCACGATGCAAAAAGCATGACAACCATTCCAAGGCACACAAAAAATTGGGTACGCATAGCCTGGCGGTTAAAATTCGTTAAAAGCCATTGGATCTTTCACTTGCGTAATCATGGGAACCGAAGATACATTGCCCGCCACCGAAACCTGGATGTTGGGAATTGGCTCCGGATTCTCGGCTGTCGGGGCTGGTTGAACAACACCGGCAGCATCAGTGGTAAGTGGATCCTTGCCTTTAACCGGTGTGGGAATTGGCGCAGGTTTGCCTTTTAAAAATTCCAACGACCGCGAGCCAAAGTAAAAAGCTATCATCATCAGGAATGCTGTCTTGAAAAAGTCGAACTGATCAACCAACAGTGTATTGGGGTTTAACTGGTTCTGAGGCGAAAAGCTGGCAATAAGCAGGGCGATGGCACCAAAAAGCAAGGTAAAAGCTATCATCCCGCGAACAGTGCCATTGGGCAAACCAAATGTTTCAGTTTTGTAGGGGTTTTCAAGGGGTTCGCCGGCTAAATCGTTGTCGTTAAATGTTTGCCCATCGCGACGTTGCTGTTTGCTCTGTTCAATCTGTTCCCATTCCCCTTGGGTTAGGCCAAAGTTTATGTTGTAAAAATGCAAAGCCCAAACAAAATAAACCGTAAAAATGCACATCCAGAGGGTAATAATAATGAAGGCAATCAGGTTGTAAACCGAGCCCGGTATTTTGGCATCGTAAAGCAGTACCGAACCAATAATAGTTATCACCAGAAAAACCAATGCGATTAATATCAGCAATCCATGATCGTTCTTTTTATTCAATACAAAATTTTTCATGTGTTTTTTGATTTAATGAGTCCGATTTGTTTCTTTAATAATTCAAAAAGTTCTTTTGCATAACCGACTGCCATTCCTGCTAACCCTATCACCCATAACCAGATATCCTCGAGCTTATCGGGATTATAGTAGGCAAACAATACGGCCAGTGTAACTAGGGCAACCAATATAAGGATGGTAAAATGTTTCATCTGTTAATTTTTAAATCGAGGGCCGGTGCTTGCCTATTAGCAAATAATTAAGTACACAACTATTCAAACATTCTTATGGTATCAATTAATTTTTAAAAGGATACTGACTTTAGTAATAATCGTAAATACTGGAAACCAAATTTAAAAAAAAATACTGAAAAGTAAGTCTTAATTTGCAAAATATTTTGTAAAATTGAACAATTAGAGTTTTTGATCCAGAATTTACAAAAGTACCTTCCAATTGAAATGTTTTTTACAATTATGAACTATTTACACAGGAATAGAAGATGAAAAAAACCACCTTACTTTACATTATTATTGGTTCAATACTGGTAGTATTAACATGTTTTGCAGCTTTTTTTATGGTTACCATTGAAAGCGATATTCAGATACTTTGCCTAAAAGTGATCCTTGGAATTGGGGCTTCAGCTTTTATGGTTGCCCTACCGGGTGCAATTAATTTCGACTTACCAAAAGGTATTCATGCCAGTGGAGTGTTTTCAATTTTTTGTATCATTTTTTTCTTTGGCATACCAAGTAAAAGCAGTATTGTGATGTATTCGGTGGTGGGTAACCTGAGATTCATCGATACTGACAGTACTGAAATTGCATCCCCTTTCGAAGGGATAACTTTTTCAATTACTCCACCCAAAACCGGGGTTGAGAATACCGGATATTTCCATATAGAAAATATTCCGGTGGATGAAAACGATGAAACCAACCCGGTGATACTTACCATCAACAAAAAAGGGTACAGCAGCTTAGGGATTACAGTGGATGAGGATTTACCGGCCAAACTGAAAAAATTTGAAATACAACGGGTTGGGAACCGATTTGATATTAACCCCAACGATTTTGTATATTTAAAGAAGAACCGGAACGATTGTTACTGGGGACACTCGTTAACACCAGCCTACAGCAGTATTAGGGCCCATGTGGCAGATACTGTAATCCCTTAGATAATCTTATTTGTATTTGGCATGAATGTTAATCTGTAAATTTCATAGTATGAAAAAAGCACAAATCATTTACATAATCATTGGCATTTTACTCCTAAGCGGCATATGTGCTAAGGCACAAACAGTTACGGTACGCGGAAGGTTGATAGAATTGTCAGGGCGCGACACGTTATCGGTATCGGCAGTAGCGGTAACGTTGGTTGATTCGCTTGAAAACCGCACCATCCCGGTTTATACCGGAAGCGATGGTATGTATGTGTTCCAAGAGGTGTTTCCGAATAGTTATACGCTAGAGATTTGGAGCAATGGGCTAAAGCAGGAACCGGTAAATTATACGATACAAATCGGGGAAATTAACCCGACCCATTATTATGATATTGCGCCGATTGTTGTTAAAAAGTGATGATGTACCAAACTTTGGAGTACTTTTTATAATTCCTTTGTGCTATTAACTGGACTTATTATTGCCAATATAATTGTTGGCCAAATTTTGAAACTAGCGATTTATACCCAAATTGAGAGATTTGGAAAGGCAAATCACTCAATCGACCAAGAAATTGTAAGTAATTCACTTTATACTGTTCATCTTTTTGGTGAGTTGCAACAATTTCTAGGTCGGGGTTAATCCTAAGTAAAGCACTTTTTCCCCCGAGGACTCTGGGTCAAATTGCTCAACTTAGGTTACAAACAGTATTTTTTGCAACTATTATAAAACCATTAAAAATTCAACTATGAACATTAAAAACATTTTTAGTACCTTTCTTTTGGTAATATCTATTGCAACCGTATCGAACGCACAAAAATGCCACTATGATGTTGACAAAAAAGACCCTTTCTCTGGCACCAATGAGCGAAGAATTTCGGAGACCTATAATAATTATTTCACCTTTGCATTCTATCGGTCAGGCGATGATTTCCGATTGGAATCGTATGTTAATATCCCCAATGACCAAGCATTCATAATACCGGCTGGGAATAAATTGACCCTAAAGCTCACCGATGGGACAACGATGGAATTAAGCTCATTAAATAGCGCTACCCCTCAATCATATTTTGTAAACTTACAAATTTATTCGGCCTATGCCATGACCTACCCGATTACTAAAGAAGAGCTTAAAAAAATTGAAACTATTGGGATTGTATTTATTAGGACCTATTTGAAAGATGAATCGTATTACGATATGGAAATAAAAAAGAAGAAAATAGAGAAACTGAAAAATGATGCACGATGCATTATGGCAGATTAAGAAATTAATTTTATAAAAAACATGATCTTTAAAATGATCGAAACATTCCTTACCAAGAAAAAATTCAAAGAGTTCTTTCAGAAAAATGTAGCTGCGCTATAAAAACAAAAGCCCCAAACCGGGGCTTTGCCGTTCTATTTCGTTTTTTGCTTTTTAATGTTACATGCCACACGAGGGGACTCGTGCGGGGAATAATTTACTTGAAAAAAATGTAAAAATTGAGAATAATCAATGACCAACAAACAACAATTAAGGAAAAGGTTAATACTTTACTTTTTAACTTAATGAATTCAAAATAATCTTCCGTCTTCAATTTATAGTATCGTATTATGTTTATTAAAAATAAAAGAACAATAAGCAGAGAGGTAATTATATTGTTTATTTGAAAATGAAAAATAAAAAATAACTCGCTGATTGTTAATATGCATACAGAAAGTATCCCTACTTTGTAATAATCACTTTTATGTACAAACTTTGAAATTAAAGAATTGATTGAGAATAAAAATATCCTTTCAATCAATTCTAGACCTTTTACGATTTTGGTAAAAGGTCTAGTTACCTTGATTAATAAATTGTTGCTTACTTTCCTGTTCTTGGGTACCATATAATTCTTTATAATAAAAGTTGTAATGAAATTTCGCATTTTCGTATTCCTCCAAATCCTTTGATTTATATTCTATCATCTCTTGTTCGTATTTTTTAAGTAATATTCTTTGATTTTCCGGATCTTTGGAAAGCATCGAGCCAAATGAATAAATTACACCGGTATATGGATTAAGTCCAATAGCAATTTCTGCTAAGTCTTTATAAAACAATTCTTTATTTTGTTTTTTAATTTTTGGATCGACTTCACTTACAAAATCAGATAAGCCAATTAAGGCATTAGTAACATCTAAACCTAAACCAATGTATCCTATTGTTTTGTTTGAAATACTTATATCATTATTAATTTGGGCATGTCTGCCAGCTTTAATCTTAACAATATCACCATCTTTCAATATTTTTTTTGATGAAATATCTAAACTTGTATCGCCTATTTTCTTATAAAATGTTCCATCCTTTGATAAAACAATATTTCTATTCATTTGACGAAAGGATGACTCAATTACATCAGAAGTAAAGCCCATTTTTGAAACAAATTCCTTTAAATTATTTGCATCAGCTTCATCTTTACTTACAAAATTAATTTTAGGATTGATTGGTGCCTTTACATTATCCTGTACTACTGTTAATTCCTTGATAACAGGTTTTTGATTAATAGGGATATCCACATTTAACTTCTCATTTAGTTTGGTTTCGTTACCGTCCAAATCGTTAAATGTAATTGGGCAATTTGCAGAATATTGAAAAGGAGAGAACTGCGGGTACTTAAACTGCAAGGGGTCAACACTAACAAAACGGGCTATCCAGGCGGCGTAATACCTAGCGCCGTAATAGTAAAGTCCGGTTTCTTCATCACGTTCTTTACCAACGTATTTATATCTTTTCAATGAAGTTTCAGTTTCACTACGACCAGAACGATATGAAGTAGTTCCGAATGGATGGTATTCTTCATAGCTAATAATATTTGCATTGTTATCTAGCTCTAAAGAAGCTGAACCAAGGTGGTTATCATACTGGTAGCGTATTATTTCAGTCGTTCCATCATCATCAATTTGTGCAATGCGTTTTTTATCATCAGAAATATGAACCGTACTCCGTTCAACTTCTACCGTTCCGTTATTGGTTTTCCTGTATAATTCGTAGTCGCCCAAATAATATCTTTCCTCTACAATATTTCCTTTTACAATTACCTTTCTTGTGCGGTTTCCTCCTGCATCGTAAATATAGTACGCTTTGTTACCAGAAGCATTTAAATCTACTTTGGTTAATTGGTCTTTGTAATCCCAGCTTAATGCCTGTAAATGGGGCATGGTAAGCATATTGCCGTGCTGGTCATAGGTGTATTCTGTTGTATTTTCGGTATGGCCAAGGAGGTAATTGTTGGCTGTAAAATTGTAGTAATAATCACGTGTCCATTTACCCATGCTTTTCATCTGGTTTATATTTCCCAGTTCATCGTAGCTATATTGCTGGGTGTAGTTTTGCATGGCGTTACTGGCGGTGTTGGGTACAGGAATGTTGTTGGCAAAGTCGTCGTGCGTAGGTAATTGCAAGCTGGTTAGCTCACGGCCTTTGGCTTCAATCAACCTATATAGTGCATCGTATTTGTACATTCCTTTGGGTTCAATTACGCTGTTGCTAAAGTAGTGAATTTGTTGCGCATTGTCCACCTGTTGGGTAATATTTCCCACGGGGTCGTAGGTGTAATTTAAGTCCTGCAAAATGTCCTGGCCGGTGTTGCGGGTGGTCAACAGGCGGGTTAACCGGAAAGTCAACGGGTTGTATTCGTATTTGGTTTTACTGTTGTTCCCATAATAAATGGCGATTCTTTGTCCTTTTTCGTTATAGTTTATATTGCTTACATATTGCTGCGTGTAAAAACCGTAACAAATGTACCAACCGCGGCGGGCGAACCAATTTTTTTTATTCAATTGAACTTATTGAAGCGGTTTATTCCCTTCGGTCATGAGAAAAGTTCACGACCAAAGGGAGTAACAAAAAATGTCTATAAAAAAGTGTTGGATGGTTTGGCGTGGCTTTTTGCCGGCGATCGATGCCGAACACCACTTTTCCAAGTGTCGGATTAGTAGTTTATTTCTCTCTTATTACTTCTGGCGATTGAGCCGTACCAACAATTCCCATTATAAAAATTGTTTTACTTTCAACTCTATATAAAACTTTATAGTTCTCACGAACAACAATCCTACGGTATTTTGGATTAATATCATCAATTTGATATTGTTCAGAATAGAGTATCGTTTTTGGGCTTTTAAGAATATCTGACCTCACATTTATCGCTCCTTGCAAAGACTTCTTCTCCCAATACTTATAGATATTCCTCAAATCTTCTTTTGCTTGTGTTGTCCAAGCTATCTTCAACACTCCCATTACCAATTTTCCACTTCTTTTTCTAAATCTTCTTGAGAAATATAATTTCCTGATGCTATTTGCTTTTCAGCCAACAGCAGACGAGCGTTATAGGCTTCTTTTGTTAAAGGTTCACCGTCTGTTGTATAACCTACAATCATTTCTTTATCCAAAATATCATTAATTTTATCAAGAAGTGATATTTTTGATACGTTCATAATTTTTTGCAGCACATCAATTTTTACAACTTGTAAATCCATTTCAGATACATTTTTAAACTTTACAAAGTTAACGAATAATTCATTCATATAGTTTCTATTTCAATGGATGGTATTCTTCTAAATTCTTTTTAAATCCTCTAATGGGATTCATTCATTTTATGACTCAACAGTTCTGTTACCTGTTTTATTGCTTTTGTTTCTTTACACAAAAAATAAAAACTCCCATCCAGATAGCTATCGGGAGAGAGGCTCCTAATATTATAACTTTGCTTTTTATTGCAACAAGCCACACGAGAGGGCTTGTGCGGCAGCGGGGGTTATGGTATCCGCCATGATCTGTTACGCGCGACTGGTTCGAGGATCCCCTTTGGAATTATTTAAAAGCGATTTACCTGATAAACAAACATTTTTCAAATCCGATTACTTGTAATTTGTTTGTATTGCATTGAACATTTTTTATCCTAGCTATTGGGTAGGTGAATAGCTACAATCTACTCAATTGTAATAACCACATTACCAGTTTTCTGACCGGTTTCAACATACCTGGCGGCTTCCACAATTTCTTTTAAAGGGTAAACCCGGTCAATTACCGCTTTATATTTTCCGGCCTCAATCAGCTTCTTTATAAATTCAATGTCTTCTTTGCTGTCTTTGGGCATGGGAAACATGACCTTTTTACCTCCTAAAAGTGGTGTTAACATGGGTAGAAAAATATTCTGCGCTAGAAATCCTAGTTCGGTGGAGAAATAGATGCCTTTGGGCTTCAGGATATTTTTACATTTGAAAAAGGAACTCTTGCCCACGGCATCAAAAACCACATCGTATTGTTGGCCATTCTTGGTAAAAACCTCTTTGGTGTAATCCATCACTTCATCGGCACCCAACGATTTCAGCAATTCCTGACTCTTGGTATTGCAAACGGCGGTAACTTTAGCCCCAAAATATTTTGCCAGTTGAACACCGGCGGAACCAATGGATCCGGAAGCCCCATTGATGAGAATATTGGACGCAACCTTAAAATCTATTTTACGAAGGATATTCAATGCCAGATAGGCGCCATCGCAGACAGCGGCAGCCTCTTGGAACGTCATATTGGCTGGCTTTATGGTAATGGAAGCGGTTTCGGGCAAGCAAACATATTCAGCATGGGTGCCAAAATTCCAACCACTTAATCCAAAAACAGCATCACCGGGTTTGAAGGTTTGTACATCGCTGCCTATTGCTTCCACTACACCCGCTAGCTCTGTCCCTAAAATGGTTCGCTTTGGTTTAAGGAGGCCGTTGATGGGCCGGATAATAACCTGATATTCAGGTTTCCGGAATCCACAATCGTTTCTGTTTACTGTTGTGGCATGTATTTTTATTAGAACCTCGTTGGCTTTCGGAGATGGCTTTTTTACCTCTTTAATTTCCAGTACTTCGGGTCCTCCATATATTGTGTAAACGCTTGCTTTCATTGGGTTATCCTCCATCTTCCTCTATTTGAACTAAGTTCATTTTATTTTTATCTCACCCTCTAAACGATATCCATCTGAAATATTATAACTGTTTAGGGTATCGGCAACTGTCTGTATTACCATATATATCATGCTATTTTCTGAATAATTACTCAAGGTTCTGCTGCCATTGGGTGAAACTCTCACTAAAGAACCCTCTTTTATTGGGAACACATCCTCATCAACCTGAAAATGTCCGGTTCCCTTTAAAAAAATATAAATCTCCTCATGCTTTTTATGCTTATGCAGAAAAGATACGATTGTCTTCGAAGGGAGTTCCATAAAAGAAACCTCAGAGCCGGTGGATTTTAAAAGTTCGCCAACAAATAGTTTGCTTTCAACCGTATGACCTAATTTAGGATGAATAAATGAATAGTCAGATAATTTGTCCAGCGCTCCGATGTCGATTGCTGTATAATTAGTACCTTCTGAAATAGTTTTTATCATGATTTCATAGATTTATATTTCTAGAAATGGAGTCTATATTCCAAACGCTATAAATTCTTCCTCCATTAAAAAAGCGATTTCCAATCCATTATTCATCCGCCTGAAACATAGGATCCCAAGGTGGCAACACGATGGTTTTTTGCTCCAAAAGTTTCAAGGTTTTGTCGTCTAAAAACTCTTTCAACACCACCACGCGAAACAGGTATTCGTTAAACCAATTATCGGTAAAAGTAAGGTAACCGCTGTGCCCGCTGGTGGCTCCCCAACTATTCTCAAACTGCCACTTAACGGGTTTTTCGCTGGCATCAACATCCACAGCAATCAGCGCCATTCCATGCGACGATCCGCTTTCATAAGTCTGAATCCGTTGGGCTTTGTTCATGCCAAAGGAAATGCCATACAACGATTCAAAATTGTAATTATGCACATCACTATAGCCCAAATCGGAGTTAAGCTGTTTTCCCACATCGCATGAGGCATACAAGGCTTTATTAGCTTTTATGCTGGCAATGGCAAATGGTTTTAATTCTTCGTTCTGAAGGTTCAGGTAAGTCCAGTTGCGGCCTTCCATCACGTTGCGGTCGTATTCAATTTCGTACATTTTATAATATTCACGGGTGGGGTCGTTCATCAACATCACGTAGTTGGTAAAGTCAATAGAACCAAGTACTTCGGACATAAAAGTTTTTGGTGTGAAGGTTTTGGTTTCGCCAATTACCCCATCTTTAGTAACAAAACGATAGGTAAATTCGGTAGGCGGTTCACCAAGATTTAGGGCTAAAATTCGATAAATTTCGCCCAACATTCTCAATTTTGTGGCTTGAATTGATTCGGGTTTGGCTTGTTTAGCGGTCATATCCCTCAATATCAAACCGTATTCCCGCAATTTGGTGCTGATAACCCGCATCATCCAACTGGTATTTTCGCTCGAATTGGTTTCGGGCATCACCTCTTTGGGAACCAAACCATATTTATCAGCCAGGTTGGTAAAGGAACTCCAAACGCCACCATCACCAATGGGGTTTTTAAACAACCAATCCACATATAAATCGGTCAATGGTTTATTGGCATATTTAATCTGTGCTTCCAAATAAAGGTTGGCTTTTTCAAAGGCATCCCAGAAATACAAATAATTGTGCGAAAATTCAAAGTTGCTGAGCTTATATTTCTCAATTACCATTGGGCGAAGCACATTCATACTGGTAAACATCCAGCAGCGGCCGCTCTTTTTTTGATCGGAAATACCCAACACCTTCACTTTATATTTAAAGTTATGGTCGATGGTAGCCAGATTCGGTCGGTCTAAAATTAAATTTTTAATGTCGTTGTTGGTCAATGCATTGGTCAGTGCCCTTGTGGCCGGATCGGTTACATTGTACGATTTTTTAATTTGGATAAGCTGCTCAGGGCCGATGCTTCCGGTTTGAGCTTTAGCGTTAAGCACAAGGCTTATCAGGATTAAAACGAGGGTTGTATTTCTCATGATTTGTGATTTATTTACTGTTCCGAATAAAAAAATAAATGTACTTTTTATAGTTATGCCTT
Organism: Salinivirgaceae bacterium; assembly: GCA_041664345.1. Taxonomy (GTDB): domain Bacteria; phylum Bacteroidota; class Bacteroidia; order Bacteroidales; family SZUA-534; genus GWE2-40-63. Next base: position 93,830 of record JBAYKX010000009.1, read on the forward strand.
GCAAACAGATTGATATGTTTTATCTATTTTTGAATTCATTTTAGCACTATTTATCTATGGAAATCAATTCTTACTGGGACGAATACCCTTCGGCAGTAACCATCTGCGATACCCACGGCAACATTGTGTATATGAACCATAAAGCTCAGCTTACGTTTGAAAAATGGGGTGGCAAAAAGCTAGCCGGTCAAAGCCTTTATAATTGCCACACTGAAAAATCGAGTGCCAAAATAAGGGAAATCCTTGCCACAGGAATACCCAATACCTACACCATTGAAAAGGATGGGGTCAAGAAACTGATTCACCAGTCGCCTTGGTACCAAAATGGGCAAATTGCCGGCTTGGTTGAAATAAGTATTGTTTTGCCTAATGAAATGCCCCATTTTGTAAGGAGTTAAGGGTATTTGCTACATCAAATTCACGGCCATTAAAATGCTTTCCGCCGAAGGGCTTACGCCATCTACCGTGGTTTTAGCTTTTTGTTAACGCCAAGCAGAAACAACATTTGCACATCTAATTGAACATTTTGCAAAATAATTGTTGAATTGATTGTGCAATTCGTATCTTTATGAAAATTATCAAGACAATGAGAACACTATATCAGAAATTTGAAACGCTTTTACAAAGTACGACAATGGATTTTAAACGTTATTTATACGATAAAATCTCTTGGGATAATCGAATGATTGGAATTATTGGTGCACGTGGAGTTGGTAAAACCACTATGATTTTGCAACATATCAAGGAAAATTTAGATAGTAAAAAAGCATTATATGTTTCCTCAGACGATATGTACTTTGGCGAAAACAGACTTCTTGATTTAGCGGATAATTTCTATAAAAATGCTGGAGAATATTTATTTATCGATGAAATTCATAAATATACTGACTGGTCTCGCGAACTAAAAAATATTTATGACTCATTTCCTACTTTGAAGGTTGTATTTACCGGTTCTTCAGTATTGGATATACTGAAAGGTTCGGCTGATTTAAGTCGCCGTGCAATAATTTACAATTTACAAGGACTTTCATTTCGTGAATATTTGAAATTCTTTCATAACTATGAAACAAGCGTTTATACCCTAAAGCAAATCATAAATAATGAGGTAAGGCTTGAAAATATTCAACACCCTTTACCATTGTTTAATGACTATTTACAACGAGGATATTATCCTTTTGGAATTGAAAATGAAATGAATCTTCGTTTAGGTCAAATCATTGTACAGACATTAGAATCAGATATTCCACAATATGCGAACCTAAATGTCGGAACAAGTCGCAAACTGAAACGTCTGCTTTCCATTATTGCAGAAAGCGTGCCCTTTAAACCTAATTTTTCCAAAATAGCAGAAATAATAGGTGTAAGTCGGAATTCCTTAGACGACTATTTCTCATATATGGAAAAAGCTGGCCTAATTGGACAATTACGCAATGAAACAAGCGGTATTCGAGGATTAGGAAAGGTTGATAAAGTATATTTAGATAATACAAATATCATTTTTAACTTGGTTGGGGATAAATCGAATGTTGGAAACATACGAGAGACTTTTTTCTTCAATCAAATGCGAGCAAAAAACGAAGTAATGTCGTCACAAAAAGCCGATTTCATCATTGATAATTATACGTTTGAAGTTGGAGGAAAAAATAAGCAACAAAACCAAATAGAAAACAACGGAAAATCATTCGTGGTAAAAGACGATATTGAATATGGTTACCTCAATGTGATTCCGCTTTGGACTTTTGGATTAAATTATTAAAAAGACTAAGATGAAAAAATGCCAGGCGTTAAACCGTTATGGCAAGGCAAAACACCATGCTGAAATCAACAGTTGCTATACCAGATTCACAGCTATTAAAATACTTTCTGCCGAAAGGCTTACGCCATCTACAGTAGTTTTTGCTTTGTGTTGGGTGGTATAATCCGCACCACGAAAAGTTGTTGTAAATTTGATTGTTTTCGAGTACTTTTGATTTATAAAAATGTGAAATATGATTATAGAAAGAACTAATAATCAAATAGTAATAAAGGTATCCCAAGAGGTTGATTCTTTTGGATTTCAAAGAATCATGGATTATCTTGAGTATCTTGAAATAACTTCAAAAAGTAAAGCGACACAAGATGATGCAGATAGACTTGCTGATGAACTTAATGAAAATTGGTGGTCTAAAAACCGCAAACGATTCATCAAGTGAGAATAATCGTCGATGCTAACATTGTTTTTAGTGCAATTCTTAATACAAATAGTAAGATTGCGGATTTGCTTTTAAATTCAAAAGGAACGTTTGATTTCTTAGCTCCAGATTATCTTCAAACAGAGCTTCGCAAATATCATAGTAAGATTTCAATGATTTCAAAAATGTCAATAAAAGAGATTGAGATTGTTGAATATAAAACAACGAGGCCAATTAAATTCATGTCTGGAATCCACATTCCTTCCACTAAATGGATTCAAGCCGAGAATTTAGTAAAAGATGTTGATGATAAGGATATTCCTTATGTTGCCTTTTCATTGTTTTACAAATGTAGGATTTGGTCTGGTGATAAAGTTCTTAGAAAGGGACTGGAAAAAAAGGGATTTAAGAATATCATTTCTACTGAGGAGTTATTTAAATTAAGAGAAGATAAAAGCAAGTCAAAGAAATAATTACGCCACATAATACCGCCTAGAGAGGCGGAGATTCATGGATCACCGCCTCTTTAGGCGGTATTTCTGTAAAAAACATTTGCTAAACCAGATTCACCGCCATTAAAATGCTCTCCGCTGAAAGGCTTACGCCATCTACCGTGGTTTTAGCTTTTTGGTAATAGGGTGTCCGTTTTTGCAATGCTTCGGCAATAAAAGCCAGTAGTTCTTCGTCGGTTTTTCCTTTTATCAACGGACGTTGATTTTTGGCTCCTCTGAGCCTATCGGCCAATACCTTTGGAGGTAATTCAATATACACCGTTTTACCGTTTAGGTTCATTTGCTCCATGTTGTCGAAAAAACAAGGCGCTCCGCCACCAGTAGAGATAATGGCATGTTTCAACTCAAAAGTGCTGTGTAATGCCTGTTTTTCCAATTCACGGAATGCTGTTTCGCCTTCCTGCTCAAAGAGTTCCGTAATGGTTTTTCCGGTATGTTTCTCAATCCGGTCGTCCAAATCAATAAAAGGCCAGCCAAGTTTATTGGCCAGCCTTTTTCCGGCAGTAGTTTTGCCGCAACCCATGTATCCTATTAAAAATATCTTCAAGGTGGCTACTGTTAATCGAACCCTAACGACATTTGCTCTCCCGCACTTTCTGGTGGTGCCGGAAAATCGCCCAATTCTTCATCAAAATCTTCACCAGCATCAATCAATTCCCCTTCAGGTTCTTCTTTTTGCAGGGGATCAATTTCCACCACTTTCTTCATTTCGTAGGTAGTTAACCTTTTCCCACGGGCTTTGTAACTCTTAACACCAATGAATTGTTCCACATCAATTATTTCATCTTCGCGATTAATGTGCTTGCCTCCAAACATAATTTTGAATTGCGGATAGCGTTCATCGCTTAGCAGGATTAGTTTTGAATCCTTGTGTTCACCAATAAAATTGCTTTCTCCTTTAATATCATCAAACTCAAAGCGTTTCAGGTAATTCATTCCTTGCTCGGCATCAAAAAATACCACCGAAAACACTTTGCCGGCTTTAAACTTTTCAATTTTAAGAATGTTGTCCGGATAATGGTTGCTCACATCAAAGTTGGTCAAATGGTAATATCCATCTTTGGTAATCACCAATATTTTGTCGTCGCCTTTAAATTCGCCTAAATACATGCCACGTTCTTCGGTGCTCAATCGCAACACCACATCGTCGAACCATATTTTTAATCCGCCTAAGGTAGAAACCCCCGATTCCTTAAGTACAATGCGGTGCACCTGATGGCGGGTAAGAATGTTCCCTAAGCTCTGGCGCCCTTTAATGGCCAATACACTGAAGTCAACTTCGAAAATGAGTTTTTTCAGTTTCGGGCGGGGCTTCAGGTAAATTTTAATGGTTTCGGCTTCACCGTTCGGATTGGCACTGAAATAGAGAATCTTTGATCCTTCGGTTCCTTTGGAGATATCATATTCTTTGTCGCGTGTAATTCCTTTAACCGGGAACCGTTTCATGAATGTTTGGCCATACTTACCATCGCGGTAAACCACGTTGTAAATAGTGCGGTCGTCATTCTTTTTAAAAACGGCCACATGTTCAATGTCCTTTCCCACAAAAACCTTATCGGATGCCTTGGTAATAATGTACTTGCCATCGTTTTTAAAGGCAATAATATCGTCAATATCCGAACAGTCGCATACGTATTGTTCCTTACGCATCGATGGCCCAATGCCGATGAATCCTTCTTCGTAATTGCAGTATAGCTTTTCGTTTACTGCAGCCACTTTTGTGGCTTCAATATTTTCAAAATTCCGTATTTCTGTTTTCCGCTCGCGTCCTTTTCCGTATTTCTTTTTAATCTGCCGGAAGTAATTGATGGTGAATTCCACCATGTTGGCCAAATGGTTTTTCACTTCGGCAATCTCTTCCTCAATGCGGCGCAACAAATCTTCGGCTTCCTGGGTTGAGAACCTCAAAATGCGTCGCATTTTTATTTCAAACAGTTTCTTGATATCTTCTTCGGTAACTTCGCGCACAAATTGTGCTTTAAATGGCTCAATCCGGTTAAAAATGTGCTGGATTACATCTTCGTAATCTTTTCCATTTTCATATTCTTTATCCTTATAGATTCGTTCTTCGATAAATAGTTTTTCGAGCGACGACATGTGCCACTGTTCTTCCAATTCACCCAACCTTACTAGAAGCTCTTGCCGAAGCAATTCCATGGTATATTCAGCCGATTGCCGGAGCATCTTACTAACTCCTAAAAACTTGGGTTTATCGTCTTCAATAATGCAACTGTTGGGCGATATGGATAATTCACAATCGGTAAAGGCGTATAAAGCATCAATGGTTTTGTCGGGCGAAACATCGTTGGCCAGATGCACCAGTATTTCAACCTCGGCGGCTGTATTGTCGTCAATTTTCTTAATCTTTATTTTACCATTTTCACTTGCTTTAATAATAGTATCAATCAGTGTTGAACTATTTTTCCCAAACGGGATATCCCGAATAACCAAGGTTTTTTTATCGAGCTTTTCAATACGGCAACGCACTTTTACTACTCCGCCGCGCAGGCCATCGTTGTATTTCGAGAAATCGCCCATACCGCCGGTTGGGAAATCGGGAATCAGTTCAAAAGGTTTGCCTTGCAGATGGTTGATGCAGGCATCAATCAGTTCATTAAAGTTATGCGGTAAAATTTTTGAGGCCAATCCCACGGCAATCCCTTCCACCCCTTGGGTCAAAAGCAACGGGAATTTTACAGGAAAAGTCACCGGTTCTTGGTTCCGACCATCATAAGAGGATTTCCATTCGGTAATTTTGGGGCTAAAGACAACATCGAGCGCAAATTTTGAAAGCCGTGCCTCAATATATCGGGGAGCAGCCGCTCCATCTCCGGTATGAATGTTTCCCCAGTTTCCCTGGCAATCAATCAGTAAATCTTTTTGCCCGAGTTGCACCAATGCATCTCCAATAGAGGCATCGCCGTGTGGGTGAAACTGCATGGTGTTTCCAATAATGTTGGCCACTTTATTGTAGCGGCCATCGTCCAACCGCTTCATGGAATGCAAAATGCGGCGCTGAACGGGTTTCAATCCATCGTTTATATGCGGCACAGCCCGCTCAAGGATTACGTACGAAGCGTAATCTAAAAACCAGCTTTGATACATACCCCCAATGTGCGAAATATGCTGCAAATTGTCTGTTTTTGCATCCTCCGGTTCGTGCGATTGGCCGTTGCCGGGTTTTAACCCCTGTTGTTCTAATTCTTCGGACATAATTTTGTAATCTTTCCAATGTTCTTAATCCACATCTACTTTCAGGTTATCGATAATAAAAACCTGACGGTCGGGGGTGTTTTTTCCCATATAAAACTCTAATAAATCGGCAATGGAATCACCCTTTTTAATGTTCACAGGGTCTAAACGGATATCTTTCCCTATAAAGTTTTTGAATTCGTCGGGGGATATTTCACCCAATCCTTTAAACCGGGTTATTTCGGGGTTCGGTCCTAGTTCCTTCATGGCCGCTTCCTGCTCTGCTTCACTGTAGCAATAGTTGGTTTTTTTCTTGTTCCGTACCCTGAACAGCGGGGTTTGCAAAATATACACATGTTGGTTTTTAACCAAATCGGGGAAAAACTGCAAAAAGAATGTAATGAGGAGCAACCGGATGTGCATACCGTCAACATCGGCATCGGTAGCAATTATTACATTGTTATACCGAAGGTTTTCCATATCCTCCTCAATATTGAGGGCTGCCTGCAACAAATTGAATTCCTCGTTCTCGTACACAATTTTCTTAGTCAATCCATAGCAGTTCAAGGGTTTTCCTTTCAAACTGAAAACCGCTTGGGTATCTACATCGCGGCTTTTGGTAATGGAACCGCTGGCCGAATCCCCTTCGGTAATGAATATAGAAGATTCCAGTTTACGGTCGTGGGTTGAATTGTAATGTACCCGGCAATCGCGCAATTTGCGGTTATGCAGGTTCGATTTTTTTGCCCGTTCGCGGGCTAGTTTTTGAATGCCGGATATGGCTTTCCGTTCTTTTTCCGATTCCTGGATTTTCTTTAACAGATTATCCGCGGTTTCGGGATGTTTATGCAGGTAATCATCGAGGTGCTTTTTCAAAAAATCGCCAATAAACTGGCGTACCGATGGCCCTTTGGGTCCCATATCTTTGGAGCCCAGCTTGGTTTTGGTTTGTGATTCAAACACAGGTTCTTCCACTTTGATGCTCACGGCGGCGCAAATGGAAGCGCGGATATCGGAAGGATCGAAATCTTTTTTGTAAAATTCCCGGATGGTTTTAACCAATGCTTCGCGAAAAGCAATCAAATGGGTTCCCCCCTGAGTGGTGTGCTGGCCGTTCACAAACGGGTAAATCTCTTCGCCGTATTGGCTTCCATGCGTCATGGCTAGCTCAATATCTTCGTCTTTTATGTGGATGATTGGGTAAATTCCGGGTTCACTCATGTATTCGTCGAGTAAATCGCGCAACCCATTTTTGGATACGAATTTTTGCCCATTCAGGCTGATAATCAAACCTGCATTTAAGAAAGTGTAATTCCGGAGCAGCGTTTCCACATATTCCGAAATAAAGTGGTAATTCCCAAACAATTCCTCATCGGGATTGAATGTAATATAAACCCCGTTAGGCTCATTGGTGGCTTCAACCGGGTATTCCTGCACCATTTGGCCGCATGAGTAATCAACCGCTTTTACCTGTCCCTCGCGGTAGCTTTTTATATTGAATTTTATTGATAGCGCATTAACTGCTTTGATACCAACCCCATTCAATCCCACCGATTTTTTAAACGATTCGGAATCATATTTGGCGCCTGTATTCATTTTCGAGCTTACATCAACAACCTTTCCTAACGGAATACCACGGCCGTGGTCGCGTACCGTAACCTCGTGATCGGTAATGGTAATATCAATCTGCCTTCCGTTGCCCATCATAAATTCATCGATGGAGTTGTCCAACACCTCTTTAATCAGAATATAAATACCATCATCACGCGACGAACCATCGCCCAATTTTCCGATATACATTCCCGGACGGCGGCGTATGTGCTCGTACCAGACTAAAGTCTTAATATTATCTTCAGTATAAATTGCTGACATAGCTTGTAATTTTGCACAAATATAGTTAATTGCTTAAGTGATTATTCAGCTACTTTTCAACAGCCTGTTCATAAAATTGCTGTCTTCTCACTGTTCAAATACTTAATTTTTAAATTGTTAAATAATTTATTCTTACTTAAAAACATCAATTCTTCCCTAAAAAGTAAAGTTTTCAACAATATGGCAAGGATGAGTGTTAATGGTATCTTTGGCATTTAAAAATGGTACTATGTCTGGATTTGATTTATCGAAAAAACACTGGCAATGGATAACCCTGCTCTCGTTGGCCATAATATGGGGTTCTTCGTTTATATTGATGAAAAAGGGATTGCGGTCGTTCGATTATATGCAGGTAGCTGCTTTACGGATATTTTTTGGCTTCCTGATTTTAACACCAACTTTTTACCGGAACATTAAAAAGATAACCCGCCAAAACTGGATTCACATTGCCATAACCGGTTATGCAGGAATTTTTTTCCCAGCCTTTTTGTTTACCAAAGCGCAAACCCAGATAAATAGTTCCCTTGCCGGGATGATTAACGGTTTGGCGCCGTTCTTTGCATTGATAACCGGAATTCTCATTTATAAAAGCCGTCCGGGGAGGTGGCAAATTTTAGGTATTTTTGTGGGTTTGATAGGTGCCATTGGACTTATCAGCAAAGGAAATATTTTAGTTTCGTTTCAAAATATTAATGCTTATGCTCTGTATGTTGTGGTTGCTACCATTGGTTATGGAATTAATGCTAACGAAATTAGGTATAAATTGAAAGGACTAACTGGCTACGAGATAACTTCGTTGGCTTTTTTGTTTATTGGACCGCCAGCGGGAATTTACTTATTAACCACCGATTTATCACCCGCTTTTCAAACTGTTGATTGGCCTTTAAATTTAGGATTAATATTTACCTTGGCCCTGTTTGGTTCCGTTATTTCGCTATTCTTTTTTAACAGTTTGGTTCATCACACCTCAGCGCTTTTTGCTACCTCGGTAACCTATATCATCCCATTTTTCGCCATTATCTGGGGATTGTTCGATGGCGAACAAGTTACCTTCATTCAAATGAGCAGTATGGGTTTGGCACTTTTGGGTATTTGGCTGGTGAATAAAAAGCGGCAACAATAAAAAAGCTCACCATTTTCTGGCAAGCCATAGTCTTCTGCGGAGAGAGGGGGATTATCCGGACTCCTAAAGTTGTCCTCATGAGGGCTTCGCCGTTCGAACCCAGGGTGAGTTATTCCCTCCGGTCATGAAGGTTTCGCTATCGCTCAACCGTTCTCATCCCCCTTTGAGTTTTATTGGAAAGTAGTTACAAAAAAAGGCTCACCATTTTCTGGCAAACCTGAGTATTCTGCGGAGAGAGGGGGATTATTCCGCTTCGCTCCATGAGGGCTTCGCCGTTCGAACCGGTTCTCATCCCCCTTTGGATTGTATTGGGTATTTGTAACAAAAAAGGCTCACCATTTACTGGCAAGCCTCAGTGTTCTGCGGAGAGAGGGGGATTCGAACCCCCGGTACAGTTTCCCGTACGTCAGTTTAGCAAACTGGTGGTTTCAGCCACTCACCCACCTCTCCTTTTTTATTTAGTACGTCAGTTTAGCATCCCGAGAACTCGGGATCAGCCACTCACCCACCTCTCCAGATGAATTTGTGCTAAACGTTGCAATTAAGAACGCCCCTCAAAATTGAGGTTCACAAAAGTATAAAATTGTAATTCGTTTCCAAAAAGTTTCCCCTTTTTTTTCAATCAATTTTTGGGCAAATCTAGTTTTCATTAAAAAGGCATATCATTCACATCTACTTCATCGGGTGGCGGCGGATAACCTTCTGGTTGATTAAAGTCATCGCTTTTTGCAGTATTGCCAGTTCCCACTTCTTCCATTTTCCATACTCTCACATCGGTGTACCATTTGTTGTTATACTCCCGGCTTTCAACATTGATAGAAGCTTTTATGTTTTTGCCAACCCCCTGTTGGTTCAAATCAACCTTATCGTTCCAATTTGAAATGCAAACCTTTTTAGGGAATTGTTCCGTAGTTTCAATTATAAAGTCCTGACGTTTCCATCCGCCCTTAGCCGATTGGCCTTCGGTTGCTGGAAGTATTTGAATTATTTTACCGGATATTTCCATTTTTTAATTGATTGTTAGCTTTCTAAAATAATCGTTGAATGACTGGGCTAAAAAAATCCCGGTTTTCCCGGGATTTTTTTAGTTACTTATCATTAAATACCAAAAAATAGTTTAGTCTTTTTTAGGTTTTAAATTTGGAGTAGTTTGTGGTGGAGATGAAATACTTTCGCGCATGTGTGTATCGGCTTCAATATTTTTCATCCGGTAATAATCCATAATTCCTAAATTTCCTTGACGGAATGCTTCAGCCATTGCCAAAGGAACTTGAGCTTCGGCTTCAATTACTTTAGCTTTCATTTCCTGAGCCATTGCTTTATGTTCTTGCTCTAATGCAACAGCCATGGCACGACGCTCTTCGGCTCTTGCCTGAGCTATGTTTTTATCGGCTTCTGCCTGATCCATTTGAAGTACCGCTCCAATGTTTTTACCAATATCAATATCGGCAATGTCTATTGAAAGTATTTCAAATGCCGTTCCAGCATCCAATCCTTTCTCGAGTACCAATCGGGATATTTTATCAGGATTCTCCAACACTGCTTTATGGTCGGCGCTAGAACCGATAGATGAAACAATACCTTCACCCACACGGGCTAACACCGTTTCTTCACCGGCACCACCCACCAACTGCTTAATATTGGCCCGCAAGGTAACCCTAGCTTTGGCAATAAGCTGAATCCCATCTTTAGCAACAGCGGTTACCGGAGGTGTGTCAATTACTTTTGGGTTAACACTCATTTGAACGGCTTCAAACACATCGCGACCGGCCAAATCGATGGCAGTTGCCATTTTAAAAGTCAATTCAATGTTTGCTTTTTCGGCCGATACTAAGGCATGAACTACCGCCTCAACGTGACCACCTGCCAAAAAGTGCGCTTCCAGATCATCGCTTTTTATCCCCACCAAACCAGCTTTGTGTGCTTCAATCATGGCACGGACAATTCTTGGAGGAGGAACGGTTCTCCAGCGCATTAAAATAAGCTGTAAAAGTGAAATCTTTACTCCCGATATTTGGGCCGTAAACCACAATTTAATGGGAATAACATACAAAATAAACCAAATGCCAACAATGATGGCAATAATAATAATCACATTAATGTTAATTGCATCCATAATTTTACGTTTCAATAAGTTTAACAATTATTTGATTTCCTTCAATCTTAACTACCTCAATAGGCCTTTCTTGATCAATAAACCGATGGCTCGATTTGGCTTCGAACGATTTATCGTTTATAAGTATTCTCCCCATTGGATTCATTCGGGTAATGGTAACTCCTTTTGCACCTACTGCTACCTCATTAGGTTCCATGTTAGCCATTTTACTATCAATGGTTGTTTTAAGCGAGAGTCGCTTCCATGTATTCGATCGCAAACCAAGTACCACCAATCCTCCGGTTAATAAAAGAGAACCAACTAAAACAAAATGTGCGATGGGAGTACCTAAATCGCGGTAACTATAAAAAATTGCACCAATTATAAAAAGAAGGCCGAATACGCCCGCTACATTGGTTCCGGGCAATACAAAAACCTCCAACAACAGGAGGAGCATTCCAACTAAAATTAAAATAATAATGGCAGTTAAACTCATGGGGTTTTAATCAATGGTGGCAGTTAGTCCTTTACTGTTCAGTTTGTGTTTCATGTGCGATAGTTTATCAAATTCGCCTTTTTTTACATCGCACTTTCCTTTGTAGTGGGTAATGAATGCGCATTGTTCTGCCTGATGGTTTTCATGTTCACATACCTCAATCAAACTTTCAATTACATGATCAAACGAATTCACATCATCGTTATGCAAAATCAAATTAAGTTCGTTTTCTTTTTCCTGATTGTATGATTCTTCAAAACCGGGCTTTATTTTTTCTTTATGTGCCATAGTGTATTTCTTTATTTTCCAGCTATTGTGAAGTCCTCAAAGATATTTATTTTTTTGATGTAATGAGCATTAAATTATTGACTATCCGAGGCTGCAGTATTTAAATATGAATAGCCTTGGCTTTACTCCCTTTGGTCGAGATCGCCTTCGGCTTAGTTCAAGCCGGGGTAAATGAGTTTTTGATACAAAATCGGCGCAAACACTATCGTTTAATTGAAAATAAGCGGAATCCATGCGCCGAAAATATATGAATAAAAGAACAAAGAGAAAAAAGTATTAGTTTAGCCCAAGTTTATTATCAGCAAAAGATGAATTTGTAGCTTGATGTAATCTAAAAATATCACCTCCTTACTTTTTTCATGATAAAAAAGTAACAAAAAATCTAGACAAAACAATGCTTCTCCCCGCTCTGCCAAACAGTAAGCCCCACGGCAAGGTAAATGAAACTCAATTTTTGGAATATTTCTACCATACAAATCATTTGAATGAAAAATTTCCGTTTCAAAACGCAAGCGCCCTTGCACGTGGGGCTAACCATTTGGCATTCATTCCACCGCCCGCCCGCAGTTTTGTCAGGCCACCGCACCGTTCTTATTTAGCATTTGAACAAGAAAGTCATCCTGAAATTTGTTCCGGGATCAACAAAAAACATCTTTAGACGTTGTTTATCCTGTTATAATTTAAACAATTGCACCATGACACATTTGAAAGAAGGCGATAAAGCTCCTGCCTTTACCGGAAAAAACCAACTCGGTGAAACGCTTACGTTAGGTCAGTTCAGTGGAAAAACATTGATTTTGTATTTTTATCCTAAAGACAACACTCCCGGTTGTACGGCAGAATCGTGCAATTTGCGCGACAATTACCAAGATCTGCTTGCAAAGGGTTTTGAAGTGGTGGGTGTAAGCCCCGACAGTGAAAAATCGCATCAAGGATTTATTACAAAGCAGAAATTGCCTTTCCATTTAATTGCCGATGTGGACAAAACCATTCTGAAAGCCTATGGAGCTTGGGGAATGAAAAAATTGTATGGTAAAGATTACGAAGGGGTTTTGCGCACCACCTTTATTATTGATGGCAAAGGCATCATTGCCAAAATATTTCACAAAGTGGATACCAAAAACCATACGGAGCAGATACTGGAGGCTTTGGGATAGTTTTTAATCTATGCGTTTACATTTCCTTCGATCTGTATATTTAACCACTCTTTTAGTATTGCTGGAATTCGATAGATACCTGATCCAATTTCAATTTTATTAGTACAATTGGTTTGGTAAAAATGCAAAACCCAGCAATCAGCTGGGTTTAATTAAGGTTTTCAAATGTTAGTTCATTTGAAAACAATGTGGTACCCTATAGAAATACCGACAGGAGGTAAACTGTTTTTAAATTCAACCCCGTGGTTATTCTCCAAATCGTCCATATATTCTTGCACCTCATCGCCTCGTACTGGAACGGTTAAAGCAAAGGACCAATAACCCTTTTTTAATAAAGGTTTTCTCCAATAATCGAATCCTACGGCAAATGAAAAATTATAAAAGAGTTTATTGTACTGCTCAGCTCCCGAAACAGCAATAGCAGCGTTATAACCATACATTGCCATTAAATAGGGTCTCAATTTCTGGTTTCCTTTTTTATTCAACAAGCGGGCTTTAACTCCTGCGTTAAAACCAACACCTGCAATAGCATAACCAGCTCCTGCAAACAAGCCAATGTTTTGCTGCGGATAAAAAAGTAGATTACCCCCAAAACCTCCGTAATCAAACCCCATTCCTAGTCCCAGCGATATTTGATCGGTAGGCACAATTATTTGTTCTTGGGGTAATTGTTCTTTTGATTGTGCTCTTAAGCTCACAGATATCAAAAGAGACAATGCAATTAATGTGAATACTTTTTGTTTCATAAATTTATGTTTGGTTAGAATTTTTAATCTTTCTCCAAAAATAATATTTTTTTATAACTTAACAATAAATCATGCAATATTTTATTATTATTCGACATTTTACTTTCTACTCAAAACACCGTTTGCTAAAACTTCCACCGAACCTGAAACTTAACCTCACTTTTTGTATTGCCGTCCATGCGGTCCATTCCAGAACCAATTTCAGTTTTATCGGCATAATAGGTTTGGGCATAACGGAGCCAGCATTCCAAATTGGGCGAAAACTCATACTGCAACATTAAATAAACCCGCGTTCCTTTATCGTATAAGGCAGGAACTGAAAATGCATTCAACACATCCGATTCATAAGTGTAAATGCGGGTATTGTAAGATGCTGTTTGGTAAATGGCATAGCGGAAGGCTATGGAAAGTGGAATTCGGAAGGGACTGCAACCAACGTCCTGATACAATAGATAACCGTATTCCGCATTATTTGGTTCCAATATATACCGGCTCACTTCTACCCTATTTTTAAACCGCCATTTTTCGTTTACAGAATAGTTCAACTGGTACCTGGCATTGGTTTGGTCAACTTGGGTAAGCGGCGCAATTTCATCTGTTTCGGTTATACTTTTGGTTTCCTTTACTTCCCTTTTCAGCCGCCAATACATACTCACCATGCGGTTAGCCACAAAATCGGCTTGTATCAGGTAATCGGTTCCCTGCGAAGGGCCATCAGCCTGTGAGGTAATCCGGGGAAACCTATAAAAATCGTAATACGCCGATAGTTTCCATTTTTTAAACGGAAATAGCTGTATTCCAGCATATAATCCCTGTTCGTTTTGATTTTTAGAACCCTCAGCAAAAGCATTCCCATGAAGGGCTTGAAACTTTTTATCGTAGTTCCGGTAAAGCACCGAAACGCTTACCTGTGAATTTAGTTCCAGCAAAGCTCCCAGCAGAGCAGCCTTTCCCTTATTCGATGAAAGTGCCGCTTCGCCAAATAAATGCACCGAATGAAACAGGAATTGGAAATCGGCACCCAAGTTTTGGTTTTGGGTTCCCGAAAATTTATAACTATCGGCTGGTTGATTTGACTCGGATAAAGGCTTGCTGTATTTCGATGTCAATCCGGAAAAACCCAGTTGAAATTGCTTATACCGCCACTGAATATTACCTCCGGCAGCGGTTTCGGTAAGTGTATGTTTATCGGCCAATTGAGCGGGAGTAGCATGTATTCCGGTAATTTGAAGCGAGGTCGCTTCTTCTTCGGAAGTTAGCGTATCGGAAACCTGCAAATTGGCATCCAAGGGCTTGTGGGAGCCAAATGCAGTGAGAGTGAAATTGTTGATCTTCAAAGTCACTCCTGCACCTCGCATGTATTGGTTTTCGTCGGTTGAGGAGTATTTTTTCAGCACCATGTTCTTTTTGCGGATACCAGTAACCATCGACGATTTGCCCATGCTGATGTATGAACCCATCACCAATCCCTGTCCGAATTGCACCTGAAAATCGCCCAAAACAGCCGATTGAATTATTCCTACATCGGTAAGTTGCAAATAAGCCGAATAGTAGTCGAACCCATTGGGTTGGCTGCCTTTAAAAAATTCTTCACCCGGATCTTTTTCGGCGGTAATGCCCATAAGTAGCTTGTTCCGATACGAATATTTGTATTGGGTATAAACCCGCATCCGGTTTCCAGGATAATACTTCGATGGATTTGCATTGCGGACCGAATCGGTGACTTGGACATATCCATCGGCCCGTTCAAGGGTTCCTGAGGTCCGTGCCATTAGCTCGTTCCGGCTGTATTTTATGGCTTTTTCAAGTTCAAGAGTTTGGGTTTGTTGAAGCGGGGTCACAATAATAAAAGGAAGCATTTTTTTAATGGTCGGAAAATCGAAACCCGGAACCAGTTGTAACTCGTAAATGGTTGCCAAATAGCCGCTGTTATCACGGTAAGCAAGCAAACTTTTTACCTGAAAATCGGTGAGCATCACCAGTTTTTCAAAATCCTCAAGGGTTGCACTGTTGATGTTCAATGGGTTTTCCGCAAAAAATAGTAAGTCCTCTACTACCGACGAATAATCCTGTTCCTGATCGCTGTTTTCTGCCAGCTCTTCAACTAAATCCTCCACAGCTTGCTGATAACTTTTTTGCTCCTGGCCGTTAACCAGTCCGGCAAAAAATAGTAAAAAACAACCAATGGCGATTTTTTTGAGCATCAGGCAAATGGGTGAAACGGTTTTTGAAAACGTAACAAAGTGTAAATATTCAAGAGCACCCACGAACTCACAAAGAATAACAGGGATAAAATAGTGGCAAAAGAAAAAATACCGGCTGAAAAATTAGTGTATCGTGAAATGTTGGTCATGTATCCGGAAACAGAAAAATGAAAAGCCTGACCTATACAATTGATAACAAAAAGGAGTAAAATAATGGCTAATAAACCGGCCCAAACGCCTTTTAAATCGGGTGGACTTAATTCCATGTGCGAGGCAATGCTGAGCGAAATATATAAAAACAACCAAAACTGCCAGGAATGAAAATTAGTATAGGTAAACAACAATGCGGGAAACTGGATTCCTGCATGATAGAGCTGTACAAACTGATTTAAGAACCCATGCCATGTGGTAAAGTCGGCTCCCTGTGAGTTCACCATTTTTAATAACGCAACGTTGTCGGGCAACATATATTTGATAAGCAGGAATAGCACAAATGAGCCAAATAGGATGGGCCCCATGCCAATAAAAAAGTTACCAATCTGGTGCCAGATATTTTTGGTATTATAGCTGTGTTTTACATATCCGAGAGTTCCATCTTCGCTGCTGGGCGTATATAGTTTCAATTCCGTAATCTGATGGCCAAAAGGAAGGCAAAGCAACGCATGACCCAGCTCATGTACCGGTGTTCCTAACCATCCGGTTACAAAAACATCGAATTTGTAACCAATGCTTTTCACAAATACAACCCTTGTAAAGCGCGCCAATAAATAAAGGATGATGCCAAAAAAGAAAAATATCCCAAATATGGCAAGGAATTGAAAAGCTGTATTCAGCAAAACGGGTTTCAGAAATATCCAGATGGTGTTAAGTGTTTCCATTGTTTTTTTATTTGCTCATTGATAATTGTGCATTTGATATTGTTTATTATTTTTAACCACGAATGGCACTAATTAACACTAATGATTGATTATCACAAATTTACACTACATTTTGTATTCCTGGTTATAATCATCCCCTTGCGTGTTTAATGCCAAACATGAATGTTTCATTTTCTTCATTTGTTTCTGAATAATTGCATTTTTTCAATTAAAAGTGTATTTAAACGATAGTTGTGACGAAATGGGCAATGATTCGTGGGTGACAAAAGAAAAATCGGTAGTAAAGTTCTGAATTGTATATCCCATACCCAAGGAGAACTGGTTGGGCTGTGTAAGCACACCAGCCCTTAAAAACAAGGAGGTTACCGGCTGATATTCCAATCCGCATTTAACCCGTGCTTTTTGTTCCAAATCTTTTTCGGTTTCAAGGGTTACCAAAACCCATTCATCGAACTGGTATCCAAGGCCAAAACGCATAACGGTAGGTACCCGTTCGTTTTGATAGTTGGAAAGTTTTGCCCTTGCCGGATTGTATAAATGAGCACCGATGGAAAGATTTTCAATGGGTTTGGTAATAATCCCCAACTCAAACAAAAAAGCTCCCTGGTTTCCATAATCGTCCGATTGGTTATAAAACAAGTAATCGAACTGAAGCGATGCCGACCATATACTCCCAAAGTTACGAGCATAAGCAAGACCGATATTATTCTCGGAATACAAGGAATAGCCGTAACGACTGAAGGATGCGGCAAAGTTCCCACTTTGGGTGGGCAGCACATAAGCTCCGGTTTGGGCACCTGTTTCCCACATAAGGTATTGGTTGTAATAACAAATGCCGGCTTCGGGCACAGTTATACTAGCCAAACCGGCTTGATTGCCAAATGCCGACCAAAAATCGGAAAGCATTACGGAGGCATCGCCCATACCAGAATAGCGACCGTTTTGCGCCTTTACTAATTGATGCAATGCTAACGAAAGGATTAGTAAGATTCCAACTGCTTTTCGATTCACGGATATAATTAATTTGAAACAATGTTTAAATATAAACAACCTTTGCAAAGTTAACAATGGGAATTCAAAATAAATCTGTTTTCGGAAAAGCATTGTAATTAAGCCGCTTGCTACCTTGAACCATGTATTTTCTAATAAATTTTTTAATAAATTTTTGTAGATTTGCCCTTTAAATTTTATAAAAAAGTATGGCATTAGATATTTTCATTACATTCCTATTGGTATTTCTAAATGGATTTTTTGTAGCCGCCGAGTTTGCTATTGTTAAAGTTAGGGCTTCTCAGCTCGAAATTAAAGTTAATGAAGGCAATCGTTTTGCCTCACTTTCAAAAAGCATTGTATCACACCTCGATGGTTACCTTGCTGCAACACAGTTGGGTATTACTTTAGCCAGTTTGGGTTTGGGTTGGATTGGTGAACCGGTAGTTTCCAAAATAATCATTAACACCATGACTTTTTTGGGTTTCACTATTAATCCAGAATTAGCCCACGATATTGCCTTGCCCCTTGCATTTAGCATTATTACGGTTTTACATATAGTGTTTGGTGAGTTAGCGCCTAAATCTTTAGCCATACAGCGTTCAGTAAAAGTTACCCTTTTTATTGCCTATCCCTTAAGGTTTTTCTATATCGTTTTCAAACCGGTAATATGGATGTTAAACAGCATCGCCAATTTTATTCTAAAATCGATTGGCATTAAGCCCGTGCATGGTGCTGATGTACATAGCAGTGAAGAGTTAAAATATTTGGTTAAACAAGGTCAGGAGAGCGGTAAAATTGATGCAGCCGAGTACAAGATAATTAAGAATGCTTTCGATTTTTCGGAACAAACTGCCCGGCAAATAATGGTTTCGAGGGTAAATGTATTTGCCATCGATTTAAATGACTTTAATGAGACCATGCTCAATAAAGTTATTGATGAAAGTTATTCGCGCATTCCATGCTTTGAAGACAATCTTGACAACGTGGCAGGGGTGGTTTATCTCAAAGATATTTTGATTGCGGCGCGGAAAAAAGAACCCATCAATATCCGAAGTATCATGCGAACAATGCTTGTTGTTCCGGAATCAAAATCAATTGGTTTGCTCTTAAATGAATTTCAGACCAAACACCAACAAATAGCTTTGGTTGTAAATGAATATGGCGGTACCGAAGGTATTATTACCATGGAAGATATTCTGGAAGAGTTGGTAGGGGAAATTCAAGATGAGTATGACAATGAAATTCCGTTTGTTGAAAAAGTTGGCGATAAAACCTATCATGTGTTAGCATCCGCTGCTTTAGATGATATTAATGAATTATTGCCCCACCCCATAAAAAAAGATGAGCAATACGAAACGCTGGCCGGGTATCTGATATTAAACTTTGGCAAAATACCGGTTGTTAAGGAAAAGCTTATCCTCGAAAATTATGAATATTCTGTGCTCAAAAAAAATAAAAGCACTATAGTTTTGGTTCAATTGATTGATTTGTTGGAGGTAGAGTAGATTAATACCTATATGAACAGTGAATTGAGAACGTTAATTAAATACCAATCCTGGTTTTTTTGAAATACCCTTAGTTTTTAGGCATGTAAAAAAAGCGGAACTCCTTCGAATTCCGCTTTAATGTTAAATTAATCAGGTGCTACTCCAATACCATGGTTTTATGCATAACCTGATTGCCTTTAATGATGGTTATTAAATAGGTGCCTGAAGGCTGATTGGAAATATCAATTTCCATTTCCGATTCATTACTTGTGTAGCGGTTTTCATAAATTTCCTGACCACTGATGTGATGTATTTTTACCCTAACTTTTTCAATTGACGAGGCATCCATGACTAAGGTAAATTTACCATTTGATGGAATTGGATAAAGTTGAAACCCAAAATCATCAGAATTGCTTGCAATGCCTGTTTCAATTACATCGGTCACCGAAAGGTTTATAGTGGCAAATGTGGTGATTCCCTGCGCATCGGCAGCATAAACCATAATGCTGTATGTTGGTTTAGCTTCAAAGTCGATTGTGCTGTTTACTTTCAAATTCATGCCTTCAATTATAAAACTGGAATTGTCGTATGCCATCTTGCTATCACCGTTATAAAACCATACGGTATGCGTATCTCCAGCGTCTTCGTCACCTACAACAAAAGTACCAACTATAGTTCCAACCGGGGAATTCAATCAAACTATACTCGTTAATTGAGATTGAATTGGGTGCATCATTACCATCGATAACTGCAATGTTAAACGACTTTTCGAAAATTCCACCCAGTGGGTCGGTGGTTCGAATGCGCACTGAATAATTCGCTCTATTTTCGAAGTTGAAGGCAACATTGGAATACAATGTATTAAGATTTGACTTAAATACTCCCCTCCTGAAAAAAAGAATAAGGCATTGTCGGTATCACCCTCACCTGCCACCAAAGCATAACTAAAACCGCTGAAATCATCCGCATCGGTTGATGAAAATTCGCCTATCCAAGTAGTGCCTTCGTTATTTTCAGCAACTTGCTGATTCGATAGTTGGATATCAGTAGGAGCGGCATTCACTCGATTTATAGTGAGATTAAAGGGTAAATAATACAAGTAGTTCAGTGTTTGACCGTCGCTGGCAACAATAGTAAGTTCCTGTGTACCGTATAGTCCTGCAATGGAGGTTATAGAAACCTCGCCGGTAGATGCATTGATGCTTACATTGGCATAAGTTGCAGGGGTGATGGTATAGTTGACCACCTGACTAGTTTCATTTGCAGGAACGGTTCCCGGTATAACGGTAATGGTTTCTGTTCCAGTAAAATTTTGAACCAAGGTCATTGAATTCTGACTAAGAGTAAAGATTGGAGCATCGTTTACTGATAGTATTTCCAATTGAAACACATCGGTTGCTGAAGCACTGCCATCGGATGCGGTCACCGTAATATCAACTATACCGTAATAATCGGGTGCCACGGTAATGAAAATCGAATTGTTATTTATTGAACCGGTAACATTTCCAGGATCAGATGAAACAACCGAATAACTTAGTGCGTCGCCTTCCGGATCAGTAAATACAGAAATAACATCTGGGTTCACTTGAAATACTCCGTTATCTTCGTACACCTGATAATCAGGAATGGGATTGGTAACAACGGGTGCATCGTTACGCACGGAAATTTCTACCTCTTTGGAATAGGTTTCTCCATTGGCTGTTGCTGTTATGGTATAAACCACATATCCCAATGAATCCAATACCGGATTCAAAGTCAGGGTACCATTGGTTGTATTGAATGAATTGGTTATAAACGAAGGGATTTCAGGATCACTGGTTAATGAATAAGTTACTCCATTCTGAATTTGATCAAATACTGTTATGGTTTGGGTAGCAAAGTTTCTTTCTAAGATAAGTTTTTGGGTTGAAACAGCAAATACCGGAAGATCGGTGACGGTCATTTTAAAAATTTCAGCCTCTCTACATGCCCGGTTATAAAAACGTACTTCGTCGAGTGTTCCTTTAAAGGGTCCAATATTCGGATTGACAGAACAAGGGGTAGAACCAATAGCAAAATTGGCAGTGTTTGTCATGTC
>JBAYKX010000010.1:0-111171 GCA_041664345.1 Salinivirgaceae bacterium
ATTTAATTGTCTTATTATCTTTGTTCTGCATCTGTTGGGTGTATGTCTGTTTTTGTTGTAACGAACTAAAGATAAGCATTTTACCTGACAGATGCATCTTTTATTTTAGAAATTTAGGTACTATTTAAGTTAATCATATTCTTGTACCGAATTGATATGAATCAACAGAATTAGGAAAAAAGATTTTAGAGTTAAGACAACGTAAAGGGTTGACCCAAGGTGAACTTGCCGAATGCTGTAATTTGAGTTTACGGACAGTTCAAAGGATCGAATCGGCAGAGGTAACACCTAGAAGTCATACAATAAAAGTCATTCTTTCAAACCTGAATTATGATTTAAACAATTTATCGACAAATATCCTCGATGATAAATCTGATAAAAACTATCAGCTAAAGATTTGGCTCGGGCATTTTTTAAAATATGTATTAGAATGGTTTAACTTAAAAACAAACACGATGAAAAAATTATCAGTATTAACATTGATTGCAATTATAATTACCGCAGGATTACTATTTGCAAATAATGACCTAAATGCTCAAAAAATAGATGGATGGTTTTTGGCAGGTAGCAAACCGAATAGTTACACAATTGGATTAGATAAATCTGTTTATAAAACAGAAGGCAGTAGTGCATTTCTTGAATCAATAGAGAATAAAATCGAAGGATTTGGCACTCTTATGCAAACCAGCAGTGTTGATGAATATTTAGGTAAAAGGATAAAAATGACAGCATATATCAAATCTGACAATGTAGCTGATTGGGCCGGTATGTGGTTACGAGTTGACTCAAGACAAACAAAAAAGTCCTTGAGTTTTGATAATATGCAAGATAGACCCATTAAAGGCAATAACGATTGGACTAAATGCGAAATTATACTTGATGTACCTGATGAGAGTGGGACATTAAATTTTGGAGTATTATTAAGTGGCACTGGTAAAGTTTGGTTTGATAACATTACATTTGAAGTTGTTGATAAATTAATAACTAAACCGACAAAAGAAAATTTTGTAAATAAAAAACCTTCAAATCTTGATTTTGGAGAATAAAATTATTACTACAAAACACAAAAAACTTGCAACTATGGATAAAAGCGAAGTTGTAAATAAAATGGTAAAGTATAAAGTTTTAGTATCAAAGCATTTTGATATTGATAAGGTGGTGCTTTTTGGTTCATACTCAAAAGGTAATCAGCGAGATGATAGCGATATAGATGTAGCTATTATAGTTAACTCCATTGATCAGGATTTCATTATGTATGCGCCTCTTCATTGGAAACTGCGGCGGGAGATTGATGACAGGATAGAACCTATTTTGATTGAGAATAACCATGATGAAAGTGGTTTTTTAAAAGAAGTTCTCGACTCAGGATTGGTGATTTAAAGCTGTGAGTATTTGATTGTTGGTTTTGGTTGTAGGGCTACGCACATACAAAAACTTGGTGGTAATTTGTAAATGACCAGATGGTTAATATAGATTTAAAGGAATTAGTAGAGAAAAACATTGGATTTGAAACAAGAGTTAAAAACTTGTTGGCTGAAAGATATAGTGCATTTGATTCATTAATTGAATTATATTCGATTTTAATTAATATTTATCCTTCATACTTAGCTCCAGCATATCATTTTAATAAATACAATCAGCTTGTTAAAGACCTTATTCTAGCGGAATTTTTATGGACTTAAAGGGTAAGCAACGTCATGCAATTTTACAGATTGAATTTCAGGATACACTTGTTGCTATTAAAGGATTACTTGATAGACTTGTGAAAATAGTATCAGTTCACTATAAAGGCATAACGATTAATTCTACTTTCGGATTCTATGATTCGAAAACTGGAAAGCGAACAAAATTTATGAGTCATGTTTTACAAATGGCTGATAAAGACGAATTCATGAATGCTATTTTAAAGGAATATAATGAATGGATTTATAAAGCAGTTGGCCCTCGTGATAAGATTATTCATTATAATGATTTGCCAGTTGTTTACAGAACCTTATTAGACCTTAATAATCCTTTATTTGAGGGTTTTGAAATTGTCCATCTAAATAAAGATTTGCATGAAGGCGTGGATTTAGAGGATAACGAACAAGTTGACAATGTTGCATTCGATAATTCAGATTTAGCCAAGTTTGCGAATAAATTATATGGATTGTATGATTTAACTGTAAATACTATAATTGATAAATATAAATAAACTACCTCAAATAAATTGGAGTTTAAGTGGCACTTATTTTCTGGATTATAAGAACATCTCCAATTCCAAAACAAAAGGGCTGAATAGTTTAATCACCCAGCCCCATTACTATTTTATATTCTTAATTTATTTGATAGTAGCAAACGCCTGTTCCAGGTCGGCTTTTATATCGGCAATATTTTCGATACCTACCGATACCCTCAAGGCACCGGGTACTACGCCCGATTTCAGTTGCTCTTTTTCCGATAATTGCTGGTGCGTAGTTGAGGCCGGGTGAATGATCAGGGTTTTTGCATCGCCCACATTTTAAGAAAAGATAAAATTAGCTGTAAATGAAATAATGATTATTCATTATCTTTGTGAAAAGATTGAAAAAATGAAAGCAATAGAAATAACCACTAAGACCGATAAACAAGGCCATTTGAAGATTAACTATCCTATGAATAAAAAGGATAGTAAAGTTCGCATCATTATCCTTGCTGATGAAAAAAGCGATGATGTGGATGAAGATAAGTTATGGATGAATTCAATTTCCTCAAATCCTGCATTTGATTATTTAAAAGACATTAATGAAGATATTTATTCAGTAACTGACGGAGAACCATTTAATGATTAAGAATACCATTGTGCTTGTTCCCTTTCCTTTTGATGACTTTTCAGCTTCCAAGGTTAGACCTGCCCTTTGTTTAACATCTGAAATTGGAAAAAATAACCACATTATAATTGCTTTTATATCAAGCAAAATTCCAGAGGACTTGATAGAAAGTGACTTATTATTAAAAAAACATTCTCCAAATTATTTAGGGACTGGATTAGCCGTTGATTCAGTGATTAGATTGCATAAAATTGTGACAATTCCCAAAAGTCTAATTAAAAGAAAGTTGGGTATAATTAACAATTCTGTTGAAGTTGAGGTTAAGAGAAAAATCGGACAATTGTTTGATAATTAAAAAGTGCCCTACAATAAATAAGAATTTAAGCAGCACACAGTGTACAGAATCTTATAACATTTCCAATTCCACAACAAAAAAGGGCTGAACAATTTTAATCATTCAGCCCAATTACCGTTTTATATTCTTAATTTATTTGATAGTAGCAAAAGCCTGTTCCAGGTCAGCTTTTATATCGGCAATATTTTCGATACCTACCGATACCCTCAAGGCACCGGGTACTACGCCCGATTTCAGTTGCTCTTTTTCCGATAACTGCTGATGCGTGGTGGAGGCCGGGTGGATAATCAAGGTTTTTGCATCGCCCACATTGGCCAAGTGGCTGATAAGTTTCAGGTTGTTTACCAGTTTGTCGGCTGCTTCTTTACCTGCTTTCACTTTAAAAGTAAGCACCCCGCCAAAACCGTTTTTCAGGTATTTGGTAGCTAATTTGTTGTATGGACTGCTTATTAAACCGGGATAATGAACGTATTCCACCTGAGGGTGTTTTTCAAGCCATTGTGCCAGTTCCAAGGCATTTTGAACATGGCGTTCCACCCGCAGCGACAGCGTTTCCAATCCTTGTATTAAAAGGAACGCATTGAACGGGCTTAGTGCTGCGCCATAATCGCGCAATCCTTCCACCCTTGCCCTAATAATGAAGGCAATGTTGCCAAACGGGCCGGGTGTTCCAAAAACATCCCAAAACTTAAGGCCATGATACCCTTCCGACGGTTTGGTAAACTGTGGGTATTTCCCATTTCCCCAATTGTAATTTCCGCCATCTACAATAACGCCACCTACGCTGGTTCCATGTCCGCCAATCCATTTGGTGGCCGATTCCACCACAATATTGGCTCCGTGCTCAATGGGATGAAACAAATATCCTCCAGCACCAAAGGTATTGTCCACAATTAACGGAATATCGTGTTTTTTTGCAACGGCAGCAATGGCATCAAAATCGGGGATGTTGAACTTTGGGTTGCCAATGGTTTCAATATAAATGGCTTTGGTTTTGCTGTCAATCAGCTTCTCAAAATCCGCCGGGCCATCACCATCTACAAATTTTACGGTTATGCCCAACCGTTTGAACTGAACTTTAAACTGGTTGTAGGTTCCACCGTATAGATACGAGGTTGATACAATGTTATCGCCTTGTTCCGCAATATTGCTGATAGCAAGGAATTGAGCCGCCTGCCCCGATGAAACGGCAAGGGCAGCCACACCGCCTTCCAATGCTGCGATTCGTTTCTCGAACACATCGGTGGTTGGGTTCATTATCCGGGTGTATATGTTTCCGAATTCCTGCAACCCAAATAGTTTGGCGGCATGGTCGGAATTATTGAACACATACGAGGTGGTTTGGTAAATTGGAACTGCCCTTGAACCGGTGGTTGGGTCAACTTCTTGCCCAGCATGCAATTGCAGGGTTTCAAAATGTAGTTTTGGTTGTGTCATACTATTTTTTCTTTTAATGTTTTAGTTTTAAATCTTTATTAGGGTTTTTAAACAACTGATAGGTGTAAAAGTTGATTTTATAATTTTTACAACCAACCCTTTTGCTCAATTGGCCCTTGCCACATTGAATTCAATGGGAGTTTCGTTTAACAAATTGTCATTTACCGGGCACCGGCTTTCTACAATTTTGAACCACTGGTCAATAGCTTCTTGATTGGCATCGGTATCAACTTTTATGTTGGCACGGATAACTTGGAACCCGGCTCTTTGTGTTGATGAGGTACCAAACAGTTTTTCAGGATTGAGGTCGCCATTGATTTCGATGTTGACTTTTTTAAGTTCAATGTTCATTTCTTTGGCAACCAGGTGGGCTACCACATTTAAGCAACCGGCATATCCCGCCAAAATGTATTGCACCGGATTGGGGCCATGGTTGGTACCGCCTAATGTTGCGGGTTCATCTACTACTACCTGAAAATTGTCGGCAAACGCGTTGAATTTAGTAGGGTTTTGGCTTTCGCCGTTGATGGAAAAGTTTAATAAGGCCATGTTTTTAGTTTTAAGTTATATATTAGTTTTTAATGTTGTTTGGTTAGCGATTCCCCCCTATAATCCCCCCTGAGGGATACTACCTCCGTAGCAAAATTGCTAGTCCTCCTTTGAGGGAGGTGCCCGAAGGGCGGAGGGTGAAAAAATCTTAATTAAAGTTGCATCGATTAGTTTTGAGCAGCCGCCGCCGGTTCTTCCACTTGGTATAAAATGGTAGACAGATACCTTTCTCCGGTATCGGGTAGCAGTACCACAATGTTTTTGCCTTTGAATTCGCTCCTTAGGCTGACTTGCAAAGCTGCAAAAGCCGCAGCCCCCGATGAAATTCCCACCAGCAGTCCTTCGATACGGGCCAGTTCACGGCTGGTTTGAAAGGCATCTTCGTTTTTAACGGTGATAATTTCATCGTATATGGTGGTATTTAAAATGTCGGGAATAAAACCGGCTCCAATACCTTGTATTTTATGTGGGCCTGGCTTTCCGCCTGATAGCACCGGTGAATCGGCCGGTTCAACGGCAATAATTTTAACGTTTGGGTTTCTTTTTTTGAGCACTTCCCCAACTCCGGTAATGGTTCCACCGGTACCAATGCCACTCACAAAAACATCCACTTGGCCATCGGTGTCGGCCCAAATTTCTTCGGCTGTTGTTTTACGGTGTATTTCGGGGTTGGCCGGATTGTTAAACTGTTGCGGAATGTAGGAGTTATCAATGGTTACATGCAATTCCTCCGCTTTACGGATGGCTCCTTTCATTCCTTCGGAACCGGGTGTTAGCACCAATTCGGCACCTAGTGCTTTAAGCAAGTTTCTTCGTTCAATACTAAACGTTTCGGGCATAGTTAAAATAAGTTTGTACCCTTTTGAAGCAGCCACAAGTGCCAAAGCAATACCGGTATTTCCGCTAGTGGGTTCAATAATTACGGTGTCTTTTTTTATCAAGCCTTGGTTTTCGGCTTCCGTTATCATGGCAAAGCCAATGCGGTCTTTTACACTTCCACCCGGATTGAAATATTCCAATTTGGCAATTATGGTACCTAAGGCTCCGTTGATTTTATTGAAATTGGAAAGTTCCAAAAGAGGTGTTTTTCCAATCAGGTCGGTTAGTTTTTTTGCTATTCGTGTCATAGTCGTAATTTTTAGTTTTATTACGATACAAAGTTACACGGATTTGGAATGGTAGGAAATCCCACAGATAGGTCATTTTATATACCATAAATGTGGTATGGAATAGTATTAAATCACGTAGTCAATGGAATCAATCATACCGGTGCGCACAGCAAACATCAGTAGTTCAGAGGAATTGTTGATGCCAATTTTGCGGAAAATGTTTTTACGGTGTGTCATTACGGTATGGATACTTATGTTTTTTTGGTCGGCAATTTCTTTGGTGGTTAGGCCAGCGGCAATCTTCTTTACAATTTCAACCTCCGATGCGGTAAGCACCGGCGTTTCGGAAGTTAAACTACTCGACCGCTCATTCATTAATAGTTCCAAAACTTCTTCAGCATAAAACGATTTTTTATTCAATGCAGCCATGCAAGCCGCTAATAATTCTTCGCTGTCGGTGGTTTTATACACTATGTTTTTAATATTCAGTTTTGATAATTCCTTTATGTCATTTTTGTAGGTCTGATTGGTAATAATCACTATTGCCAAATCGGGATAGGTCATCCTAATGCTTTTAAGCGTGCTGAAATTATCATCGGCAAACAGGCTATAATCCACAACCAACAGATCTATTTTTTTATTTTTAAGGAGCAGTATCAAATCGAAGGAGGTATAAACGGAGCCGGCCAACACATAGTTTGGATAATTTTGAATTTGCAGTTTAATGCCTTCGTGGGTAAGAAACTGTTTATCGGCCAGAGCTACGTTATGTTCCATTGCTAAATTATTTGAAGACTCCCAGCAAAGGTATAAAAACGTTCAATTCTAAAAGATTTTCAAAATTATATTTCAATAACTTTAAATACTACAAGTACTCTAAAATACTTTAAATACTTTGCTTAGGTGTTATAATGTAGTAGTAAAAATACCTACAAACACCCATTGTGTGCACTGGTTAATTTGCTGACATTTGTCATGTCTGAAGGAAAATATTCCTTCAGATGTAATTCAGCTTATAATCAAATGTTTATACCTACTAAAAATTTTACAAAAGAGCAAGGAAAGGTTAAGGTTACCAAAGATAGACCGGTAAAGAGCATTGTTAAAGCTATTACTTGGCGAATCGTGGGAACCTTGGACACCATAACTATTTCTTATTTTTTGACTGGTGAAATTGGGAAGGCATTGTCAATTGGTGGAATAGAAGTATTTTCAAAAATGATTTTATACTATTTCCATGAAAGAGCATGGGCTCAGCTAAACTGGGGACGAATGCTGGTAGTAATCCGGCGCAACACCCGCTGGTCGCGTCGTTCCGTGGAACGCATTATTTTAAAACGCGCATAACATGTTAAATGAGAAAGTAAATAAACTGAACGATAAAGTACAAAGTCTCGACACCCTCGAGGCTTTACGTTTTTTAACAACTGAATTTCAGGGTAAAATAGTTTTCACTACCAGTTTTGGTTATGAAGATCAGGTAATCACTGATTTTATCTTTAAGAATAATCTTCCCATTCAAATAGTTACTTTGGATACTGGTAGAATGTTTAAAGAAACCTATAAAGTGTTTAGCCAAACATTGGATGTTTACAAAAAACCCATTCATGTATATTATCCTAAGGGAGATGCCGTTGAAAAATTGATGACTGACAAAGGACCATTCAGCTTTTACAATTCGGTGGAGAACCGTCAGGAATGTTGCCACATCCGTAAAGTGGAACCATTGAACCGGGCACTAAAAGGGGTGGAATGCTGGATAACCGGAATCCGAGCCGAACAATCTCCTAACCGCCAAGGAATGACTTTTTTCGAGTTGGACGAACCCCGTCAGATTATTAAGTTCAATCCGTTGCTTCATTGGACCTTTGACCAGATAAAGCAATATACAAAAGACAACCACATTCCATACAACATTTTGCACGATCAAGGTTTTGTCAGTATTGGCTGCGAACCTTGCACCCGCGCCATTCAGCCGGGCGAAGATTTCAGGGCAGGCCGATGGTGGTGGGAAAACAATTCGAAAAAAGAATGCGGGTTGCATACGCACTGATGAGATATTAGATATGAGATAGTAGAGATGCAAGGCAGTGCGTCTTAATTGGTAAAGATGCACTGCGTGCGTCTCTCAAGTAATAACATATACAGACAGCATAAAATATGACAAAAATAATTAACCATAACCACCTGAGGGAGTTGGAAAGCGAGGCCATCTTTGTGATGCGCGAGATAGCAGCACAATTTGAAAAACCGGTGTTGTTATTTTCAGGAGGTAAAGATTCCATTGTATTGGTGCACTTGGCTGTAAAGGCATTTTATCCGGCCCGCATACCTTTTCCGTTGTTGCACATCGATACCGGGCACAACTTTCAGGAAACGCTCGATTACCGCGACGAATTGGTGGAACGAACTGGTGCCAAATTGTACGTGGGTTCTGTTCAGGCATCGATAGATAAGGGCCGTGCTACCGAAGAAATGGGAATAGGTGCCAGCCGCAATAAGCTGCAAACAGTTACTTTGTTAGATACCTTGGAAGAGCTTAAAGCCGATGCTGCCATTGGTGGAGGCCGTCGCGACGAGGAAAAAGCCCGAGCAAAAGAGCGGTTTTTCTCGCACCGCGATGCATTCGGACAATGGGATCCCAAAAACCAACGCCCCGAATTGTGGAACTTGTTCAACGGGAAAAAGAACATGGGCGAGCATTTCAGGGTTTTCCCTATCAGCAATTGGACCGAAATGGACGTGTGGCAATACATTTTGATGGAAAATATTCCCATGCCCAGCTTGTATTACACCCACAAAAGGCGTGTATTTATGCGCGATGGTATATGGTTGGCCGAAGCTCCTTTTATGGAACTCAAAGATGGGGAGGAGATTGTGGAATTGGATGTACGCTGCCGTACCATTGGCGATATAAGTTGCACCGGACTCAATTTATCGACCGCCGATAATTTGGAAGATATTGTGAAAGAAGTAGCGGCATCAAGGGTAACCGAGCGTGGTGGCCGTTCCGACGATAAACGTTCTGAAGCCGCCATGGAAGACCGCAAAAAAGAGGGATATTTTTAACAATTTTCAATGTACAATTAGTAATTACCAATTACTAATTGCCAATTATTAATTACTAATTATTAATTGCATAATGGATAGTAAAGCATATTTAGATATGAGCCTGTTGAGGTTCACCACCGCCGGAAGTGTTGACGATGGCAAAAGCACCTTGATTGGCCGGTTGTTATACGATAGCAAATCAATTTTTGAGGATCAACTGTTGGCTATTGAAGAAACCAGCAAACGCAAAGGACAGGAAGAAGTTGATTTATCGTTGTTAACCGATGGGTTGCGCGCCGAAAGGGAACAAGGTATTACCATTGATGTGGCTTACCGTTATTTTGCCACTCCGTTGCGCAAATTTATTATTGCCGATACCCCGGGCCACATTCAATATACCCGCAACATGGTAACCGGTGCATCAACAGCCAATTTGGCTATTATTTTGGTGGATGCCCGAAACGGGGTGTTGGAACAAACCTTGCGCCATACCTTTATTGCCAGTTTACTTAACATACCGCATGTGGTTTTTTGCATCAATAAAATGGATTTGGTGGGTTATAAAAAGGAAACCTATGATACCATTAAAAAGGAACTGGAACAGTTGGTTGTTAAACTGAACCTGCGCGATGCACGGTTTATCCCCATTTCGGCCAAGTACGGCGACAATGTGGTTGACCCTTCGGAACACATGGATTGGTACAACGGAACAACGTTGTTGCATCTGCTCGAAACCATTGAAATCAATCACGACTTGAACATGACCGATGGACGGTTCCCTGTACAATACGTAATCCGCCCTCAGCAAAAAGACCATCACGACTATCGGGGGTATGCAGGCCGTATTGCCAGCGGAATATTCAAACCCGGCGATAAGGTGAAAGTATTGCCATCGGAATTAACCACTGAAATTAAGGCCATCGACTTTTACCGGGAAGAAATTGACGAAGCCCAGCCATCGCAATCCATTACCCTGCGATTGACCCACGAAATTGATATCAGCCGCGGTGGAATGATTGTGCATCAGGGAAACGAACCCACCATTAGCAACAACTTTACTCTGGATATTTGCTGGTTCAACGAGAAACCGCTCGACTTGTCCAAAAAATACCTCCTACGCCATACCACCAACGAATTGAAATGCATTATTAAAGAAGTAAACTACCGCACCAATATTGTTACCTATGAGAAAGATTTTGCCGACAAAAACATTAAGATGAACGAAATTGCTAACATCACCTTGGTGACTGCAAAACCAATATTCTACGATTCATACCGCAAGAACCGCACCACCGGAAGCGTGATATTGATTGACGAAGGGACCAATGAAACCGTAGCTGCAGGGATGATAAATTAGAAGGAAGAAAATTTTAATTTAATATAAAGATTCCCCTTTTTTTCACCCATTTGTGGATGATAAAAAGGGGAATTTTCAATGAAAGTAATACCCTAATAATCTCTAAATCTTTTTAGTTTGACTATTTTGCCTCCATTTTTTTCAAATTGGGCAAGCTATAAAAATAATAAATAGTCATTCCTATTGCCATCCAAATTACTAACCGCATCCAGGTATCAAAAGGTAAGGCTACCATTTGAGCCAAGGAAGTTAAAATACCCATAATGGGAACAAAAGGAACCCATGGAGTTCTGAAACCGCGCGGCAATTCAGGATGGGTACGCCGCATCACCAATATTCCACCACAAACAATGGCAAAAGCCATCAAGGTGCCAATGGAAACCAGTTCACCTAATATACCAATAGGTAATAACCCTGCAATTATTAGGGTAACTATACCAGTTATAATGGTATTAATATGTGGAGTTTTATATTTGGGATGAACTTTAGAAAATATGGGAGGTAAAAAACCATCTTTCGACATGGAATAAAATATACGGGGTTGTCCCAACAACATAACAAGAATTACTGAACTTAAACCGGCCAATGCCCCAATTTTTACAATGGGCCGGAGCCACATTAATTGGGGACCCACTGAGTTAATTCCAACAGCTATGGGGTCCGATACATTTAACAAGCGGTAATCAATAATTCCGGTAAGAACCAAAGCTACAGCAATGTACAGAACAGTGCATATAGCTAGCGAAGCTATAATTCCAATGGGCATATCCCTTCTTGGATTTTTTGCTTCCTGAGCTACCGTAGATACAGCATCGAAACCAATGTAAGCAAAAAAGATGACCCCTGCGCCGCGTAAAATTCCTGACCAGCCGAACTCACCAAATTTACCTGTATTTTCAGGAATAAATGGAGTCCAATTATCTAAGTTGATGTATTTATAGCATACAAAAACAAACAATAAAACAACACCCACTTTTACATAAACAATGAGGTTATTAAAACGAGCCGATTCCTTAATTCCCACATATAAAACGGAAGTAAGTAAACCTACGATTAACATAGCGGGAATATCTAAAAAAGCGCCCGAACGTACAATTCCTTCGGCGGATTGAATGAATGGTGCTGAGCTAAATGCCTTTGGTATGTGTATTCCAAAGTCGTTTAAAAAGCTAACCATATAGCCCGACCAACCCACGGCCACTGCCGAGGCACTAAATAAATACTCCAATATGAGATCCCAGCCGATAATCCAGGCAACTGTTTTACCCATAGTTGCATACGCATAAGTATAAGCACTTCCGGCAACGGGTAGCATGGAGGCAAACTCGGCATAACACAAGGCTGCAAACGCACAAGCAATACCTGAAATTATAAATGAAATTACAATTCCCGGACCGGCATAATTAGCGGCAGCCGTGCCAGTTAGCACAAATATTCCGGCCCCAATTACCGCACCAATACCCAACAAAGTAATATTCATAGGGCCTAATGTGCGGTTCAAGGTATTATCTTCCGATTGTTTTAAAATATTATCAAGGTGTGACGACATAACATTCAGCTTTATATTTTTGAAAAATGAAAGTAACGAAATAAAATTAAGATCCAACAGAATCTGAATTAATTGCAGATGGCTTTATTTATTTTTTAAACGATAATTTAAAAGTAACGCATTCAAATAACTATTTTTACCCAGTATAATAAAACTGGGTTTGAAATGATGAATGCCTTGAAAATCATTTATTACCAAGTATAAAAGATTTCATTTTTTCAACTATCGTTCATGTTCAACAGTCAAAATAAAGAGAAATTAAAATATAAACTGTTTGCCATTGCAACACCCATCATTGTCCAGAATTTGGTTCATTACTTTCAAATTCAGGTTGACATGGCGCTGCTCGGGCAATCGAACACCCAATACCTATCGGCGGTAGGTAATGTTTTGTTTCCGTATAACATTATTCTGTCCTTTTTAACGGCGTTGAGTGCCGGAGCAACGGTGCTTATTTCACATGGCGTGGGTAGCCGGTCGTTAACCGGTGCCCGCAGGTATTCCGAAGTTTCCTTCTTCTTCAATATTCTAGTGGCACTGCCCTTCTTCCTTCTTCTGTTTTTTTATTCCCATACCTTGATGAATTGGATGGGCGCTTCGGAACAGATAAACCAATATGCCACCGAATACATGAAATACCTTTCATTCTCAATTCTATTTCTGGGTATTGAATTATCGATTGTAGCTATTTTGCAGGGAGTTGGAAAAACAAGGGCTATTATGGTTGCCGCTATTATTGGCACGGTTAGCAATGTGTTTTTTGACTGGGTACTTATATATGGCCGGCTTGGCTTTCCGGAACTTGGAATTAAAGGCGCCGGCATAGCCACATCCCTTGCCGGCTTTTTGGGCATTGCTTACCTCATTTTTGCATTAATTTCCACCCAACGGCTCCCGTTTAAACCTACTTTGAAAGGGATTTTTAATCCCCGGTGGAGCATCCAAAAACAAAACATAATTGTTGGTTTGCCTTATGGGCTTGAGGCTATGTTCTGGTCGTTGGGACAAATAGTTATGATACGTATGGTAAACGAAATTGATGATTTTTCGGCTGGGTTATACGTGTTAATTACCCGGATACAGGCTGTTACTTTCTTTTTTTACCTGGGGATTGCCAAAGCAACCATGATATTGGTTGGACATGAGATGGGTTCGGGAAACCGGGAACGTGCATTACAAGTCGGTTTTATGAGCCTTAAATATGCTTTTGCCTTGTGTGGAATAACGGCAGTGGTGTTTTTAATTTATCCAGAACAACTGCTTTCCATTTTCACCTCAGAACAAGCGCTGATTAAAGAATCGGCTCCGTTGCTGCGCATAGTTGCCATCACTATTTTTCCGGTAGCCGTGAATGTGGTTATAGGCAATGCCATCCGCGGATTGAAGGATACCAAATGGATGTTTTATACCCAATCGTTTGGAACCATCTTCGTTATTTCAGTTTCTGCTACCCTTCTGTTTGCTTTTCATTTAGGGTTGAAAGGCATTATCATAACTATGGTTTTTGATGAAACCATAAGGGCGTTTCTAAATTATCGGCGATTTACGGGATATGTAAGTTCAAAGTATTAGCATTGAGTCCGGATTTCTATGTTCGAGTTCTACTTTTAGGAGTAAGGTCATATCTAAATGTTATGTGATATTTAAGTAATTATCCACCGCATTGCGCACTGAACCATGCAATAGCAATAATCGCCGCGATTCATCAATGGATAGTCCTAATTCTTCCATAATCATTCGGGAACCCCGCTCCACCATTTTATTATTGGTTAATTGCATATCTACCATTTTGTTTCCCTTAACCTTACCTAATTTTATCATAATGGAAGTAGTAATCATATTCAAAACTAACTTTTGAGCCGTTCCTGCTTTCATACGGGTGCTACCGGTAACAAACTCCGGTCCAACAATAGCTTCAATAGCAATATCGACTTCCTTTGACAGTTGCGAATCCGGATTACAAACAATACAAGCAGTAAATAAACCTTCACTTTTGGCTTGCTTTACAGCACCAATAACATAAGGGGTATGTCCCGATGCAGCAATCCCAATCACCGAATCAATAGCCCGGGGTTTAAACGGAACCATATCACGCCAAGCTCCGTGTTCATCATCCTCAGCCGATTCAATAGCTTTACGGATGGCTTGATCACCGCCTGCAATAAGTCCTATCACCATATCATAAGGAACACCAAAAGTAGGAGGTATTTCTGAAGCGTCGAGAATTCCAAGTCTTCCGCTGGTTCCTGCACCAATGTAAAAAAGTCGTCCCCCCTTTATTATCCTAGATATAATATTTTCCACCACTTGTTCTATTTGTGGTATTATTTTATTTACAGCTTTGTGAACTGTACTATCTTCCCGATTGATATTCTCAAGAAGCTCTTTCACAGTCATCTTCTCAAGATTATCATAAATTGAATTGGATTCAGTAATGTTCACCATTTTGCTTTTCTATTTTAATGGCTTGATGCATGATAATTCACTAAATCATCAATTGGAGCTTTACTAATTTTGCCAATCTGTATGGAATGCTTTGCCAGAACTTCAATTAATATTGCCTCAAAAACCGTGGCAATGGATCCGACAAAGCCCACATTACAGTCCTTTAATTGTGGGTATTTTAATACATTCTTTGTTAAAAACGATTCAAAGGAATTGGCAACCAAAGTACGGATCTGAGGATTTTCAATGTATTTATTCATAATATGTGTAAACGATGCAAGATACCTGTTGGGGAAAGGTTTTTTATATACCCCTTCAAGAATCTGATCTTGCGACAGGTTTTCACTTTTCAGCAACTGGTTGGTAAAATCAACAGTAAATTCGCGCTTAAGTAATGCATTTACAAATTGCTTGCCCATATAAGCTCCACTGCCTTCATCACCAACTATGTAACCCAAAGCAGGAATCTTTTCAACCACCTCTTTTCCATTGTAAAAACAAGAGTTAGAACCCGTACCCAGTATGCAGACAATTCCTTGTTGATTGCCAAATAATGCACGGGCTGCACCTAGCAAATCGTCATACACATTAATTGTAGCATGAGTCCCGATAACTGTGGTTAATGATTTTTGCATGATACCTTTTACTTGTTCATTAACCAAACCAGCCCCATAAAAGTGAACCGTATTAATTTGATGCGCTTCTTTTTTCCAATCTGCGTGGTTTAAAATGTCCAAAATAACCTCTTCGGAAATAATATACGGATTGATACCTTGTGTTTGATAACTAGAGACCCGACTGCCTGAAATCAGGCGCCAATCCACTTTAGTTGAGCCTCCATCTGCTATTAAAACCATAATAATTGTTTGTATTATTTAATGTGCTTAGGTTTTTGTAGTAACAAAGCTTATTTTTACCCAAATTGAGCGATTTGCGATAGCAAATCTGCTCAACCTTTATAACACAATATCTAAATTTTTACTTTGCTAAAATTAAAAATATTTTATTCTATGTAAAAAGTATTACATAGTATGTTTTTTTGAATAATAAATCTATTTTCGGATGCAAAATCTACATATAAATCGGAGGATGAAGCCTCAACTTGTCATATTACTTGGAATTATAGGACTACTATGCCTAAACACAGGCGCTGTTTTTGGTCAACACCAAATAGTCCCCTACCGTAGTTCCATTTATGAATTGGCTGAACAATTTGTAAACGATAAAATTAACTCATTATATTTTAATCAGTTAACAGGATATTACAAGAAAGATTCCATTCAAATGGATACCTTACTTGTGAATACAAAAAACAAAACCATAGAACTACATTTGGTGCCAAAATTCGCATACTCCCCCATGCGCGAAACTACGGTTGACAGCTTACTATGGCACTTAAAGCAATACCTTGGTAAACCCTACCAAAACTACAAAATATCCATCCATTCCAACCAAAAGAATATTTATGAATACATACCTAATTATTATAGGTCGAATAAAAAAGGTTACGACAAAAAACGTATTCCAAAAAACCAGCCTCACAAAGAAGAATCTTTGGTAAAGAATTTATCCAAACCAATACTTGATGCTACTGTTTTATCAAACACTCATTTGGCTATGTGGCCCAGTCATGGATATTATTACGAACAGAAACTGGATCGCTGGGAATGGCAACGGGCACGATTGTTTCAAACAGTGGAAGACCTCTCCTCCTTTTCATACCTAATTAAAACCTTGGTTCCAATGCTGGAAAATGCAGGAGCCAATGTAATGATACCTCGCGAACGCGACTGGCAAATACAGGAAGTGATTGTTGATAACAATGGCAGCCTCAACAATAGCATTTACAGAAAAAGTGCTATCGTAGTAAGAGAAGATAAAGGATTTGCCATTGGAAATCCTCCTTACACAACAGAAAACCCATTTGAATTGGGCACTGCTATTGAATTTAGAACCGATAAGGTGGGAAAACAATTGGTGGAATGGATTCCTAATATTCCCGAAGAAGGATACTATCCGATTTATGTTTCATACCACCATTCGCCTAACAATACCGACAAAGCAA
This sequence comes from Salinivirgaceae bacterium, assembly GCA_041664345.1. Lineage (GTDB taxonomy): Bacteria > Bacteroidota > Bacteroidia > Bacteroidales > SZUA-534 > GWE2-40-63. Next base: position 16,707 of record JBAYKX010000010.1, read on the forward strand.
AATACACGGTTTATCATTCCGGTGGAAAAACCGAATTTCAAGTAAATCAAAAAATGGGCGGCAACACTTGGATTTATTTGGGTAGGTTTAAATTTTATGAAGGAATTAATGAACAAGAGGGTAAGGTGGTTTTATCGAGCCAATCGAAAAAAAACGGCCAAAAAATAAGCGCTGATGCCATTCGGTTTGGGGGTGGAATGGGGAATGTCAGCCGAAATGGAATGGTGAGCCAAAAACCCCGTTTTCAGGAAGCTGCCCGTTATTATTTGCAGTATGCCGGAATTCCTGACTCCTTAGTTTGGAGATTACATGGCGACACCATAAACGATTACATTGATGATTATCAGTGCCGGGGAGAATGGGTAAACTATTTAATGGGTGCTCCATCGGGTCCTGAAAAAGATAGAAACCATCCGGGATTAGGCATTCCTATTGACCTTTCTTTTGCATTACACACCGATGCCGGTATTGCTAAAAATGATTCAACCATCGGAAGTTTAGGTATTTACAGTACCACCGAAGAATCTTCCACCTATCCAAATGGACTATCAAAAATGGCCTCACGCGACTTAACCGATTTGATTCAAACCCAATTGGTAACCGATATTCGTCAAAAGCAGGATGCCGGATGGACCCGACGTGGTATGTTGGACAAACCCTACAGTGAAGCTTTTCGACCAAACACGCCCAGCATGTTACTAGAGCTTTTCTCACATCAGAACTTTATGGATGTGCGTTACGGACAAGACCCTCAATTCCGGTTTGATGCCAGCCGGGCTATTTACAAAGGAATTTTGAAGTTTTTATCGTTTCAACAGGGGTTTAAATACATTGTACAACCACTACCTGTTTCACATTTTCAAATTTCCTTATCGCTTTTCAATTCGGCCAACTTACAATGGAAACCGGTTATTGATAGTCTCGAAGAATCAGCAACTCCAGAAGGTTATTTGGTTTACCAACGCAAAGCTGATGAAGATTTTGATAATGGGACTTTCGTTAAAGAACCGTGGATTCAAATTCAAAATATGAATCCAAATGTGATTTATTCTTTCAAAATTACCGCTTGGAATAAGGGAGGCGAAAGTTTTCCTTCAGAAATACTATCTGCTTGTCATACCTCCGAAGCTATTGATACCGTTTTGATTATAAATGGTTTTGATCGTTTAGATACCCCAGCCGCTATTGATGATGGAAAATTTGCCGGCTTTATGAACCAAATTGATGAAGGAGTTGACTATCAGATGAACATACAAACCACAGGTACGCAATTTGAGTTCGACCGGAATAAACCATGGCTCGATGACGATTCGCCTGGTCATGGAGCCTCGGGTGCCGAATTGGAACATTTAATAATTCCCGGAAATACCTTCGATTATACATACATACACGGCAAAGCTATTAAAAAAGCCAAGTATGCTTTTGCATCGGTAAGTGATGAATCGGTTGCAGAGGGGATTTTCCCACTAGCTAATTATTCGGTGGTTGATTATTTGGCTGGCGAAGAAAAAACAACCTATCTGCCGAAAGATTCAGTTAATAGCCGATTTCCTGTTTTTACAAAAGAGTTGCTTACGCAGCTTGATTGGTATTTACAAAACGGCGGTAACATACTCATTACCGGCTCATATATAGGAAGCGATGTTTCTTTTCAAAGGCAGGACACTTTGGTGGGTAATTTATTAAAATACAAAGGACGGGCTGACCATGCTTCAAGGTTGGGGAACGTTTATTTTTGCGATAGCCTCTTTAAAAAATCAACCACAGGATTTCAATTTAATACCCAATTTCATCCAACAATTTATAAAGCTGAGGCTCCAGACGCCATTGTTCCGTTCGACACCACCTCATCAACATTTATGAGGTATTCAGAAAATAACATGAGCGCCGGGGTTATTTATTCCGGGCAGTATAAAGTAATTGCCTTGGGATTTCCATTTGAGACTATTTTGAATGATACGCACCGCAATGCTTTGATGAAGACTATGTTGGAGTTTTTTATTAAAAAGAAATGAGACTTGTCCCGATAGCTATCGGGATGAGATGTGAGACCTGAGATTAGGACCAGAAACCAGAAACCAGAGACAAGTAACCAGAGATTGCTAAAAAACGCTGATAATAATAAAATTACGCTGAAAAAACTGAATAGTAACGAACTTAATAAATAATAATCAAATTGTATGAAAACGATCAATTGCTTTTTCCCTTATACAAATCCAAAAGTATGGAATGGATTGTTAGAATATCTTCAGCAGCAAGCTACTATTGAAACCATTTATTTAATCAGCCCCGAACAAACAAAATCGCCCTTTAGCAAATGCCAGATTATAAAAAGCAAAAGTATTTTCCATTCGCAAACTATTCTTTCGTTGGCGGCATTAGCCAACTCCGATTATACTCTTTTAATAACTAAGCAAACCGAAGTCAGTTTGGGTCAATTTGCTTTGGAACGTTTCCTCTCAATTGCTGATGCAACAAACGCTGGAATGGTTTTTAGCGATTATATTGATATGGTTGATGGAAAACCAGTAAATCATCCGGTGATTGATTACCAATTGGGGAGTTTGCGTGATGATTTCAATTTCGGCTCCTTGCTTTATATCAATTCAAAAGCATTAAAAGAAGCCATCGCTAAAATAAAAGAAGAATTTGAATTTGCCGGGTTATACCAACTTCGATTAGCATTGAGCCAAAACCATGAGTTGTTTCACCTCCCGGAATATTTGTATTCAATAAAAGAATGGGACAATCGGGAATCGGGGAAAAAAATATTTGACTACGTGGATCCAAAAAACCGGAGTGTACAGATTGAAATGGAAAAAGCAGCTACCAGCCATCTAAAAGCGATAAATGGATATTTGGAGCCAAATTTTACTCCCATTGAATTTGGTAAAGAGAATTTTCCGGTGGAAGCCTCGGTGATTATCCCGGTTCGTAACCGCGAGAAAACCATAGCCGATGCCATTGAATCGGTGATGATGCAAAAAGCTTCGTTCCCATTCAACTTGATTATAGTCGATAATCACTCAACCGATCGTACTACCGAAATTATTAAAGAATTTGCTTCAAAATACTCCAATTTGATTCTTGTTATTCCCAATCGTAACGATTTGGGAATTGGCGGTTGCTGGAATTTGGCAGCCCATCACCCTCAATGTGGTAAATTTTCCATTCAATTAGACAGCGATGATTTGTATAAAGATGAAACCACACTGACCCAAGTAGTGGATACTTTTTATAAAGAGAAATGCGCCATGGTGATTGGCTCCTATTTAATGACTAACTTTAAACTAGAAGAAATTCCTCCCGGGTTAATCGACCACAAAGAATGGACGCCTGAAAATGGAAGGAATAATGCGCTGCGCATCAACGGATTGGGTGCACCAAGGGCTTTTTATACGCCTGTTTTGCGTGAAGTAAAGATTCCTAATGTTAGTTATGGCGAAGATTACGGCCTAGGACTTACCATTAGCCGCAAGTACCAGATTGGACGGATTTATAATCCCATTTATTTATGCCGCCGTTGGGATGAAAACTCTGATGCTTCGCTGAGTATTGAAGCTATGAACAAACACAATTTTTATAAAGATAAATTGCGGACCATTGAATTGGCTGCAAGGATTACAATTAACAATTAACAATTAGCAATGTGTAATGAAAAAATGAATTACCAAGAGAAAACAAATAACCTGTTACACGAACAACGGAGCAATTGGCCATTGCTGGCTGATAACCTCGAAGGTTTGAAAAATGCCCGATTGAAGTCCTTTCAATTGGTCGGATTTTCATTCCAGGTTCAATACAATCCCATGCGCATTACTTCCACATCGGCTAAAATCGATAGGGCTTCCATTAAAGCCAGGCCCTGTTTCCTGTGCAGTGCAAACCGCCCCGAAGAGCAAAATAGGGTGCTTTTTGAGAATTCGTACGAAATTCTTTGCAATCCCTATCCCATCTTGAGGGAGCATTTCACCATTGCTAGTTTGAACCATGTACCACAGGAAATTGGAACTTCATTTGCCCATTTTTTGGAAATCAGCAAAGCTTTACCCGATTTGGTGACGTTGTACAATGCGCCAAAATGCGGTGCTTCGGCACCCGATCACCTGCACTTTCAATCGGGGAACGTTGGTTTTATGCCCATGGAAAACGAATTTGACACCCTTAAAAGCAGGTTTGGCATTGAACTCAGCCATAAACCCCAAATTTCAGTAACAGCCATAAACGATGGATTTCGTCGGTTCATTGTACTGGAATCGGACGAAAAAGAATCCTTGCTAAACGCATTCAAACCCATTTACAAGTATATGAAAGAGTTGGTGGGTGGCGAAGAACCGATGCTTAATATCCTGAGCTGGTATTCCAAGGGTTGGCGGGTTATGGTTTTTATGCGCCACAAACACCACCCGTGGCAATATGATGCGGAGGGTGACCAAAACATATTGATAAGCCCGGGAGCCGTGGATATGGGAGGTGTGCTAACTGCTCTGTTAGAAAAAGATTTTAACAAAATTACCAAAGAGGATATTAAGGACATCATGAATCAGGTTTCGATGTCGGCTGAAGGTTTTGAAAAAATGATACACTATTTGACAAACCTTCTCAAATAAAAACATATCAATGAACAAACAACCCATGGAAATGCAGCCGAATATAGAAATAGGAATCATTAAAAAAGAACGGATTGATTTCCGGTTGAGCGGAGTTTTTACCTTTTTCAATGCACCAGAAGCTAGGTTCAATCAAGGTCAGGCATTCGCTGAGAACGGTAGGTTGGTTATCAAAACAGATGAGAAAACTTTTTACTTTGACAAAGAAGTATCTTTTATTCCTGATGATTTAACGGTATGCCATTTTGAAATAAAGGAGGTAATAATTGGGGTTGATTTCCATTGGGAGCAAAAAGAAGATCAAAAGTTTCAAGGCACTCTAAAATTAATACTTGTTGGCGATGAGATTCAGGTTATCAATATTTTACCAGTAGAAAATTATTTGATAAGTGTAATTTCTTCGGAAATGAGTGCATCCAGCTCTTTGAATTTGTTAAAAGCCCATGCCATCATATCGCGCAGTTGGCTCTTGGCCCAGATTCAGAAACAAAACGATTTGGTTTCGGCTAAAACTACCTACCAATTAATTCATCAAACCGATGAGGAATACATCCGCTGGTACGACCGCGAGGACCATACCTTGTTCCATGTATGTGCCGACGACCATTGTCAGCGTTATCAAGGAATTACCCGTGCAAACAATCCTCGGGTTGTGGAAGCCGTTCAAGAAACCATGGGACAAGTGCTGATGTACGACAATAAAATATGCGATGCCCGTTTTTCAAAATCATGTGGTGGCGTGGCCGAACGATTCGAGAATTGCTGGGAACCGGTTTCACATCCGTATTTAACAGCGGTTATTGATCATCCTAAACCTACCCATTTGCATACCATGGATTTGACTCTTGAAAAAAATGCACGCGATTTTATTCATGCCAACCCTGAAGCATTTTGCAATACAAAAGATGAGAAAGTTCTGACACAGGTTTTGAACAATTACGATTTAGTGGCCAAAGACTTTTACCGATGGCAAGTAACTTATTCGCAAGAGCAATTGAGTGCACTGATTTTAAATAAATCAGGTATTGATTTTGGTCAAATCATCGATTTAATCCCAATGGAAAGAGGAACCTCAGGGCGATTGATTAAACTCAAAATTGTAGGGACAAAAAAAGCACGTATTGTTGGCAAAGAACTGGAAATCCGCCGATGGTTGAGCGAATCGCATTTGTATAGTTCGGCGTTTACCATCGAAAAATTGCATTTTACAGGAACCATACCCGGAAGCTTTACCTTGCACGGTGCAGGCTGGGGACATGGTGTTGGTTTGTGTCAGATTGGTGCCGCAGTAATGGGAGAAAAAGGATACACTTATACCGAAATTTTGATGCATTATTTTAGGAATGCAGAAATTAGGAAGGAATATTAGACATGAGATACAAGAATTGAGATATGAGACTAGAGATATGAGATAGTAAAGACGCACTGTCGTGCGTCTCACCTAAAAAAAACTTCAAAAGATGCTTAACCTAAAAAAATCCACTTCAAAAAACCCCTGGTTTTGGGTTCCCTCGCTCTATTTTGCTGAAGGGATTCCCTATGTATTAGTAATGACCCTTTCAGTAATTTTTTATAAGCGGATGGGCATTTCAAATACCGATATCGCCTTATATACCAGCTGGTTGTATTTACCCTGGGTAATTAAACCTCTTTGGAGTCCTATAGTCGATATTTTTAAAACCAAACGCTGGTGGATTATTCTTATGCAATTAATGATTGGCGTTGGACTGGCCGGTGTTGCCTTTACCATTCCTACTTCAAAATTTATGCAATATACCTTGGCTTTTCTTTGGCTATTAGCCTTTAGTTCTGCTACCCACGATATTGCAGCCGATGGCTTTTACATGCTGGGTTTGTCGAAACACAAACAGGCCTATTATATTGGAATCCGCAGCACTTTTTACCGCCTGGCTATGCTTATGGGGCAAGGTGTTTTGGTGATTTTGGCAGGTCACTTTGAGGCAAAAACCGGATTACCACCTGTGGAACTATCGGTAAATTCCATTTCAAGTGCCGATAGTACTGTTTTTAATCCTATGGTAAAGGATTCATTGACTGACAAAACCACCCTATATTTTATTTCGCCCAAGGAAGTAAACATTGGGATTCAAAAAATGGAAAAGAGTCAGACAAAGGTACTTCTTGACTCAGTAGATGCCTGGAATTCATTTCACGGATTTTATTATTTGGAAGACAATCAGAAAAAGGAATTGAAAAAAACCGGTTGGTGGCATCAATTTGTGTCAGCACCCTTACAAAATGGGTTAAAAAAGGTATTTAATTCTTCTGAATCCGAATCCATTTCACAAACTACTGGGAATATGGGGTTTGCCTATTTTTATTTAAGCAAACAGCCGGAACCAAACGAAACCGTTGTATTGAACATCAGCCATTTAAAAGGTAACAAAAGCATTGCTTTGGCAAAAAGTTACCGCTTTGAATTTAATGAGAGCAACTGGAACATTCCGGCATTTGTGGCTTTTCAACTCGATGCCAAATTAAATAAACCGGTAACAGCTACTTTTTCAGCACTTTCAGGCAACATTACCTTTGCCTGGGCTATTGTATTTGCATTTATTGCCCTGATTTTTGTAGGCTTTTTTGCCTATCACTATTTGATATTGCCTTACCCGGCCGAAGATATGGCTGTGGTGAGTTCACAGGGAAATGTGATGAAAGATTTTCTTGGAACATTTGTTGAATTTTTCAAAAAGAAAGAAATTGGAGTTACCCTCACTTTTTTACTGGTTTATCGGTTACCCGAATCCCAATTGTTGAAATTGGCTTCGCCATTCCTGCTCGATTCCAACGAGTTGGGAGGATTGGGTCTTTCAACCGGCGATGTGGGACTTGTTTACGGAACCGTTGGTATTATTGCACTTTCCTTGGGAGGAATCTTTGGTGGCATTGCCGCAGCAAAAAAAGGACTCAAATTTTGGTTATGGCCTATGGTGCTAATTATGCACTTGCCAATCATAACCTTCGTGTATCTTTCGCATGTTATGCCTACTTCGCTTTGGGTAATAGGAGGCGCGGTGGCAGTTGAGCAATTCGGGTATGGCTTTGGCTTTACAGCATATATGCTTTACATGATATATATATCCGACGGAAAACACAAAACCGCTCATTTTGCAATCACTACCGGTTTCATGGCTCTTGGAATGATGTTACCGGGAATGATGAGCGGTTGGTTGCAAGACATCATCGGATATCAAAACTTCTTTATGTGGGTTTTGATATGCGCTATTCCAAGCTTTTTGGTTATTCCGTTCCTCAAGGTTGACCCCTCGTTTGGAAAAAAGTTAAACACTAAAAATACGGTTGATAATGAAAACATTTGAATCAAAAGTTGAGTAAAGGTTTTTTGAATGGTTTAATAAAGGTAATATTTCCTCGAAAGTTCCTTAAAGTTTTGGCATTCGCCGTTCCAAATAGTTCTAACTTTTTCAAAATTAAAATCTTTCATCATCGAAAGTCTTATGGAATCAGTTCCGCACCCCATATCGAACATCCGGTACCGATTTTCATTTCCATTGAAAGGATTGAACTTTGGTTCAATTTTATGAGCTTCCTGCAAAAAAAAGAATTGAATTTCGGTGAGGTTTACTTTTTTAAAATCAGTAATATGAATCTGAACTCCTTGCAGTTCTTTGCCTTGCATCTCTTTATAATAAGGTTTGTAATAGGTAGGTCGAAAAATCACTCCCGCAAGGTTTAATGCATTCATGGCGTTTGCCAATTGGTCGGCATCAATAGTTTCAGTAACCAAGGATTGAAAAGGCAGCGTATATCCAATACCAATCAACGTTGGATTAAGTTCACCTAGAATTCCGGTAGTTGCATAATAATAGGCAGTTTGCGAGTTGGGAATGTGAGGCGAAGTTGGAACCCAATGCAAACCGGTAGCGTCAAAGTCCATTTCCCTTGAATACCCTTGCATGGGAATTACCTGCAACTGGCATTTCTTTCCATTAGCCAGCAACCCTTCAAAATTCAGCAATCGGGCCAATTCACCACAAGTAAGCCCATATACATAAGGAATTTTAAATTGACTTACAAAAGAATAAAATCCATCATGCACCAAGGGTCCCTCAACTTTTTCGCAACCCAAGGGATTGGGGCGATCAAGGATAATAACCTCTTTGTTATAATCGGCGGCGGCTTCCATTACCAAGCCCATAGTACTGATATAGGTATAGGACCGAACACCAATATCTTGAATGTCATAAATCATAACATCCACCAAATCCATGGCTTCGCGGTTAGGTTTTTTGTCTTTTCCGTATAGCGAAAATACAGGCAATCCGGTTTTTTCATCGGTTTGATTGTTCACTTCATCTCCCGCTGAAAAATTACCACGCACTCCATGTTCCGGCCCAAAAAGTGCCACCAAATTTACGTTCTTACTTTCATGCAAAATATCCAGTGTTGATTTCAAATTTCGGTCCACACCGGTAGGATTGGTTACCAAACCCACTCTTTTTCCTTTCAACGCGGCAAAGTCAATTTGTTGCAGTACCTCAATCCCCAATTTGAATCCCGTGGTTTTTTGGTCATTTACCGATGGTTCTTCAACCACTTTTTCAACTTCAATCTCTGTTACCGGTTCCATAGGCATTTCATAAGTTACCTGCTTTGTTTTGCAGGATACCATTATAAAAATGCAAACGAAAAACTGTAAAATATATATTTTAAACCTCATGAAATAGTATTTATAAAAGCCAAACTAAAAATGCAAAATAGCTAAATCCATCCATTTATTTTATAATAAGCAATGGCACAATATTCCCTTAAAACCAAAAGTTCGTAATTCAGATAACTCCATATATTATACCTTAAGGAAAGACCAATTTTTTCATCACCTTTTGAGTCAATAAGTTTTTCCTCTTCAATAGGTTTCTCAAATGCAGGTAAGCCAGCAATTTTTGTAAAACCAACTTTTTTAAATGCATGTATGGAACGATACATGTGTTCCGGAGTAGTTATTATTAGCAGCGAAAGTTGTTTGCCATCATTCAGCATGGATGCAATATTTACCGCCTGTGATCGGGTATTAAAGCCGAGCGGTTCAAATTTTATGCGTAAAGAATCAATTCCTTTGACTATAAGCTCATTTGCCATTAATTGCAAAGGATATAAACTATCCGAACCACTATAAGGCATAGCTATAATAATATCGGCCTTTTTATACTTTTTTGCAGCTGCCGAAGCATAAAAGGTTTTTATTAATCCATTTTGACTGGGCATACCGGTACCGCCCAAAACAACAATAATATTAGGAATTTCTGTTGTGTTGCTATGTACCATTCCCAATTTATAATAGGCATTAAAAGGAATATCGGTAAAACTTAGGGCTAAAAAGATTAATGAAATGATGCCAAAGAACCCCAATATCCCCTTACTAACCGCTAACAGTATCGATTTAAAATTTGTCATAATTCATCAACAATACACTTACTATTTTTATCTGATTATTGCTCTTTTCCCAATACCAGCACTTTCCGTTTTAACCTATGTTGCTGTATGATTCTCCAAATACAGTGATGAAATTTCCGTATATAGCTTCTTTCAATTCAGCCATGCTAATATGGCGCAAATCGGCCGCTTTTTCGTAAATGGTTTCAATTTTTTCGTCGGAATCATCGGTTTCCAGGAAAATCTTTTCAATTGGATAAGAAGCAAATACAGCTTGAACTTTGGGGTTTATCAGCAATGCCTTTCCAAATGAAAGGTAATTTCCTTCGAGCCTGATTTGTTGCGCTGTATGCAAATTGGCGGTAAACCCATGATAAATCCATGGCGTTTTTGCTTTTGTTTGTTTACGGATTTCCGATAAATCGGCCCACGCCTTTACACAATGGATGATGATTGGCATTTGGAATTGTTCCGACAATAAAACCTGTTCGTTAAAAACCTGCTTTTGCAATTCAACTTCGGTTTGTATCACCCTATCGACGCCAGCTTCACCAATTGCCATTATTTTTTTTTCATTTATTAATGTTGCAATCTGTTCAAGGTAATTTTCTAAATCGGTAGTGGCAATATTCCATGGGTGCAAACCAAAACTGTAACACCAGCGTGGTTCCCAATCATTTTTAGTTGCCAAATCGATAAGCTCAATATTTTGGTATTCCGGCCGATGGGTATGAATGTTTACATAAGGTATCATGCAACGAATTTAGTCATTTAAAAGCAACCTTATGGCAGTAAAATTATCTGTTGTGTAATAATTTTACTTATTTTTGATTCCACCAATAAACAATAGTACCTTAATTTCAGTTATTACTAAACATTTAAAATTAAAATACCATGAAGAAAATTCTTACCATCAGTTTATTAGTATTGGTTTTGGGTAGCCAAAGTATGAAAGCCCAAAATCTAAGCAGCTTTAGCCTTAGTCAATTGAATCCTTATGTAAATGCCTACACTGAACCATTTGCAGTAGCTATGCCTATTGGTTTAAGTGGAGGTTGGGCGCATACGGCAAAAGTGCATAGTACCTTGGGTTTCGATGTTACTTTTAGTACATCGGTAATTATGATACCTTCAAGTGCGGGAACAGTAAAGGCCAGCAGTATCAATATGCCTAACAATATCCAATTTTCGGATCCTACCGCTGATGTTCCCACCATCCGTGGAAACAAAGATTTAGTCCAACCAAACATCTCAATCCCTTTAAGCGTGGGTGAAGAAGGTACGCCGAATTATTATACCAGTTCAATAGCATTTCCTGCTTTTAAAGGACTGGGCATGGGGTTGAGCGCTTCGGCAGCTATTCAGGCAGCAGTAGGTTTACCAAAAGGCACCGAAGTTATAATCCGCTTTATTCCCAATTTGGCCAATACTGCCAATAAATTAATCCCTGATGGAGTAGATGTAAAAATGGAAAAAACCAATATGTGGGGATTAGGTGTAAAACACGATATAAAACAATGGATTCCTGTACTTAGCAAAGTACCTTTTTTACAAATTTCGGGCTTGGTTGGCTACACTAAATTTCAAACTGGCTTTTCGGGTGGTGCATTAGCTATTACCCCCAATGTATTAAGTATAACAAATGGTACGTTAGCCAATAACACAGCCCTGTGGGACGACCAAAAATTCTTGATGGAAGCTTCATCGTTTACCGGTTCATTATTGGTTGGTGCCAGTATCCCGGTTTTTCAACCGTTTATAGGTATTGGTTTCAATTCGGGTAAATTTGAAAGCGGGTTTTATGGAACCTATCCTGTTGTTGATATAAATAGTACAAATGGTAATTTGGAGGTTAACAAATCGGAGAAAGATCCTTTGGTAATAGAAAACAAAACCACCAATTTTAATTTTCAAGCGGGAGCCCGCATAAAATTAGGCCCAATTGTTTTCCATTATGCCATAGCTATGCAAAAATACACCATGCATACCTTTGGTTTTGCTGTGACACTTCGTTAAACAATGATTCAACATAGAATTTAACCCGGCTAAGTCCGGGTTTTTTTATGCCAAAAACTGCTGAACAACCAATAAAGTCATTATTAAAATAAGGAAGATATTAATAGCAATAAAGGCTGCCCTAAAGTTTACCTTCTCGGGGTTTTTATACAAGCTTTGGTAGGTGTAATAAATATAAACAACCGTGAAAACCCCAAGCAATATTTTTAAGGAGAACAAAAACACCATATTGAACACCGGCAGTAATAGCGCAGAAACCCCGGTGGTAAGCATCCAAATAAAGGTAATGCTTTTGAGCTGTTTCTGATTCCAGATGGCCGTAACCGAAGGCAAACCTGCTTTGGTATATTCTTGTCCGTATTTCAATAATATCAGCCAAAAGTGGGGAATTTGCCAAACAAAAAAGAACAAGGCCAAAAGCACAATTTTAGGATGCCACAAATCACCGCCAGCAGCCGTCCAACCCATTATGGGAGGCAATGCTCCACATACGCCACCCGGAATAACTGCAAATGCCGAAATACGCGTTAGGGGAGTATAAATGGCATTGTACCAAAGCACATTTATAAAACCGAGCAAAGTGGTGACGGGTGTGGTAAAGAACCAAAGCACCAAAAATCCGGCTACCAATAACACCGAAACACCCCATAAAGATTGCTGTTCTGAAATTAATCCCATGGGAATTGGGCGTTTATTGGTACGGGGCATTTTACTGTCCACTTGCCGCTCCTGGTACTGGTTCAAGGCGGCAACACCGGTAGCCAGCAATAAGGTGCCGATAAAAACACCCACTAAACTGGAAGTGAACCCGGTACCAAACATAAAATATCCGGCAACTGGTGAAAGGGCCACCGCAAAAGAAAGCTTGAACTTTGTAAGTTCAAGCCAGTTGTTAATTGAAAAAGTATTGGGGTTTTTCAAAATATTATTTTATAGTTTTCAGGTAATTGGCAATATCGGTTATCTGTTCATCGGTGAGCAGCTTAGTGTAGCTTTGCATTACATTGGCCGGATAACCTTTAACCACTTCGGCATTCGGTTCTTTAATCGAATTTATTATATATTTTTCATCGGCCATAACTGATTTCTCAACGCCTTCAACTAATACCGTTCTCGAGGTTCCAAAAATACCTTGAAACGATGGACCAACCAGTTTTGAACCATCTAACGAATGACAACCAATACAGGCATTGGCCCTCAGTATTTCCAATCCCTTGATGGTACTGGAATCAACCGGAGTAAAATCGGCCAACCAGGTATCAAAATTTTCTTGCTTCATTACAATGGCCTTTGCACCCATAAAAGAGTGCCTCAACCCACAATATTCGGTACACATAACTTCATATTCCCCTTCCAATTGAGGAATAAACCACAGGTAATTATCCTTTTGTGGAACGGCATCTTCTTTTACCCTAAACGATGGAATGTAGAGGCTATGAACCACATCGAGCGATGTTAGATTCAGCTTTATGGGTTTATCAATCGGTAAGTATAAATCTTTTGACACTTTGCCGTTTTCGTATTCAAAGTCCCAATCCCACATATAAGCTATAACTTTAATATTCATCGCATCTGCGGGAACTTCACGCATTTTGGCATACCCACGGTATCCATAAAAAAACATTACCATAACAAGGACTAACGGTATCACCGTCCAAATGATTTCTAGTGTATTGTTCCCCTCAATTTGGGTGGCTTTTGGATTTCGCTTTTTGTCATACCTAATAATGAAATAAATCATCACGGCGGTAATCCCAATTAAAAAGAAAAGCGATATCCCAAAAATTACAACGAAGGAGCGGTCGACCCCTTCCACCATATTCGATGCCCCTGAAAATATCTGTAAAAAATTCATAGCTAACTAGTTATCTGAATGCGTAATCAAAGAAAGTAATAACAATTATTAACACATATAACAATAAAACACCCAACACCATATATCGGAAAATAGGTGTTTCATTCTTTAAATGCATAAACCAAGTAATAACAATTCCTCCTTTTACACAAGCAATTATTAACGCTACTGCTACCGTAAAAGCCCCTAAATGAAATCCGGTAACGGAAATGGTTATAAAGGTTAGGAAAAGCAGACCTACCAGCACTTTTAACATGGTGCTGTAAGGAGTTATATGATTCTCCTGATTCTCGTGATGTTCGTGGTTTTCCATATCTTTTTAGGTAATTAGGTACAACAACGGGAACAGGAATATCCAAATTAAATCGACTAGGTGCCAGTATAAAGCCCCGTTTTCCAATAAAACAAAATCGTGGGCATTAATGCTTTCCGATTTTATTTTAACCATAACAACGGTGAGAATTATCATCCCGACAATAATATGAAACACATGCAAGCCGGTCATGAAATAATACAAACCAAAAAACAGCAGTTCGCCCTGTTCCATTTTTAACAAGAGCTCAGAACCGGGATAAATACCTAAATGGATTTTGTGTCCCCATTCAAAATATTTATTTATCAAAAAAAGGAACGCCATAAAAATGGTTATTCCCACCAACCACAAGGCCAATTTTTTATTCCCTTTTTGAACAGCTGTAATCGACATGGCTGCGGTAGCACTGCTTATTAGAAGTATTACGGTATTCAAAGCACCCAAAAAGGCATTTAACTCGTGGGCAGCCGTATGAAAATCGGCAGAATATTTGTTCCGGAATATGGCGTAAACCAAAAAAAGACCGCCAAAAAGGAGCAATTAAGTAAAAATGAAAATCCACATCCCCATCCTTGATCCTATATCATCTCTATGTTCATCCATAGGTTTTTTATTTAATTGATAACTAATCAAACGTATATGGATTCTTTGTTATAGTTGGAATCTCATCAAAATTTTCTACCGGTGGCGGCGATGGAACCGTCCATTCCAAAGTTACCCCTCCCCAAGGGTTTATTCCCACCGGTGTTCCATGTTTATTGGTCCGTAACAGATTGGCTATCATTAAACCGATGCCGGTAAGAAGAATAAGCGCCCCAATGGATGAAATAAGGTGCCCCAAATGAAATTGGGGCAGATAATCGAAATACCTGCGGGGCATTCCTTGAATTCCAATTACAAATAAAGGGAAATAAAGAACATTGAACCCAACAAAAGTTACCAACCAAGCCACATTCGCACGGAATTCGTTGTACATTTTACCGAACATTTTTGGCCACCAATAATGAATAGCCGCAAAAAATGCAAACCCCATTCCCCCAAAAATTATATAATGAAAATGGGCTACCACAAATGCCGTATCATGAACATGCACATCGGATGCCAATGAACCCAAAACCAAACCAGTTAATCCACCAATCATAAAAAGGAATATAAAAGATGCAGCATAAAGAAAAGGGGTGCGCAGGTCAATAGAACCTTTATACATTGTTGAAACCCAGTTAAAAACCTTTATGGCACTGGGAATTGCTACTATAAACGTTAAAAAGGAAAAAAACCAACGGGCGGTTCCGCTCATGCCCGATGTGTACATGTGGTGGCCCCAAACAAAATAACCTACTCCGGCAATGGCTAAACTCGAAAGTGCAATAGCCTTGTAGCCAAATATCGTTTTTTTCACGAACGTGGGAATTATTTCCGATATTACTCCCATGGCTGGCAGAATCATGATATAAACCGCCGGATGCGGATAAATCCAGAATAAATGTTGATACAGAATGGGGTCGCCGCCCAACGCCGGATCGAAAAAACCAATCTGGAACCACCGTTCAGCCACAATCATCATTAAGGTAATGCCAACGATGGGAGTTGCCAAAACCTGAATCCAGGCAGTCGCATAAAGCGACCAGGGAAACAATGGCATTCGGAACCAAGTCATTCCCGGAGCCCGCATACGGTGAATGGTGACAATGAAATTCAGCCCGGTTAAAATGGATGAAAAACCCAGCACAAAAGCTGCAAAAACTGCCGGTATTACATTGGTACTGCTATCGGTTGAATAGGGAGCATAAAAAGTCCATCCGGTATCGGGTGCACCGGTTCCGGCAAATTGGGAATAAACTGCCAAACAAGCCCCGGTCATATAGAGGTACCACGATAGAAGGTTTAATTTCGGAAATGCCACATCGCGGGCGCCAATCATAATGGGTAGAAAAAAGTTCCCAAATACAGCACCTAAACCGGGAATCACTACCATAAAAATCATGATGATCCCATGAACGGTAAATAACCCATTATAGGTTTGGGCATCCATCACTGTTTCACCGGGAGCAGCCAACTCAAGGCGCATCAATCTGCCCAATAATCCCCCAACTAAAAAGAATGTAGTAATGGAGATTAAATATAAAATTCCAATCCGTTTGTGATCGGTAGAGAGTATCCAGGCAAAAATCCCCTTTCTCCCTTGTGTATCTTCAAGAAAATTCAAATGACTTTTTTGGGTTTCCATATAGAGCTATTATTATGTTTGTTTACTTTTCTTTCGTTTTATAACCAATACCAAGAATAAAACCAGAGCAAAAAAGATAATGATGGTTGCACTAATTTTTGTAATCTGAAGTTTATATTTCTGTCCTTGCGGGTCGTAGCTGAAACAATATTCCAAAACCCGATTTATGGTTGGTCGCGACAGCCCTTGGGAGGCTTCCGATACGGCCATTTTGAAATCGAACGGCAAAAAATAGGTACCGTACAGATAGCGGGTAAGCTTCCCGTTGGGGCTTACCAACATAATGGCAGAGGGATGCAAATAATCGACTCCCACTTTTTTTACTTTAAACCCAACCGCATTTAAAATGGCATTTACATTGGCACTATCGCCCACCAGGTAATTCCAGTGCATACTATTTGATTCGTTAACATTGGTGGAAAAGTTCCTCTTTTTATCAACCGCCTTTGCCGGAGAATCGCCCGGATTGAAACTTATGGTAACCACATCGTATTGCACTCCCAATACCATATAGGTTTTCCCAACTACATTGTTCAACCCATCCAAAAGCGGGTTGCACAGCCCCGGACAATCGAAGTAAACAAATGAAAGAACGGTAGGCTTGTTAATGAAATTGCCCAGTTTAACCAATTCGCCTTTTTCATTATAGAATGTTAAATTCAAAGGAATGGTATCATCTAAATGTTCAAAAAGACCTACTTCGGGCTGCTTTGAGCCCGCAAACTGACCGTATGCTAACGATATTGTCAGAAGTAAAATCGGAAGCAATAAAAATTTAAGTAACCTCATAACTTTATGTATATAACGCAATTCATTAAAATTTATAACTATCGGCGCATGCTTCATTTGCATCAAAATAAGGCAAAATAGTGCGCCGATCATTTCTCTGCACCATTATTCCCGGTGCGTTGCACCGGGTTTTATTCTTTTAGCCTTTCAGGCTAAATTTCAATTAATCAACTTAGGCTCTAATAATTCCAAATGACTAATTTAAAATCTTATTAAAATGTTTAATCTCTAACTATTCCTGTTCTATTGGAGTTTCTTTCCCTAAAATGTATATTTTCTTAAGCAATAACAGAATATACCCAATGGTTCCTAAAACCCCCAGAACTGCCAGCGGATAAGCAATGGTAACCCACCACGGTGCTTTACTTACCACATTCCACATGGCCCGTTGCTCGGTTAACGATGGTTTTTGAGTGGCAACTCCCGCCACAAAATCTTTGGTAACCGATGCATCCCCGTATTTTTCACCATCAACAGCTTTGGCGGTAACTACCAAATTTCCTTCCTTATCGCCGGGTAGTTTTTTGGGTTCTTCAAAAATAACTTCCCCTTGTTTATTGGTAGTTTGGTTATCGGCAATTTTCAACAACCCAAAATACCTTTTAGCAAAAAGCGATATTTCAACCCCTTCAGCGGGCACCTCTTTCTCTTTGTCTTTGCCCATTGCCAAAACCTTGAATTGTTTTAAGTCGGGCAGGTAGTTTAAGGTCAAGGTTACGGCACTTCCCGTAAACGCAGAAGTTTCGCTTGGTTTAGGCTGAACATATTCTTTATGAAAGGTACGGATGTAGGATATTACATTCCAAATATCGGCGTTGGCCAAAGTGTTTTTAAAACTTGGCATGAGCCCTTTCCCGATAACAATTTTATAATGAAAGGAACCATCGGTTTGTTTTGAAACCGCCAATGAGCCCAAATCCTTTGGAAGCGGGTTCAGTTTGGCCATGTTGTTTTGAGTGGGATCGCCGTGACACGATTTACAGTTTTTCATGTAAACCTCTTCACCGCTTTTTTGCATTTCTTTGGTGAAAAGTGCAGGAGCGGTTTTTTGCGTTTGGTCGGCAGGTACTTCCCAAATAACCTCTTGAGCCCAGCCGGTATAAGCTGTACTTACTAAAATAAATGCCAATAATTTATGTATTCTATTCATGGTTGTCAACTTAATCAAGTGATAGTTTTTCCGGTTCGTGGATGCCTTTTTCATGAGCCGTTTCCCATATAGGAATAACTGGGAAAAGCTTTGCCAAAACAGAAATAATCATTAAAACCAATATAAAAGAACCAACGGTGATGGCGGTTTCAATCAACGTGGGTTTGTAAATAATAAAATTTTCAGGGACATTCTGTATGGGTAAGAAAGGATGCTCCTGGGTGGGAACCACAATTAAATACCGCTTAAACCAGGATCCCAATACCACAAAAATACTGATAATAAGCATGGGACCCGAGGTGCGTATTTTTTTGAAAAGCAGTAGAATAATCGGAATGATGAGTCCAAAAATCTGAACACTCCAAAATAGCAAGGCATGTTTGCCGGCAAGCAACGCATGCAAATGAACCGCTTCATCGCTTTTTAATTTATACCCGGGAAACAAAAATTCGTTGATATTAAAATAAAGATAAACCAACGATACCAGCACCATTATTTTACCAATTTTGTTGAAATGGTCTTCGGTTATGTAATCGTGCAGTTTATAGTTTTTGCGGAAAAAGTACATGGCTATCACCAAACAGGAAATGCCGGAAACAAAAGCACCGGAAACAAAATAAGGCCCAAATATGGTGCTGTCCCATCCTACTCTCGATGTGGCAGCAAACAGCCATGAAGTCACGGTGTGTATGGCCAAAGCCACTGGCACAATTAAAATTGCCATTATTTTAATGGAACGATGAAGGATTTCGTATTGAGCCGGTGTTCCTTTCCAGTTAATACTCAAAATTTCATAAACTTTCCGCAACCATTTTGGCAAGGTTGGATTCCGCTGCAACATTCCCATATCGGGAATCAGTGGCAAAAAATAAAGCAGCAAGCTGATTAATACATAAGTGGTTACCACGGTAACGTCCCATAAAATGGGCGACTGTATGCGGGCATAAAGAAAAACGTTGAGCAACCGTTCGGGGCGGCCCATGTCGGAAACAATAACCAATCCGGCAACAGCAGCAAATCCTATAGCAATTATCTCGGCAATGCGTGCTATGGGGGTAATCCACTTAGCGCCCGAAAGGCCAAGCACAGCTGTTATAAGCATCCCAATTAAACTCGATGCCACAAAAAACACAAAGTTGGCAATGTACATTCCCCACGATACATAATCGCGGATACCGGCTACACCCAATCCTTCGCGCATCTGAATGTAATAGGCATACAAACAGGCAATGAGAATTACCGATAGAAAAGCCATCCAAATTTGAAAATTCCGATTCAGACCCACCGGTTTAATCAAGTCGCAGGTGATTTTTTGTAACGATTCTTTTTGCTGTTCAATGGTTAATGAATGATCCATAGTTAATGAATAATTATGATTGGTGCTCAGTAGTTAGTAAATTCTCGTCGGGAAAAGGAAACAACCGGTTTTTAGGCGGCAAATAATATACCCTTGGTTTGGTGCCTAACTCTTCCATCAACCGGTAGCCGGCGTTATCGCGAAGCAAGCCACTCAAACGGACTGTTTCTTTGGTAGTGCCGTTTGTAACTGCATCTTCGTTTTCATCGCCAAAGTAATACACCCCATTCGGACAGGCGGAAACACAGTAAGGCATTTGGCCAATCCGCAACCTGTCGGCACTAAACAAGCATTTTGAGATGGTTCCTTTCCTCTGAGGCACATTCAACTCTACATCGTAAGTTACCTTTTTCTCCAGTTCAAGGGCTTCTTCTTTTTTACCCTCGGCAATCATCTGGCTGTATCTTGCTTTATCATCTTCGTATTCCAATTGCTTCAGCGGTTCTTTCCAATGGAAAATACGGGCCGAATACGGGCAAGCTGCCACGCAAAACCGACAACCGATGCAACGTTCGTTATCAATCAGCACAATACCATCAGGACGTTTAAAGGTGGCATCCACCGGACAAACCGAAACGCAAGGCGGGTTATCACAGTGCTGGCAAGGTTTGGGCATAAAATAGGGTGCCGTAATTTCGTTGTCCTGCATTTGCAACACATTAATGTGGTGTTGTTCCGGCCTCAGCTCATGTGCCCCCTGACAAGCTTTCATACATTGGCGTGCATTGCGGCACTTGGCCAAATCAATCACCATTACCCAACGTTTACCGTGAAGTCCTTCTCTACCTTGATAAGTGAGATTGCTCAGGTTTCCCTGATCAGGAAGTTCATTTCCCTCATCGTCCACCTCAATTAACTGATGTTCAGCTGTTAGTGCTTTTATTTTAGAATCGTGCTTTTTGGTGGTTTCAAACTTGTAACCGGCAAACAGTGCCGCCCCACCCATCACCGTACCGGAGGCTATCAAACCCATCCGTTGCAAAAAATCGCGGCGCGAGGTGTTGTTGTTCGTTGAATTATCTTCCATGAAAAACTGTTTATAGTAAGTTGATGCGATTGTTCGAATACTAAAATGCTTTTATGGTGTTTTTGTTCAATGAAAATGTTATTTAGAAAGAATATAAATAAGTGGGTTGGTGAAAAAACTTATTTGCATTCTAAATAAATCAAGCGTTAAAGTTGGGTATAATAATGGCCACCTATTATGTGGCACTTTTTTTCTCAAGTTACAAGAATGTTGAAGTGGATTACAACTTCCGAAGTTACTTCTGTTATGGTTATTATTTTTATTTATTGCAAACAGTTCGCGCATTTACAATATTGACTAGTCATTAATTGCCTTAAGAATAATTTCGTTTCTGATTTAATCATTGGACGCGTGACCATTTTTCTGAAATATAAGGAAAATCGCCTAATTTCCATTGTGAAATCATAGTGTTCTCATCAATAAATCGAAACTTAATTAAAAAATTACTACCATCCATTGAAGGATTACTATTATGTTTCACAATTTGTTCGGTACAAGTACTGTCTGAGGTTAATTTATATGTGCCGTACTGAAGAATTGAAGCAAAGGTGCTATCGGTTCCGCTTGTTGTAAACAAATAGAATGTTCCATCTGGATTGTTTACTGTAAACATTCCTGTTGTCCTATTCGAACCATGAATCATACCATCTGTTAGTCTCCAGATTCCAACAAAAGATTTGGATGCGGGAATATGAGTTTGTGCGCTTAATGCACATGAAACAAACCCTAAACAAAGTAAAAGAATTGTTTTTTTCATGATAGTATCCATTAAAGTTATTCGTTTAATTCCCCTTATTTCATCTGTTTATATTTTTTTTTTTGGTCAGATGGAGCATCCATATTTGAAGTTTTCCTTTCCAATTAAGCATTTGTTATAATCATGCCCTTGTGTGATAAGCAAATTATCATGGATGGTTCATTTTGGTCATTTTTATTATTTCATTAATGATTGGATCCGTTTCTTTAAAATCCTCTCTTGTTGTTTTGATTTCAATGTCGGGTTCAATTCCATTGCCCTCTATCAGTTTGCCGTCTAAAGTAAACGCTTGCCATGATGGTAAAAATATTGTTACACCATTTGATAATACATATTGTTTTGGATTGCCTGAACTGCCATACGTTTTCATACCAATAATTTTCGAATTTGGAATCTGTTTCATCATTAAAACAAAAGATTCATTGCTACTCATCTCGGCAGGCCCGGAAATTACATAAATATTACCGGTATATTTTTTCTTATCGTTTGGATAAAGAATCTTAATATGTTCTTTATCAAACCGTCCGGTTGCTTCATTATAGTATTTCACAAGTTCATAAGGTGTAGAATCGGTTACAAAATAGGCTGCAAAATTTTTAGCAAAATTCTCATTTCCGCCTCCATTATCTCTTACATCAATTATGAGGTTAGGATATTCAAACATTTTGTGCAAAACACTATCGGCAGTATATTTTATTTGACTATTATCCCAATTTTTTTGTTCGATATTAAAAAAATCCGAATTCCAATCCGTATAGCTATATAGCCTACACTATCAAGATTGCCGGCAACAGTGGTAAAACCTTTCCCAATTATTCTATTTTGTAAAATCGAAAATAGTTGCTGCGAACCGTTATTCACCGTTACCATTTTTAATTTACCTGCTTCAAACTTTCCTCCTTCAACTTCAACCCATAAATGAGGGTCGTTGGCGTTTTTCAGCATCTTAACTAATTTCAAAGCAAATTCTGTATTTGATTCTGCATTCTCAAGTTCAGTCTTATACACCTTTAACAAATTAGCCCAATTAATTTCTTTTAAATTAGCGTATGAATATTGTTCAGGAAATATTTTAAGAAGTTCCTGATATGCTTTTTTGTTCTTTTGAGCAAAAGAAACCTGTTTTGTTTTAAATATTAATTCATCAGGATTCATCGGTACCCCGTTTAAATTTCTGAAATTGTCAAATCGCGAATTATTAAATGCCAAGGTATAGAGCCTGTTTTGGTGGAGTTCCACCGGTATTGATAAGGTTTTACTATCAATCCATTTTGGTTTATCGGTAACTTTGGGCATATCCTTTGTATCAACAATTGACATACCTGTTGCCATTTCTTGGTCAAACTTTACGATTATTTCCCTAATTTCTGGATTTACATTGCAATCCCCAAAATTTGGATTTGTACTAACTATTTTTGGTGCTTCTGTTGAATTTTGTGCAATTGCACTTAAACATAATAATGAAATGCTTGCTAAAGTCAAAATTGTTCTTTTCATGTTAATATTATTTAGGTTGCAGTTATTTCTTGGTTGCCACTAAGATATCAATTTATCCAATAAATATAGAATTAATTCCTAACAATGCTATGCGAATTGGCAAGGGTTTATTTATTTTACACAACATTTTCCAATAGACGTTAGATTATGAGACTTGAGATTTGAGACCACTAATTTAGAATAATAACAACAGTGCCCATATATCAATTACCGGAAGAACCCATATTTCCGCACCCCAGCGAAGCAGAACCCGAAGGGTTGCTGGCCGTAGGTGGCGATTTGTCGCCTCAACGGTTGATAGCAGCTTATGCTTCAGGTATTTTTCCGTGGTACAGTCACCCGGATCCCATTCTGTGGTGGTCGCCCGACCCGAGGCTGGTGCTGTTCTCCGAAAAATTCAAGGTATCGAAAAGCTTGAAACAGACCTTGAACAGCGGCAAATACCAAGTTACGGTTGACAAAGCGTTTCCGCAGGTAATTGAGAATTGCCGGAAAGCGCCTCGTGCCGGCCAACCCGGAACCTGGATAACCCTGGAAATAAAAAAGGCATACATCCAGTTGCACGAACTGGGTTTTGCCCACTCTATTGAAACCTGGTATGAGCAAGAGTTGGTAGGTGGGTTGTACGGTATTTCGTTGGGAGACACCTTTTTTGGGGAATCGATGTTTCACAAAAAAAACGATGCTTCAAAAGTTGCCTTTTACCACTTAACCTTGCTGGCTCTGGAATGGGATTTCCGGTTTATCGACTGTCAGGTAACCAACCCACATTTACTAAGCCTAGGTGCTGAAGAAATCCCCCGCGACGACTTTTTGGATTTGCTCCACGCAGCACTCCAATCCAAAACACGGAAAGGAAAATGGAAAGTTACATTTCATGATTAATCAAGTCGGCCACTAAAACAAAAAAAATGCCACAGATTCACCGAATAACAAATTTTAGTTTTTTTTAATCTGCGAATCTGTGGCTATTTGTATTCTAATATCAAATTAAAAAACAAAATTGTCGGCCTCTTAAACAGTCAACTGGGTTTTAATCCCTTCCAAATCATTCTGGATGCTTTTGATCCGGCTCAGCAACTCTTCTTGCGTGGCACCGCCTTCAGGCATCTGGTGGCTGATGTAATGGGTAAACTTCCATATTTCGGTAATCTGGTTCACCGGAACGGCATAGGGCTTATATTCCGGGTTTAAGGAATGCAGCAGCAGCTCACCCGATTCTTCTATTTTGTTTTCAACTACTTTAAAAACAAGCCCATCGTCCAAAGTACAAACAATGCAGGCCTGCCCGGTAGCTAACGTGCTCCAATCCACTACATATTCACCGGTAACCCACGCTCCATCGGGAATGGGCAACATGCTGTCACCATTCAATTGAAACGTGCGGAATTTTTTATTTTCGGGCAAAAACGGCAATTGAAAAACGGGCAGTTTCTCAATAAAATCAGGGTCAGCAAAGCCACGGGTATAACCGGCTTTGGCCTTTTCCTGAACCAACTCAATGTTTTCTTTGTTCCCGGCATTTACGGTAGTGGCCAGCACCCGGAGCTTTCCCCCTTTCACATATACCTCCATTCCCCGCTCCAATTGCGAAAGCATACTTTCCGAAAGGTTGCTCAAATCCACCCTCAATAAGGTGTCGATGGTTACTCCATAATAGTCGGCAAAAGCTATCAGCACCTCCACTCCCGGCTTGGCCACTTCGTTTTCGTAACCGCTCAACGTGGGGCGCTTCATTTGCAGGGCAAAGGCTACATCGTCCTGGGTACGGCCCTTCCGCTTGCGCAACAATTTAATATTTTGACTGAAAAACATAGTTTCCATTTTTTTTTAAAATCCCTCAATAAATTCAGGGCAACCGCAATTAAACCGTCTTAACCCATTTTTCGCCTGCCCAACCCACCGCTGCACCCAACACCAGCGAAAAAGCAGTCATGGGGATCAACGACAATGGCTCTTTTTCCAATACCAAAATCATTACAGGCAACAATGCCAATAAGCTCACCAGTATTCCTTTGAGCCAGCCTTTTAGGTTCCATCCAATAAATGGGATAATTAAACCCAGCACCACCCAATGTACAAAGGCTGAAGCACAGGCAAAACCGTTCAATTGCTGAGCCATCATGGGGACTACATCCACAATTCCGGCACTAACACCGATTATTAATGCAATAGCTAATTTTTTCATTTTCCTTCTGTTTTAAATTCATACCAACATCAAAATATTGTCTTACAATTTTCAAAATTACAAAAATTTGATTATATTGTAATCTATATTTTGGTTATATTCTAACCAAATTTAAAAATAAATTAGTATTTACACAATAGTTTAGTGTTTTTTTCGATGCAAACAGCAAACAAACAGATTGTCCATCTCGATTTAGACACCTTTTTTGTGTCGGTAGAGCGGTTAACCAACAGCAAACTGATAGGAAGGCCGGTTATTATTGGCGGGATATCGGACCGGGGGGTGGTGGCCAGTTGCAGTTACGAAGCACGGCAATACGGAGTACACTCGGCCATGCCCATGAAAATGGCCCGTAACCTCTGCGGCAACGCGGTGGTTATACGGGGCGATATGGACCGGTATTCCAGATATTCCCATATAGTAACCGACATTATTGCCGAGCGGGCACCACTGTACGAGAAAGCATCGATTGATGAGCATTACCTGGATATTACCGGAATGGACCGTTTTTTTGGCTGCCTGCAATGGACCAAGGAGCTGAGGCGCACCATTATTAAAGAGACGGGGTTGCCCATTTCGTTCGGGCTGTCGGCCAATAAAACCGTTTCGAAAATTGCCACCGGAGAAGCCAAACCCAATGGAGAGCTCATGATTGAAGTTATGGATATTCCTCCGTTTTTGGGGCCATTGTCCATCCGGAAAATTCCCATGATTGGGCCAAAAACGTACCAATTGTTACGTTCCATGGGAGTGCTCACCATAAAAACCCTGCGCGAGATTCCGCCAACCATGGTGGAGAAAGTGCTGGGCAAAAACGGGCAGGAACTGTGGAAAAAGGCCAACGGCATCGATCCTACTCCGGTAAAACCTTACTCGGAACAAAAATCGATGAGCGCCGAACGAACCTTTGAACAGGATACCATCGACATGCAGATGCTGAACAATACCTTGGCGTCCATGGTTGAAAAGCTGGCTTTTCAATTGCGGAAAGAACAAAAACTGACTTCCATAGTTACTATAAAAATACGGTATGCCAATTTCGATACGCATACAGTGCAGAAAAAACTGGGCTATACCGCGTTTGACCATGTGTTGTTGAAATCGGCCAAAGAGCTCTTTGCCAAACTGTACGACCGGCGAATGCTCATACGCCTGATTGGGGTGAAATTCAGCGGATTGGTACATGGAGCACAACAGCTGAACCTGTTTGAAGATACCCCGGAAATGGTTAACTTGTACCTGGCCATGGACAACATACGGAAACTGTACGGAGTGAAAGCGGTGCGAAAAGCCGCAGGGTTTTATTGAGAATAGACTTTGAGATAATACATACCTCTATGTGCGGAAGATATATACAAGTAAAAAATGTACAAATAGTTGAAGAGCGGTTCAACGTGAAAGTACCCGAAGGGGTGGAACTCACCCCAAATTTTAATGTGTCGCCGGGCGATTATGCCCCGGTAATAACAAACTTGCTCTCCAATCAGGTACAACTGTTTCAATTTGGGCTTACCCCTTTTTGGGCCAAGAAACCCATGTACTTGTTTAATGCCCGGTCCGAAGGCGACCGGAATCAGGAAAACAACCCCAATTATACGGGTGGAAAAGACATCATAAACAAACCGGCATTCCGCAAGCCCATACGCAGCCAGCGATGCCTGGTTATTGCCGATGCATTTTACGAAGGCACCACCACCGATAAACTCAACAAACCGTATGTGGTTTATCTTAAAGGAAAGCAGGGTCCGTTTGCTTTTGCCGGAATTTGGGATACCTGGGCTAATAAGGAAACGGGAGAAGAAATCAACTCGTTTGCTATTATAACCACCGTAGCCAACAGCCTAATGCAATTAATACCATACCACCGGTCGCCCATAATTTTGCCCCGAAGCAGAGAGCAAGCATGGCTTAAAAGCGAAAAGCCACTCACCGACATCACCCGGATGCTGGATCCTTATCCCGGTAAACTGATGAATGCGTACCCCGTACCTAACCATGTAAAAGACCCCAAGGTAAAAAGCAAAGAACTGATTATCCCCATTGGGCAACCGCTATCGCCCGATGAAGGATTTAAGGAGAACGTAACATTGGAACTCCACGGAATGGGACATTATAAACGGAATTAATTCATTAGCTCATTCGTTCATGAGTTCATGTGACCATTATTAAATGGCCCAATGGGCTAATGAGCACATGAACTAATGGACAAATGGACAAATGGACAAATGGATTCACTACTAATTGTTAATTGCCCATTGTTAATTACTAACTACCCATTGCAAATTGTATTTAAACTGCCACTCCTATTTCAGCCTACGGTACGGAACCTTATCGGTAGAGGATTTGGTTGCTCAAGCGGCAAAGCTGGGCGTTACCCAACTAGCTTTGACCGACATAAACAACACCACCGGAATACCCGACTTTGTGAAAGCCTGTCGGTTGCATAACATTAAACCCATTGCAGGCATTGAATTCCGCCACGGCGACCAATTGCTTTATATTGGACTGGCCCGCAACAACGACGGACTGGAACAGTTGAACCGTTTTTTAAGCCAATATTTGTTGGATGAAAAGCCACTGCCCGAGCGTCCTCCGCAGCTAACCCAAACGTATTTTGTTTACCCTTTCGGGCGGTTAAAGCCCAACGACCTGAATGAAAATGAATTTACCGGCATCCGCGTGAGCGAACTGAATAAACTCTGGAACAGTAAATATGCCCTACGCACTGATAAACTGGTAGCCCTTCACCCCATTACTTTTGCCGATGACACGGGATATTTCCTGCATCAAAACCTGCGGGCCATTGACCACAACACTCTACTGACTAAGGTAAACCCCATAAGTCTGTCGCAAGCAAACGAAAAATGGATCGATCCGCATTTATTGCAAATTGCTTACAGCGAATATCCTGAAATAGAAAGGAATACGCAAGCATTGCTGAATGACTGTTCCATTGATTCTGATTTCACGACCGTGAAAAACAAGCAGATTTTTTCAAGCAGCCGATACGACGACAAACTGTTGCTGCAAAAACTGGCCTTCGATGGAATGGACTATCGGTACGGGAAACGCAATCCTATTGCCAAACAGCGGGTGGAACAGGAACTTGAGGTAATCCATAAGTTGGGTTTTTCGTCGTATTTCCTGATTACTTGGGACATCATCCGTTACGCGATGAGCCGTGGCTTTTACCATGTTGGGCGGGGAAGCGGGGCCAACAGTGTGGTGGCTTATTGCTTGCGTATTACCGATGTGGACCCCATTGAGATGAACCTGTATTTTGAACGGTTCATAAACCCCAAACGGAGCAGTCCGCCCGACTTTGACATCGACTTTTCGTGGAAAGAGCGGGATCAGGTTCAAGACTATATATTTAAACGCTACGGACGCGAACACACCGCCCTGTTGGGAACCATCAATACTTTTAAAGGCAAAAGCATTTACCGCGAACTGGGCAAAGTGCATGGCTTGCCAAAAGCCGAAATTGATGCATTTATTGATTATCCTACGGCCTCCGAAAACCTGAACGAAATTACCAAACGCATCATCCGCATTGGGGCATTGATGCAGGATTTCCCCAACATGCGCAGTATTCATGCAGGCGGTGTGCTGGTGAGCGAAGAATCGATTTTCCGTTATACAGCACTCGATATGCCGCCCAAGGGATTTCCAACCACGCAATGGGACATGTACATTGATGAGGATTTGGGTTTTGAAAAGCTCGATATATTGAGCCAACGTGGCATCGGCCATATCCGCGAATGCGTGGAGATAGTGAAAACCAACCGGGGCATTGATATTGACATTCACCGGGTGGAGGACTTCAAAAAAGATGAAAAAGTAAAACACCAGCTCAAAACCGGTGAAGCCAATGGCTGCTTTTACATTGAAAGCCCGGCCATGCGGGGGTTGCTGAAAAAACTGCGTTGCGACGATTACATCCGTTTGGTGGCCGCCAGTTCCACCATCAGGCCCGGGGTTGCCAAAAGCGGCATGATGAAGGAATACATCAAACGGTTTCAAAATCCGGATGCCATAAAATACATTCACCCGGTGATGAAGGAACAACTGGAAGAAACCTACGGGGTGATGGTGTACCAGGAAGATGTGCTGAAAGTGTGCCACAATTTTGCCGGGTTGGATTTGGCCGATGCCGATATCCTGCGCCGGGCTATGAGCGGCAAATACCGGTCGCGCACCGAATTCCAGCGCATTGAACAGCGCTACTTTACCAATTGCAAAGAGCGCGGATACCCCGATGCCATTACCCATGAGGTTTGGCGGCAAATTGAATCGTTTGCGGGATATTCCTTCTCCAAAGCCCATTCGGCCTCGTATGCTGTGGAAAGTTTCCAAAGCCTTTACCTGAAAAGCTACTACCCTTTGGAGTTTATGGTGGCAGTAATCAACAACTTTGGCGGGTTTTTCAAAACCTGGGTCTATTTTAACGAAGCCAAACGGCACGGAGCCTCCATTCACTTGCCACATATCAACCACAGCCAGTATTTGACCAGCATCAGCGGCAATGATGTTTACATTGGGTTCATCCATATTGCCAATCTGGAACAGGAAGTTTGTTACACCCTTATAAAAGAACGGCAAACCAACGGCCCTTTCCTAAGTTTGGTTGACTTTATAAACCGTGTACATTTGGGAATTGAACAGCTAATTATTTTAATCCGGATTGGAGCTTTCCGCTTCATGAACAAAGGCAAAGTGGAATTGCTTTGGGAAGCGCACCTGTATCTGAAAAAGGAAAAACCAAAGCCCAAGCCGAGAGCCCTTTTTGAGATAGAAGAGCAGCACTTTAACATGCCCCAATTGGAACACCAAAGTTTGGAAGATGCATACGACGAAATTGAATTGATTGACTTCCCGGTATCGATGAGTTATTTTGACTTGCTAGAAACCCCTTTCCGGGGTGAAGCAAAAGCCCGGAATATGAACGATTTTGTTGGCAAAAAGATACGCATGATGGGCTTGTTGGTTACCTTAAAATATGTTTGGACCAGCAAACAGGAGATAATGCATTTTGGCACTTTCCTGGACGATGAAGGCGAACTCTTTGATTCGGTGAACTTCCCTCCAAGCCTGAAGCAATACCCATTTACCGGACGGGGTGTTTACCTGATTTTGGGTAAAATTACCGAAGAGTTTGGGCATCCTTCCATTGAAGTAAGCAAAATGGTGCGCATGCCACAAAAGGCTGATCCGAGAAGTAAATAATTTATACAGTTAAATCATCCCCTCTTTTTTCATCCTTGTCAAAACATCATCAATAGTTAACGCGCTGTTCGGAAGCACATAGGGAGGACATTTTCCTGCTTTTTCTGAAACTAAATAGCGTTTGCATTCTTTAAACCGGGTGTCCGATTTACAAAACATTTTTTTGTAAATGTCGGCTGATTCTTGCCGTTGCAACAATCCATCGTTAAATAATGGGCATTTCGGGGCTTTTGGACATATTTCCATCATAAAGGTTTTAAACTGACTAGGTTATAAATAATATTCTTGGCAAAAGTAAATAAATTGTATAAAAATTGAAATATTATTAACTCCATTTTACAGGGAAATCGCTTTTAAGTATTTTAATATTGAATTCCTATTTCCGGCGCATGGATTCCGAATATTTTCAATTAAAAGGTAGTGCTTGCGCCGATTTTACCGCAAATACATATACCCCGGCTTATGCTTCGACAGGCTCAGCAACCAGCCGGGGCTATTCATATTAAACCTGCCGTGGCGGGTTTTTAAAAGCGATTTCCCTGCTCCATTTTATATAAAAGCAAACAATTAAATCCTGACTTACTGATGGTAGGAATTAAAAAAATTAGTGTAATTTTAATCCAATGAAATAGCTTTCAATACCATGAAACAGTTATTTATTCTCCTTATCTTTTTTGGTACTGGGTTTCCACTAATCGCCCAAGAGGAATTCAATCCATATATACGTCCCAAGGATATTGGTATTGCCCTATTTGATGATTTCAAAAATTCAGCTTTCGATTGTTATGATGCTTCGGTGCTACTTAAAAAGAAGGTGCTAAAAACCAAAATAATTACTCCCGAGGAACAAGAAGAAATAAAAAAAATACAATTAACCATAGATACCCTTTACCACAGCTCAAAATCGCTAAAAATAAAAGCTCCAAATTTATCGCATGACAGTAAAGCCATTGCAGCAAACCAACTTATTCAAAAAACAATTGCCGCCTTGGACAAGGCAACTTTAAATTTCAGAATTACCTATAGTGTTTTAGAGGATCTTGAAGAGGTGGAGGAATGAAACTTTGTACCTCCTCCTTGCACCATGTAAACGATAATGCTTTCCGCTCAGTATAGACATTATCTTCGATTTGTTTATTTCTAAAATTATTATTGTGGGATATATCGGATGAGAAGTAACATTCACCATTGACAACAATAGATTGGCTATACAATTTCAGTTCATCCCGAATTCCCGGTATTACTGAAATTAAAGTCTCATTGACTTAAAAGTGGTAATTCAATTCTAACTATTAAAGGTTTTCCTTCTTCGGTATCAATGTTAAGAAAACCTTTTAATGTAGAAACGCGTTGTATTATATTATTCAGTCCCAACCCTTTTTTATCCTCAATAACTTTATTCAAATTAAAACCTTTCCCATTATCGGAGTAAGTGAGCAACACAATATTTTTATCATAATTATGTGAAATATTTATTTGAATGGTATTTGCCTTAGCATATTTTATGGTGTTATTAAGTAATTCGGAAGTAATGCGGTATAAGGTAATTTCAGTCTGCGAATTGTATCTCCTTTCTTCATCAAAGGTTAATCCAATGAGCAGTTTTTGTGTTTCGTTTATACGTTGAATCAAATATTTCAAGGCAGAGACCAAACCTAGGTTAATTAATATTCTGGGACTCAGGTTGTTTGATATTTCCCTGATAGTTTGGATAGCCTCAACGATATTCTGGAGGCCTTTTTCGGTTATGCTTTTTTGCTTTTCAACATCAGGTTTTTCCGAAAGCCACTGAAAGTAAAGTTTTATAATTGAAAGAGTAGGCCCCAGTCCATCGTGTAGTTCCTGCGAAAACTTATTGCGTTCTTTTTCTTCAGTAGAAATGATGGCATTTAATATCAGTCGGTCGGTTTCTTTTTTGTCCGTATTATCGCAATTGGTTCCCCTAAACCCTAGAAATTTGTTGTTGGTATCAAAAACTGATTGACAAACATGCTCTATCCATCGTTCGGTACCATCTTTGTGGATGATTTTAAACTGCATACTAACCGGCATATTATCTGCAGGGTTGCGGTGTACATGTTTATGAAATGTGGCTTGGTAATCGGGGTGCACAATTTTGTGTTTCAGATCGGGGTCGTTAATGAACTCTGCTTCGGTGTAACCTGACACACGTAAACAGGAAGGGGAGCAATAAATAAATTTCCCTTGGGTATCAGTCCAAAATTCCCAATTATAGGTATTATCGGCTACCACGCGGTATTTCCGTTCCGAATCTTTTAATGCTTTTTCGGCTATGTCCTTTTTGGCTTTGAGGCGCAATGTTGTAATACCAAATGCCAAATCATCGGACAACTCTTTCAGTATGTCCACTTCTTTTTTATCGAATTTATTAGTTCCGTCGGAGTAAACTTCAATGGCCCCAAATGTCATATCGTTAGAGTTTAACGGTAAGGCAATGATAGACTTAAAGCCACACTGGATAGCTACAGCGCGCCATGGGAAATAGTTAGGATCGGTGTCAATATTTTGCATTATATAGGGAAAGCCTGTGCGGATTGCGGTAGTACTGGGTCCCTTGTCAGTATCGGCCATGTTTAAGTCCATCAACTCCACGCATCCTTCCTTAAAACCGGCATGAGCAACTGGGTGCAAAGTTTTTGCCTCATCGTTTTCGGCAAATCCTACCCGTACCATGCGGTACTCTCCTTCCTCTACAACAATCCGGCAAACCTCATTCAACAAAGTGGGTTCATCTGAAATGTGGATCAGTGCCTGGTTGACGTCGCTGAGCATGCGCAGGGTGCGGTTCATACAGAAAATCTCCATGTCAGTCTGCTTTCGCACTGTTATATCCTTAATTACACCGTTATACGAAATGAGTTGTCCCGATGTATCCTTAAATAAAATGGTAGTGTCGCGCACTCATCGTACTGTTCCGTCTTTGCGGATGATACGGTACTCAATGGGTGGAATTTCCATACCATCCATAATCTGCCGGATACGTTCCTTCACCAGTTCCCTGTCATCGGGGAAAACCATACGGAACCAAAGGTATGGATCAGTAGCAAACTCCTCTGGGGTAAATCCGGTTACTGGTAAACAAGTCTGGCTTTGTTTAGTTTCTACTGCACAGCCATTTTCAATATGTACAGTATAAAGGTAATCGGTAAGTTCCTCGGTTATTCGTCGGTATCGCTTCTCACTTTCAACTAAAGCATCTTCGGTCAGTTTCTTTTTTTGTTCCAATATTTTCCGTTCGGCCCTATTTTTCGCTTCCTTTAGTTCTCTTTCAATGGTGGGTACCAAACGCGATAAATTGTTTTTCATGATATAATCATGGGCCCCGTTTTTCATTGCTTGTACGGCAACTTCTTCTCCAATTAATCCAGATATAATTATGAACGGTATATCAATGCCCGATTTATTAAAAAGAGCTAATGCTTCTAACCCGTTGAAATGAGGCAATTGATAATCGGAAAGGATGATGTCCCATGTTTTTTCTGTGAGGGCATTTTCCATTTCTTCGGCAGTTTCAATCCGTTGGTATTCAATATTGTAACCCTCTTTTTTTATTTGGTGCAATACCAAAATGGCATCATCTTCCGAATCTTCTACAAACAATATCCTTAATAATGGATTCAAATTAATTGGTTTTTGGAACAATGATTATTAATTGTGCATCATTATTTTAAATGCTCGTTGAGTAATAACAACAATAACTCATGTTTTAATGGCTTACTTATATAATCGTCACAGCCACAATCCAGTGATTTTTGTCTATCGGTGTTTGCTGCGTAAGCGGTTTGTGCAATAATTTTCAAATTTTTGTTTTGCATTTTTATTTGCCGTGCGGCTTCATATCCATCAATATCGGGCAGGCCGATGTCCATTAATATTAAGTCGATGTGCTGTTTTGATGCAATTTCAACTGCGTCCTTTCCATACCGGGTATTGATAATTGTTAAACCTTTATTGGAAAGTACTTCCATTATGTATTGTGTGTTAAAATAATCATCTTCAACAATAAGGATAGTTTTGTTCCTGAAATTGTAATTTACAGGTACTTTTTCAGCCATATTGTGGTTTTCAAAGGTGTTTTCAAATTTGTAGGGTACTGTGAAATAAAAGGTGCTCCCTTTGCCAGGTTCCGATTCGAACCATATTTTGCCACCTAACAGGTCAATCAATCCTTTTACGATAGCCAATCCCAGACCGGTACCTTCCTGCAATTTGTTTTTATCCTGGTTTAATTTGATAAACCGGTCAAATATGGTATTTTGTTTATCGTGGGGTATGCCTATACCTGTGTCGGAAACATAAAACACGAGGTTATGGTTATCGTCAAACCGGCAACCACCATCAATCCTTCCGTCATAAGTAAATTTAAATGCGTTGCTAAGTAGGTTAATGAATATCTGTTTTAATTTAACTGAGTCGGTTTTTATTATTAGTTCTGATGAATAGCATAAGGCCTGTAACGAGAATGCTATTTGTTGTTTGTCTGTACGTATCTGGAATTCATGAAAAAAGAGGGTAAGTTCACTAAAGAATGTTTTGAGGTTGCAATCATCAAAATGAATAGCCAATTGCCCCGATTAAATTTTGGCAATATCGAGTATCCCATTTATGATTTCGAGCAGGTCGGTACAGCTATGGTTAATTATTTTCGAGTATTCATCGAGTTTATTCTTGTTGTTGTATTCCAAGGTCATCAGCTCCGAGAAACCCATGATGGCGTTCATGGGGGTCCGTATTTCGTGGCTCATGTTCTGAAGAAATGCTGTTTTCAGCCGGTCGCTCTCTTCGGCATGTTCTTTAGCAATTATTAGTTCTTCCTCGGTTTTCTTTTTTTCGGTTATATCTTCGGCTAATCCAACATAGTGCGAAATAGTCCCTTCTTTGTCGGTGATAGGCGATATAGAAATATAAACCCAATAGAATTTTCCATTTTTCGTTTTGTTAACCATTTTTCCATACCATATTTTGTTGGCCTTAATAGTGTCCCACATATCTTCATAAATGCTATCCTGCATTTTGCCCGACTTTAGAATCCTTGGGTTTCGCCCTATTGCTTCCAAAGCTGAATATCCGGTAACCTCTTCAAACTTGTGGTTAACGTATTCAATAGTTCCATTGGTGTCGGTAATTACAATCATTATGGGGCTTTGGTCAACGGCATGTGAGAGTACTTGTAGCTTTTCCTCGGCTTGCCTACGCTTTGTAATGTCCCTTGAAACTATCAATAACCGCATGGGGTTTAAATCCTTATCGCGAATGGTTGACACGGCTATTTCAACCTGTATAATGGATCCGTTTTTGTGGAATTCCTCAAGCTCAAGCAATATGGATCTAAACGGGTCGGCATTTTTGCTGCTTTCAAGAATCATTTGTTCGGAAAATACCTTCACAACTTTCTTGTACGAATCGGGTGTTAGTATTTGATCCAACGATTGCGACATGGCTTCCTGAGCGGTGTACCCCCTTACATTTTGCACGGAAGGGCTAATGTAAATTATATTAAGGTTTAAATCCAATACGACTATTGTATCTGCGGTATTTTCGGCAATAAGGCGGTACCGTTCTTCACTTTCGAGTAGTGCCTCTTCGGTAAGTTTCTGTTTTTGTTCAAGCAACTTCCGTTCTGCCCTGCTATTCGATTCACGCAACTCACGCTCAACAGCAGGGAGCAACCTTTTTAAATTATTCTTCATTATATAATCATGGGCACCTGCTTTCATTGCCTCTACCGCTGTTTCTTCGCCAATGGTACCGGAAATAATAATGAACGGGATATCTATACCTGTTTCTTTTAGTAGCTGAAGAGCTTCCAACCCATTGAAATGAGGCATTATGAAATCAGAAAGGACGATGTCCCAGGTTTTTTGCCCGAGCGCCTCTTTCATTTTTTCGGCCGTTTCAACACGTTCAAAATCAATGTCGAAATCACCTTTTTTTAACTGGCGCAATACCAAAAGAGCATCATCTTCCGAATCTTCAACAATCAATATCCGTAATGCAGTTTTCATACTTACATTTTTCCTTTATTAATGGGCGGCCCTTCGTTGAGCAGCAACCAATACAGGCCAAGATGGCTAACCGCTTCGGCAAATTGGTTAAAGTCAACTGGTTTCCGAACGTAACTGTTCACACCTAGACTATAGCCATTTACAATATCTTGTTCCTCTTTCGATGAGGTAAGGATAACCACAGGTACCAATTTGGTTAACTCGTTTGAACGTATCTGTCGTAATACTTCTAACCCATCAACTCTAGGCAGTTTAAGGTCGAGCAGGACTACAGTAGGCATGTTGGTTAAATCGCGGCCTAAGTATTTGCCGGTACCAAAAAGATATTCTAAAGCCTCTGCACCGTCGTAAACCACGGTCACTTCGTTTTTAATGTTGTTCTTTTTTAATGCACGAAGGGTCAAATCCACATCGTCGGGATTGTCTTCTACCAATAAAATTGTTTTGCTAGCCATGATATTATAATTTACAGTATTGTGAATGTAAAATTTGTAACATTATCTTAACGATCCAAGTTAGCAAGAATATTTTAAATAAAAGGAATAGCCACAGATTCACAGATTAAAAAAAATGCAAATTGATGACAAGAATTACACAGATTGTTCGCTTCGCTCATTTTTATTAGCGAAGCGAACAATCTGTATAAATTATTTTTAAGTTTAATCTGTGAATCTGTGGCACTTT
This sequence comes from Salinivirgaceae bacterium, assembly GCA_041664345.1. Classification (GTDB taxonomy): domain Bacteria; phylum Bacteroidota; class Bacteroidia; order Bacteroidales; family SZUA-534; genus GWE2-40-63. The sequence continues at coordinate 53,844 of JBAYKX010000010.1, forward strand.
TAATCATATATTTTAATTGCTGAATAGTTATTAAGTTTTTAGTGTAAAGTAAAAAGTGGTTCCACCGACCTTGCCCGAGGATAGGTCAGCTTCTTGGCTTTCCACCCATATTTTTCCACCATGTTTTTCAATAAATTCCTTACAAAGTAGTAAACCAAGTCCTGTGCTGGTTTCTCCTTCGGTACCTTCTCTATTGGTGCTTACATCGAGTTTGAATAAATTGTTTATCAAGGCACTATCCATGCCAATACCCGTGTCTTTAATTGATATTACTACGTTATTATCGTGGGTGGTTTTAGCCTGCAGGTAAATTTTACCGCCTTTGGGTGTGAATTTTATGGCGTTCGATGCTAGGTTTCTTATTATGGTTTGAAGCATGTTGCTATCAGCTAAAATATGAATGTTTTCAGGAATATCATAGGTAATTTCAATTTCCTTGTTTTTGGCAGATTCAATTACCATTACCATACTTTCATTTACGGCCAAACTCAAGGATATCAATTCTGGGTTATATGGAATTAATCCTTGCTGTTGCCTTGCCCAATGCAGCAGGTTTTCCAGTAACCGGAATAGGTTTGTAGCCGAATCCCTCATGGTTACTGCCAGGCTTTGTATTTTGTCTATTGGATAACTTGGCGTTTTTTCCACCATTATTTCTGTTAACCCTAAAAGGCCACTGAATGGGCTCCGCAGGTCGTGTGCTATAATGGAAAAAAACTTGTCTTTTTCAGCATTAAGTTTTATAAGCTCCTGATTCTTAAATTTTATCTCAGCCTCAACCAGTTTTCGTTCGGTAATATCATGAACAACAACCTGCGTTGCTGGCTTGCCCTCATATACCGATGGAATTGCGGTAACCTCAGCATCAAATACCGTCCCATCAAGCTTAACAAATTTTTCTTCGGTATATGGGGCATACAAGCCATCGAGCGTTTTTCCTATACGCTGCACAACTGCGTCCCTATAATCGGGATGAACCAGGTCAAGTATTGGTTTCCCAATTATTTCATGTAGGTTTTGTGCCCCGAATTGTTTTATCCCTTCAGTGTTTATATAAACAATTTTTCCTTGTTGATGGATAGCGATACCATCGGGCGACAATTCCACTAACCGGCGGTAGCGGTCTTCGCTTTCGCGCAGTGCATCTACAGCATTTTTCCGTTCGGTGCGGTCAATAAAGGTCCAAACAACCTGGTATAATTCTCCGTTGCTATCGAATTCAGGAACAGCATCGGCGAATAACCAGATACGGTTGCCTTTTTTTGGACGGTAAACACTTAAAATATAATTCCGTATTGGAATGTGTGTAGTCATTACTTTTTGGAACAATTCCGGAAACCCTTGAAATTTATATCCATCCTCAAAATTTATTTCCCATTCGGTAGGGATGGCATATTTCCCTGAAATCTGATTTTCTGTTAATTCAAATAATTCTAAAGCGGTGTTATTAATTATGACTATTTCGCCCGCAGCATTGACCAGGAGAACTCCCACATGCAAATCGGAAATCAGGATTTTAAACTTATCTTCGGTTATTTTAAGTGCCTCAGTTTCTTTCTGTTTTTGTTCCAGGTGTTTCCGTTCGGTTCTGTTTTTACATTCGCGTAATTCGCGTTCAATAGCCGGAAGCAGGCGGTGCATATTATTTTTCATGATATAGTCATTGGCGCCTGCTTTCATAGCCTCTACCGCAGTATCTTCACCAATGGCACCCGAAATAATTATGAACGGTATATCAACTCCCGATTCTTTTAATATCCATAATGCGTCTAATCCGTTGAAATGCGGTAAATGGTAATCGGAAAGTATAATGTCCCAGGTATTTTGTTCAATGGCAACTTTCATTTTATCGGAGGTTTCTACTCTTTCATATTCAATGTAGTATCCACCTTTTTTAATTTGCCGCAGTACTAAAAGGGAATCATCTTCCGAATCTTCCACTATCAATATCCTCAATACTGTTTTCATAATAATTATCCTCCTTAATTTGTTTACGGTTCTGAGTTGAGCAGCAACCAATACAGGCCAAGATGGTTAACAGCTTCGGCAAACTGATTGAAATCGACCGGTTTGCGCACATAGCTATTCACGCCTAAACTATAACCCATTATAATATCCTGTTCTTCTTTTGATGAGGTAAGGATTACCACGGGTAAAAACTTCGTAACCTCATTAGCACGTATTTGGCTTAATACCTCAAACCCGTCAATTTTTGGGAGTTTTATGTCGAGCAAAATTAAGGTTGGCATAACCGATAAATCGCGTCCGGAATAGTTGCCGGTGCCAAAAAGATAGTCGAGGGCTTCAGCCCCATCGGAAACTACGGTTATATTATTTTTAATGTTGTTCTTTTTTAAAGCCCGAAGCGTTAACTCCACATCATCGGGGTTATCTTCAACCAGTAAAATTGTTTTGTATTGCATAAAATTATTTTTTAGGAATTCCACCTGTTAACTATTAAAAAAGTAGGAAATGAAATAGTTAGTTGCAGCAATACTTTTCTAAAACAAGTAATGCAAAGTTGTTGTAAAACGCTCATTTTAAAAAAAAGCCGCATCACAACCTGCTTATTTAGGGTATCGTAAAATAAAAAATGGCTTCTCCTGCTTTGCCTGCAGGTAGGTTTTCAACTTCACCTTCGGCCCATATTTTACCACCATGCCTGTGAATAATACGCTGCACCGTAGCCAACCCAATTCCGGTTCCCGGAAATTCGTTAACTGTATGCAGGCGCTGGAAGGCACCAAATAGTTTCTTTGCGTGAGCCATATTAAACCCTGCCCCATCGTCACGAACAAAGTATGCAGTAGCTCCTTCATGCCGTTTGGTACCAAACTCAATGCGGGCTGTTGCATGGTTCGAAGTAAATTTCCAGGCATTTTCGAAAAGGTTTTCCAGAACAATGTTCATAAGCCGGCTATCTGCCTGCACTTCAATTCCTTCTTGAATAATGAATTCTACCTGACGTTCTGGTTGTACCTCATGAAAGTTTTCTGCAATTTCCTTCACCATTTCGCTCAGGTTAATTTGTCTGATATTCATTTCACTCCTACTAATGCGCGAAAGGTTTAGCAGATCGTCGATAAGATGAGCCATACGCTGGGTTGCGGTGCGTACCCTATGCAAATAATCTTTTCCTTGGTCATCAATCTTGTCCCGGTAGTCTTCAATCAGAGCCATGCTAAAACCATCGATACTTCGCAATGGGGCGCGCAGGTCATGCGAAACTGAGTATGAAAAGGCTTCCATCTCTTTGTTTGCTGTTTCTAATTGCAAAGTGCGCTCTTTAACCCTATTTTCAAGTTCCATGTTTAATTTTCTAATTTCTTCTTCGGCTTGCCTACGTAAAGTATTATCAAACATATTGGAACGGCTCATCAGAAAATTGCCTTCCTTGTCGTATATGGCAGTTGCGCTTAAAAGAACAGGTAGTATTGTGCGGTCTTTCCTCACCATTTCAAATTGAAGGTCTTGTATCTTACCTGATTCTTTAAAATACTGAAAATTTGCTTCGAATAATTTTTTACTGTCTTCAGTGATAAGGTCAGTAAATCGCATTTTCCCTAATAATTCGTTACGTTGATAACCTAACCAATTAAGCTCAGTATCATTAATGCCAACAAAAACACCCTCCTTATTTATTGAGTGGTACCCACATGGAGCATTATTGTACAAATCTTCGCTTTTGCCAAGTGCTTCTTCCACTTTTTTTCGTTCTTCAATTTCATTGGTTAAAAGGATATTTACTTTTCTTTTATTTTTATAGCCTTTGTAAATAGCAACGAATAAACCTATTGCAAGAAACAATATCAGGATTAAAAGATATACAATATTTTGTTGCTTTGATATTTTGACATCTTGTTGTTTTAAAGTTTTCAACTGGCCCTGTATTTGGTTATCCTGAAGTTCCATTTTATCTTTTTGAGAGTTTAATATATTTTCCCTCCTTAAAATTTCACTTTTCTGCACTTTAATTTCTTTTTCATGTTGGTCAATTATTGCAGTTTGTTTATTATGGGTTCCTTGCTTCTGTCTTATATCAGCTAGTAGTCTTTGCAGTTCCTGTCTTTGTATTGATAACTGTTCTAGTTGAGAATCGATAGATGCAGACTGAATGCTTAATAATTGTTGTTGAAGTTTAATTTGATGTTCGGTGTTTTCAATTTTTGATTTTAAATTGAGCTCGTGTACTTGTAGCGAATCTAATTGTTTTTGCAATGTCCGCAAACTAACCTGCGATTCCCTGTATAGTGCCGCAACATCTATCTCAGTCCCGCCCAATAATACCATATCGGGTAAAATTGTAAGTTGCTGATTGATAATATTGGCTTTGTTTATTTCGAATTTTAGTTTATGCTCCGTAGTTTCAAAGAAATTGATCATCACCATTTTTTTATCCTCGAAATTGTCGCTGATCAATAATACGTTCCGGCCTTCAATTTTATCGAAAATATCAATAATATCCCTTTCTTTATCTCTTGCTACAAAAATCAGGTGGGTGTTATCGTGGCCGGGAAACGCATCATCGATAGTAATTTTTACAGGTTTGTTACGGATCCGTTTTTTAAGGCTTATTTTGTTGAGCTCTTCAAATATTTTTTTATCGTTTCCAATTATCAGGAAATGAAATTCTTCTATTCCGTCTTCGTTATTCCACTGAGTATTTTGAGCAAAATTGAAAATGTACGAAGCTATAACTTCTTCGCGCGGAAATGGCTGAGAATAGCTATTTAAAGGACAAAGCAAGGTGTACAGGCAAATAACAACTATATGCCTGAAATATATTTTATAAACTTTAATTAGTAAATATCTCATCGGTTTATTTTATTGTTAATTAATTCTTTATCTAAACATTGGCAATATTCTTTTTATAGTTCAAAACCGTGCAGTTATTGAGAAAAGGAACTCCCGAGGGCGGCTCCTTGAACTTTGCGACGGCCGGTAATGTTCGTTTGCCAGATTCTTGCCCATAAGGTCGGCCCCCAAATGCATATTGCGCCACACCCACGAATAGCCCACAGTAGCGTTAACAAGCCAATATGTTTGGTGTGTGGATGCAGGGCCGTCGGGCAAAAGAGTTTGATCATATACAAAGTTTGCCCCTCCGGCAACGTAAAGGCCCTGAAACCCTTTCTGCGTAAAATTGTATCGCGTCCAAAGGTTAGCAAGGTGTGGAGCACTCATTTGCAAAGGGGCGTTATAAAACCTCTTTACATTCTTGTAATTTGTTTGCCCGGCAACATCGAGCGGATTTGGGTCTTGGGCAAGAATTGCCTCATCGGTTCCGCTAAATTGTGTAATTAGTGCATCCATATAACTGTATGAAAGGTATAGTTGCCAATTATCTGTAACCGAAACAGTCGCATCCAATTCAACTCCTGTGGAGCGCTGTTCTCCGCTTTGGATACTGTAAATTGTTACAATGCCAACATTGTTTGTCACACTTAAATCGTTGACAATATTTTCATTACGGATATCGAAACATGTAACCGTACCAGACAGGCGGCCCCCAAACAGATCGGCCTTAACACCAGCCTCGTAACCACGCCCCTTGGTTGGTTTGGCGGAAGATGTTGTACCATCAATGTTGTTCAGCAAAAAAGTGCCTGGGACAAAGGATTTAGAATAGGAGGAAAACAGCGAAAGCTCTCCGGTAAGTTTGTAAAGTAACCCATATTGGGGTGTAACCATACTAACAGAAGCATTAGGTTCCGATTTATTAATCAGGTTATCGTTTAGTTGACTGTTTGTTGAAGTTAACCGCCAACCTGCCAATGCAAGAAACCTATTGTTTAAGAAACTGAAGGTCACACTTCCGTAAACGGATTTATCCTCATAATTGATAGTTTGGTTAAACGGGTTCTCGGTTAGGGCTGATAGGGGAATTGTAACCTTGCGGTTCCATGTGGACGGGTCATGCAAATCCCAGAGTGGCAACGGCGAAGCAATTGGATTACTGCCTAGGGCTGGGTCATTAGGCGCTTGCCCTGCCTCTCTGTCAAATCGGCGATTGACATACTGCGCACCAAAAAGAAGGCGCAGGTTCGTCCATCCGAAATTGTATTTACCAACAGCATCGGCCTGATATGTGTTGCCCCAATTGGTGTAAATTTGTTTCCGTAAGCGTCGGCCCTGCATGTATGTATTATTATTTGACATACCTAAGTTTCCCGAAAAAAGTGCATCGACATGGTACATTTGATGGGAGTATCCTGCGCGAAGATCCCAGTGTTCGTTTGCATTGAAATCAATCCAAGCGTTCAATCCATTGGTAGTACTACGGCGAAAATCAACCTCCGACATACTGTTCCAATTGTCGGGTAAACCGGGAACATCTGCTCCCGATAGGTTAGGATCTTCCGCGGTAGGAACTATTCCTGCCTGTGAATTGTAGCCCGGTTTCTGCATAACCTGAGGCTCCTCATTTTTATAAAAATTCTCATATTTGAGAGATATTTTCACATGTTTGTTAGGCTTCCATAGCAAAGAAGGCGAAATATTCAGTGAATAAGCGTTATAGGGTTTCCAATAGTGCATATCCTCATCGAAAGAAACCGCTATCCGGTAGAAGAGCGTTTTAATGGCCGGGCCTGTAACATCGGCTTCACAACGGAATTGATTGTATGAACCATATCGGGCTGTGGCTGTGGCCTCAAACTCTGCCTGCGGACTTTTGGTAATAATATTAACAATTCCACCGGGAGCAACCTGACCGTAAAGAAACGAGGCAGGGCCTTTCACAACTTCCACACGGGAGATGTTGGTGAAATCGAAGATTGAAGGGCCATTAAAACCATCGCGCAAAATTTGTATGTTACCACCGGCAATGGAGCCAACTGCAAAGCCACGAATGGCCAAATTAGCATTCCCCTCGTTGAAGTCGTTGCTGCGGTATGTGACTCCGGGTGAGTAGCGCGCAATGTCTAAAATATTCACCGGTTTCTGATCTTTGATAAACGACTTGGTAAAGGCCTGGATGGCAAATGGTAATTCGCGGATTGGAGCATCGAATCGAGAACCTGATACCGAGTTGGATGCACGGTATCCACTGTCTAACCGGGCAGAAACGTCGAACGGTGAAACCTCCAGATTTGCCAACTCTTCGAGGTTCATATCAGCTATTGACTTTGATTCCTTTTTTAATGTGTCTCGTAATGTACTATCTGTTTGCTTAAAAAAGATAAAGGGTTCTTTGGCCAAAGCTGAATATTGACCAAAACACAATAAGCAAAAAATCAATTTAACCACAAACAACTGTTTTGGAGTTTTATGATTGAATTTATTCATGACTTATATTTTTTGTTTTAACTATTACAGAAATCTTTTACGTATCTGATATATAAAATATAGGCAATTTTAAAAATGCACCTATTATGGAATTGTAAAATAAAATGTTGCCCCTTTCTCAATTTCGCCTTCGGCCCATATTTTGCCACCGTGCCGTTGAATAATTCGCTGTACGGTTGCCAACCCTATACCGGTGCCGGCAAACTCGCTTACCGTATGCAACCGTTGAAACGGGCTAAAAAGTTTTTGTGCATGGGCTATGTTAAAGCCTGCACCATCGTCGCGAACATAGTACACCGGTTTACCTTCATGTTCCTTTGTGCCGAGTTCTATGCAAGCTTTCGGGTGTTTTGAGGTAAACTTCCATGCGTTGCCCATAAGGTTTTCAAGTGCAATCAGCAGCAGGTGTTCATCGCCATTAACAGTAATCCCATCTTTTATCTTGAATTCAACTATCCTTTCTGGTGTTGCATCGTGCAGTTCGTTTGCTATTTCATTGCCAACCTGGCTAAGGTTAACTTGTTTAATGTTCATTTCGCTGCGGCTAACCCTCGATAGTTCCAGCATATCGTCGATAAGCTGGCCCATGCGCTGTGTTGCCGATCGAATCCGGGACAGGTTTCTTTTGCCCTCATCGTTCAACGTATCATGAAATTCTTCAATGAGTGCTTGGCTAAAGCCATCGATGCTGCGCAATGGGGCACGTAAGTCGTGCGACACGGAATAGGCAAAGGTTTCGAGTTCTTTGTTTGCGGCTTCTAATTGCGAAGTCCGTTCTTTCACCCGCTGTTCAAGTTCCTGATTAAGCTTGATGATTTCTTTTTCCGCTTGCTTGCGTTCCGTGAGGTCTATTATATTTCCATTGACACGAACCACCTTTCTGTTTTCAAAAACAGGTTTGGCGGTGGTGCGAACCCACAACTGTTTTCCTTTGAATGTGGTAAATTGAAATTCAAAATCATAAGGTTCGCCTTTATCACAGGCATTGTGAAATGCAATTAATAGGATAGGCCTGTCTTCTGGTTCGTAGCATTTCAGGCTTTCGGATATATGATCCATGTTGGGGTCTTTCGGTATTTCATGCATTCGATACAGTTCATCGGTCCAAGAAGTTTTATCGGACTTTACATCATATTCCCAACCGCCTATTTTAGCCATCTGTTCGGTTGCATTCAGAAGGGTTTCGTTTTTGTGCAGTGCCACATATATCTGAGCATTCTCCAATGATATGGCCGCCCGAGAGAGTAACATTTCCAAGAGCTGAACCCTTTCTGCAGTAAACACCTGATTTGTTAGGTTGTTTTCCAGGTACAATATCCCGATAAGGCGACCAAGATTTAATAGCGGGGCGCAAACGAGGGATTTGGTTTTTTCCTTTTTTATGAATGTATCCCCAATAAATTCACCTTTGTTCGCAGCATCGTCCAGTACAACGCTTTCCCGTGTGCGGGCCACAAAGCGGACAACACTTTGTGGAACCAGATTGCATTGATCGATGCCAACCGGCAGGGTTAATTTGATCTTCGCCGCATCGATTCCCCCTTTGGAAACAATTTTCCATACTTCATTTTGTTCCATGATTAGGAACCCTTTTTGTGCGCCAGCATTCTCGATAACGATGGACATTACCTCTTGGAGCAGGTCATCCATATCAATTTTGCTGGATATGGCCTGTTGGGCTTTTGCTAACGAAATAGCATCCAGGCGATCGGTTAGTGATGGAACTTCCGGTAACCTCGATGGGGCGAGCCATGGGTTTTGATCCTCTAATTGCCTTACTTTGCCGTCGGCTCCCCAGCGGGAATAACAGGCAAGCGCTTCGCGCAAATGGCTACGGTAGAACATTTCAAAACCCCGTTGCCTATAAAATGCCGCAGCCGTTTCGTAAGCAACAGCCTCGTTCTGAACAAGTCCGTTTTTATGGGCTGATGCTATTGCTTTCACATAAAACCAGATAGCATCGCGGTCGCGGTGTTCGATGCGTGCAATCTCAGCACCCACTAAAGCTGCGAGGTCGGCAAAATTCTCCGGACAACTTTTTGCATATATTTTAAGTCGTTCATGGTGAGCGGCGATATCATCCTGCATTTGTACCTGTTTATCGGCAGAAGTCGCATCGTAGAGTGCAGCTTTTGCGAGAGCGCTGTAGAAATGGTACGTTACGGAAAGAAGTTGGCTCTGCGCCGACCACATTACCCGCCCAACCGCGGCCGACAATTCCATGGCGGCTTCATATTCTTTGGCCAGGAAACGTGACTGCAGCTTGTATGTTCGGTAACAACAGGTTGCAATGGCTATGCCAGGAGCTTCGGCAAGCTGTTGCTCAAAGGTGCACTCATCGAAACTGCTATCGTTGAACGAGGTAAGCTCATGCGTTAGGCCGCGCATGCTAAGAACAAGGCGAAGATGCCCGTTCATGGCCAATTGAACGAAGAGGAAATGTGCCTTTCCGGTGTATTCCATACCTGCTTCCACCTCGCTCTGCACTTGTTTGAGGGGCGCTCCGGAGGTCAACAGATTAGCAACCCGCAGTACCCAACGGTAGCACACCGACTCAATATCGCCAACCACTATTGCGGCCTCACCCGCTTCCTCAACCCACTTCCGGGCAAAGTCAAATTTCTTTCGCCAAGGCGCTACCCTACCTCCGAAAAGCACATGGATACGTGGCCTGTCCGTTACCGCTCCATATTTATCGGCAAGGTCGCAGGCCAGTTTCCCCAGTTGGTAACCGGTGGCATAATTCCCCAGGCCGGCACCTAAAACTTCTTCGCCAAAATAGAGATAACCAAAACAAGATGCGTTGCTGTTGCTGTTGCCGTGAGTAAGGCTTAAATTAACTAATCGCGCACTGACCAACGCCAGCAGGTTAATATTGCTGTAAACCGCCGGGGTTGTCAGCACCGCAAGAATGTCCATGGTAGCTAACAATTCAGGATCGGTTACAAGAGGCAAATTTACCAAGGTCCTAATCTTGCGCTTACCGAGCAATCGCCAAAAAGTATCGAGTTCCTCCATTGCCTGTTCTTGCGTAGGGTGAGCGGGCAATTGCATACCAACATGGCTGAGGTATTCCAAACATATCTGTATGGCTCGCTCTGTTTTCATAATTCCTGTGTACAGCGTGCAGAGTAAAGTGATTACCGCTGCCTGTTCAGCCGGGCTATCAGCATAATCTTTAAGCAACAACAAGCGTTTCTCTGCCAAGTCTATCTGACCCAGTAGATACTCGCATTGTGCGTGTTTAAGTTCCAGTTCGAAGCTAAGCGGGTATTGTTGTTGCCAATGTTCTTTTGTAAGCATTTTATCGGCCGACTCGAAACAGGTCAAGGCCAACCCATACGCAACGGATTGCATAGCTTGTTTTCCTGCGGTTAGGTTTAATTTGGCCACATGGTCGCGCTCTGTTTGAGATTTTATCAGTGAGTATCCCTGATTATAATGATCAACAATATCAAATAAATTTACTACCAATTGAGTAGTTTCGGACTGTACTTTCAGCGTTCTTGCAATTTGTAAATGTGTTGTCGCAAGCTTATTTTGCTGAATGAGTGCATATGCTGCCTCGCGTACCCGATCGTGTGAAAACTGAAAAAGTCTGTCCCATGAGGCAATCATTCCCTCGCGCTGCGCTTGTCGTAAATTATCCAATAAGGTATCTTCCGATTGCTCTGTTATTGTTTTTAATGTTGAAAGGCCGAACCTGAAACCAATACATGCAGCCAGTGCCAATACCTGCTGGGTTTCAGACGACAGCTTCTTGATTTTGCCCAGCATTAATGTTACTACGTTATCGGTAATTTCAATACTCTTGAGCTTTGCTAAATCCAATTGCCAATTTCTGCTGGTGCTATCGAAATAGATTGCCCGTCTGTTACTCAGTGCTTTAAGTGTAAGCAACAGAAAGAACGGATTTCCTCCGGTTTTAGAATAAACCATATGGGTAAGTTCAACCGTATCTGAGTGCCCGCGGTGCATGGTGTCGGCTATAAGCTCGTTAATAGTTTCCTCCGGAAGGTCATCAAGTTCCAGTAAGGTAATTCTTGCATTTTCTCTTTTTAAAGTTTCTATACTTCTTGCCAATGGGTGCGATAAATCAACCTCGTTATTTCGGTATGCCCCAATAATAAGCATGTTCGCGACTTCGTTACTGATTGTGATAGCTTCAAGCAAATTCAACGAAGCCATGTCAATCCATTGCAGGTCGTCGAGGAATATTACTATAGGGTGTTCTTTTTTGGCTATTGACTTTATAAACTTTAGGAACACATAGTTAAAACGGTTTTTAGCCTGCACCGGTTTCAGTGTTGGCACATCGGGCTGAGGGCCGATAATCAGTTCAAGATTGGGAATAACATCAGTTAATACTTTGCCGATGTTTCCTACCGCCTCTATGATGGTCAGTCTCCAATTGGCAAGCTGTTCTTCGCTTTCGGTCAATACATAGTTTACAAATTCGATAACTGCCTGGATCCAGGCAAAATAAGGTTCGTTGCGCCGCAATTGGTCGAATTTGCCTTCGATAAAATAGCCCCTTTTTTCCAAAACGGATCGGTACATCTCGTGCACTAACGCAGTTTTACCTACTCCTGAATATCCGGCAACAAATAGCAATTCACATTCTCGGGTACTTACCTTGCCAAATATTTCAAGCATTTGGGTAACTTCTTTTGCTCTACCATACAGTTTTTGCGGCGTACGCAATTGATCGGTGAAATCGTCCATTCCCAATTCAAACGGATGAATATTGTTCCCGCTATAAAGCTCATTTAAGCATTTTTGCAAATCTATCATTAATCCCCATGCGCTTTGATACCTATCGTCCGCCGTTTTTGACATAAGCTTCATCACAATACGTGAAACCATCTCAGGTATATTAGAGTCTATCTCATGCGGCGGAACCGGGGTTTTGGCTATATGGTTGTACACCATACCAAGAGCATCAACAGCTTTAAAGGGGAGCTTACCGGTGAGCATTTGGTAAAATGTTATGCCAAGCGAGTAAAAGTCGGTGCGATAATCCACCGTCCTATTCATTCTGCCGGTTTGCTCCGGTGATATATACTCAAGCGTTCCTTCAATAGCTAAAGTTGAATGTGGGGTAACGCTTCTCTCCGGGGACTCGTCGGCAAGGCCGAAGTCAATGAGGTTAATCTGTTTTGTGTTTAAGTTATATATAATATTTGAAGGTTTTATATCCTTGTGGATTATGCGCTGTTTATGAATGAACCCTACCGTGTCGGAAAGTGCAACCATAATCCCAAGTGATTCCGGAAGCGGCAGTGGGGTTTGGTTAAGAATGTGATTTAATGAGTCGCCACCTATATCGTTTAGAACCATCACGAGGCTATTGCCATAATCTTCTAATGCAAGAGATTTGACTATATCAGGCTGGTTCAATTTAGAAATGATATTAAACTCGTACTTAAAGGCGGTGAACATTTCCTGTGTAGCTGTTTCCGGCTTTAGCACCTTCAAAATCACCGGCAAACCGTCTTGAGTACGATATCCGCGGTAAACTATAGTACATTTGTTTTCGTACAGATTTTCGATAATCCCATATTGTGAGATTTTTGTTTTTATTGAGTTCCTCTGTAACTCTGTTAACTTTATGTTTGCCATGTTTGTTTTTCCTCTTTTTTTAACAAGGTTGGGAGTAACCAATACCCCGGAATTTCTTTAATATCACCCTATAATATTTATTCATTACTGTTATTTTATAGTTGGAACCGTAAAATAACATGTGGCCCCTTTTTCAACTTCGCCTTCGGCCCATACCTTGCCTCCATGCCGGTGGATTATTCGCTGAACCGTTGCCAGCCCTATACCGGTGCCTGGGAACTCGGCTATAGTATGGAGGCGTTGGAATGCGCCAAACAGTTTTTTTGTATGGTTAATATTGAAACCGGCGCCATCATCGCGCACAAAATACACGGGCTTTGCTTCTTGTTCATTCATACCAAATTCAATTAGTGCGGTTGGGTGCTTTGATGTAAACTTCCAAGCGTTCCCAATAAGGTTTTCCAATACTATGCGAATAAGCAGAACGTCTCCATGTACTTTAATTCCTTCCTGAATTATAAATTTGACTTGGCGTTCGGGTTGGGTTTCATAAAGGTCAGCAGCCACATCCTGTGCAATTTTACTCAAGTTTACAGCCCTGATATTCAATTTGGTGTGGCTAATTCGCGATAGGTCCAATATATCATCAATAAGCCTTGCCATAAGCTGCGCAGCACATCGTACACGGTGCAGATAGTCTTTGCCTTGTGCATCTAACTTATTGTGGTACTCTTCCAGAAGGAGTTGGCTAAACCCATCGATGCCCCGTAAGGGTGAACGCAAGTCGTGTGCAACGGAATAAGCAAAATTTTCAAGTTCTTTATTCGCCAATTGAAGCTGAGCAGTGCGGTCGGTAACGCGCTGTTCCAGTTCTTGATTAAGTTTGCTGATTTCATTCTCAGCCTGTTTGCGCTCCGATATGTCCTCGGCAATTGCCAAACAGAAATTGTTTGGTGAAGCCTTTTCGCTTAGCGACGAAAGTGTCAGGTTAACCCATATTACCGATCCGTTTTTATGATAAAACCGTGTTTCGCAGGTAACCTCGTTCATTGACCCGGATTTGATTAAAGCCATGTTTTCTAAATCTTTCGGTAAGTCCTCATGATGAGTTATGTACCGATAATTTATCTTTTCCAGTTCAAGTATTGAATAGCCAAGTATATCGGCGTACTTCTGGTTAACCAGAACAAACCGGTTGGTATCGGCATTGAGCTGTGCTACTCCCACGCCTGCCTGTTCAAATATTGCCCTGAAGAATTTTTCCCGTTCCCTAAGTTCCTGTGTTCTTGTTTCAACAAGAAATTCCATGTTCTGGTAAAGAATGGCATTCCTCATAATGAGCGCTATTACGCCTGAAATGCGGGCAAGCGTGGCCAGTATGTCCTTTACTCCGGCAGCATCCATAAGCCCGATAAGCACTATCATGCCTACCTTTTCGGAGCCTGCCAACAGAGGTACAATAAAAGATTTTTCCTTGCCAAGCACTGGGAGATACCTAGCTCCATATTCTAGTTGTGGATCAATAAGTTTAGGGGTTTCATATTGAGAGGCCATGGATAGAAAATCATTTAATCCAGGATGGTTCCAGTCTGTTTTCCTTCTGGGGGGACAAATACCGATTAGTTTATGGCTTGTTCCAGATTCGTCAGAAATGCGCTCTGTCAACGCCACGGTGCGTACACCAATGAGCTCACGGATCTGGGCAGTCACATATTCAGCACAGGCTCCGGCATTGTCAGAATATCTGAGTATGTTTTCTACCAATTCACTCAATAAGCCCTGAACAACCGGATTGTTTTCCCCTTTATTTCCCATTATTACCGTGTTTTTTCAATTTCTGTAGCGCATTGTTTATCCCTTGAAAAAAAATGTCGAGTGATACGGGCATTATTTCAACCGGCATACCGAAAAATCCGGAAATTTCCTGAATTGTTTCCGTGGGAACCGGTATTACGCCTGTATCAATATAAACCAGCTTTTTTCGGTACTCCTTCATAAAGGTCTGTCCCAATTCACTGTTTGTGAACCCCAATTCATAACTGAATACCTCTTTCCAACGATGGGTCCATTCCGGAAAAAAAACAAATGCCTGTTCTTTCTGCAGTTGCCTGTATATTTCCCTGCCGATAAGTATATCACAGCAATTGATTCCTGCAACCTTCGATACATTTTCCATGTTCTGCATTTCGTGCATGTGTGGGTGGCAATCGCCGTAAAGGAGCAGAAACCTGTCGTTAGGTTTTTCATTAATGAGCCGGTTCATTTCTTGCTCAAGCATAACAGGCTTCATGTGCAGCATGGAGTTGAGTACTGTTATTTCGCAATCGAGCTTTCCCTGGCTGGCAAGAGCTTCAATCTCCAGCTTGAACACACCGCAGGCGAGGCATTTTATTTTATTGTCTGTCATGATTCACCGTATTGCTGCATGAGCTCATAAATTCCTGTTATGGTTTCCATGGGAGTGTCCCATGCTACATCGGCAGCCGAAGTGGCAAAAATAAAATGTTTGTCGCCTCTCCGGTTGTCCAGTATCTTCCGTGCCTTTTCAATGGACCGGCTAGGGCTTATTTTGCCTAAGGAAGGGCCGTCAAGGTTGCCCAAGAGCAACCTGTTTTCGCCAACATTCTTACGTGCTTCAGTAAAACTGTCATGAGGGTCGAGCACAAAACCGCCTACATTGGGCAGGCTTTGGTAATGTTGTAAATATTCAGCCAGTGGATTGCCTCCATGATGGAATACAATTGGCCCTTTGAGCTGCCGGAACATATCAGCCAATGCCGGAACAACAGTATCGGTAATTGTTTTTTCAAATACAAGGTGTGGATTGGTGAACATCATGGGCATTGCTAGGAAGTTGATCCCGCTGTGGAACAAGCTGTTTGCCATACTTATGAAGTATTCGGACATTAGGGAGATAATTGTAGCCGTTTTTTTTCGGTCGAAAAGTAGCAATTCAAGCCAACCGTCAACCCCCATGATGATTGCCGGTAGATCCATTGGAGATGTGAGTACGCCACAGATTGGGACTTTCCCTTTGAAATGATCTGCCAAAAGTTGTGATGTAGTCCTGATGTAGAGAAAGCTTTTATCATGCTCTATATCGGGTAGTTTTATCTTGTCAATGTCATTAAGGTTTCGCAGGAATGGTTTTCGTACGTTGGGAGCATCGTGTGGAATAAAAACAATTTCGCTGCCAAACGCCTGGGCCTCCAGTGCCAGAGCAAATGGGGTGAATATAATGTCGGGACGGCATTTTTCGGCCACTGCTATCTGTCCCTCTAAATATTTTTCGGGAACTGTGTAGTATTCGGTAAGCGGGCAGCCGGTAAGCTTTGCCCCATAAAGGCTTAAGGTCATGGTAAATGCCCTCCTGTCAGTTTTTGTGCCTTGCAAAGCGGCAACAACCCGTTCCATGCTTGTCATAACGGTACCTCCTTTAATGATTTTTCCCACAGTTCTTCAAACAATCCGGGAGCCTTAAAACAGCTCGATGCGGTTCCATCACCCCCAACTTCGCGCGCCAGTTCGGGCCGTATCTTAAAAACCGCCCCTCCCACAGCGAGCTGTATTCTGCCCGATAGCTTTCGCCTTACCAGTTCGTCGCGGACCTTTCCGATATTTTGGGCGGTGGTGTACATCATTGCCGATACACCGATAATGCGTGCACCTGTTTCAACCGCTTTGTCCACAAACTCCCCTGCGGTTACATCATTTCCCAGGTCAAACACTTTCCATCCGGCCGATTGCAAGAACACTGAAACTAGCTTTCTGCCTAAAGAGTGATAGTCGTCTTCGATATTCCCCACAACTACCGGCCCTTTTTCAGGTTGTATGCCGGCTGTGTTTATTCCCTCATTGAATATTTTTAGGAGCATGTCCTCGGAAACCTTTCCGGCAACATATCCCTGGGCGAGTGAAATGGATTCCTCGGCCCACATGTTCCCAATTTGTTCCAGCACCGGTTCCAAAATATCGTTCATAGCCACCCGATAGCTGCACGATGCCGCATAATTGTCCAGCAGGGTATTGGCCTGCTCTCTTTCTCCTTTAAGGATCACATCAATCAATGTCATCCTGGTTTGCTCAACATTTGTCATATTTTCCTCTTGTATTATTCAACTTATCAGAATTTCTTATGGAATAGTGAAATAAAACGTGGCTCCTTTTTCAACTTCACTTTGTGCCCAAATTTTGCCACCATGCCTGTGAATAATCCGCTGCACCGTTGCTAACCCGATACCGGTGCCTTCAAATTCTATTATGGTATGCATCCGTTGAAAGGCGCCAAATATTTTTTTTGCATGGTCCATGTTGAATCCAGCCCCATTGTCGCGAATGTAGAATACCTTTTTTCCTTCAAGTTTATTCATTCCGAATTCAATATAAGCAGTCGGATGTTTTGAGGTAAACTTCCATGCGTTTTCGATAAGATTTTCTAGGACAATCTTTAGAAGACTAATGTCGCCTTTTGTTTCAATTCCCTCTTGAATAATAGTCTCCACATTCCGATGAGGATGGGTTGCGCAAAGGTTATCAGCAACTTCGCGGGCAATTTTACTAAGGTTTACCTGACTGATATTCATTTCGCAACGGCTAATGTGTGAGAGGTTTAATAAATTATCAATAAGCTGGGCCATTCGCTGTGCAGCAGAACGTACGCGTTGAAGGTAGCTTTTCGCTTTTTTATCCAACTTATCTTGATTGTCATCAATCAGTATCTGGCAAAACCCATCGATGCCGCGTAAGGGTGTACGTAAATCATGAGCAACAGAATAGGCAAAAGATTCAAGTTCTTTGTTTGCAATTTCTAATTGTAAGGTGCGCTCTACAACACGCTTTTCGAGTTTCTGGTTTAGTTTCCGTATCTCTTCCTCGGCCTGTTTGCGGTCAGTGATATCTTTTATCACACCTTCATAAGAAAGTACTTGTCCGGTGGTATCCCTGAAAAGTATTGGTGTGTTGCATACCCAACGAACCATTCTGTCTTTACGGATGATACGGTGCTCAATAGGGGGAATGCTAACCCCGGACAGGATTTTTTGTAAACTTTCACGGACAAATTCCTGATCTTCTGGCACAATCATGCGATACCAGAGGTACGGATCGGTTTTAAAATCTGTTGGAGTATAGCCTGTTACTGCGGTACATGCTTCGCTTTGTATTGTTTCAACGGCTTTACCATTTTAAATGCGTACCTGGTATCTGTAATCAGTAAGCCCCTCAGTGATTCGCCGAAAGCGTAATTCACTTTCGCGTAATGCTTCTTCAGCTTGCTTGCGTTCTGTAACATCATGCACCACGGAACGGCTCATAATAAAATTACCATCCGCATCATTAATAGCAGTATCATTTAGCACTACAGGCATAACAACTCCATTTTTAAGCACAATATCCAAATCGAGGTTATGTATCCAACCATGCACTTTAAATCCGGAAAATTCCTGCTGAAATAGGATGCGGCTTTGTGGGGTAAGTAGATCAGAGAATTTCATCTTTCCCTCCATCTCCTCCCGGGTATATCCAAGCCATGACAATTCAGTATCATTGATCCGGACAAATACACCGGATGCATCCAAAGAGTGGTAGCCACATGGTGCGCGATTGTATAAGTCCTGGATTTCTTCCATTGTTTTGCTAATTGTAGATGCCATCTCGTTAAACCCTATTACCAGATGTGAAATCTCGTCTCCAATTTTTGATGGGTACTGAACAATAGTTTTTCCATCAGCAAAACTAGTCATGGCCAATTTCAATTTTTCCAAACGACTGGTAATCAGAAAATGCATACTTATTCCCAGTGCCATAGCGATGATCAGGATGCTGGCAAAAAGGATTAAAAAATCAATTTTAATAGTATGGATATTGTCGGCCTTTTCATAACGGAGGTCGTAACAAACCAGAATCATACCGCCACGGTTTACTCCCAAATCGCCTGGCTGCAGTGGCAATGAGGTTGGGAAACAGGCAATCATCTCATTTCTATCGTTTGTGAACATTGAGCTCCCTCGTATAGTGTGCCTTGCAATTTGCATGACACTATGCAATTTTTCATTATTAAGATTGTCCAGACCAAGAAACTCTATGTTCAGCGCCTGCCCGATATAATCGCGGCGGGTAGCTGCCAGAACAGTATTTTCTGCATCCAGAAACAGGGCCATTTTCAAATTAGGATTTACACCCAGTTCGGCAAAGATAGATTGTACCATTTCCATGTCGTTACGCAACACCCAGCGTTCAATATCTGATTGGATTCCGGCAGTTTGTAACATTTGATTTCTCAGGAAAACTGTCTCGAATTTAGTTTCGTGAATCCTCATTTCACTAATATATAAAAACAGACCTATACTAACTGCGAATAGCAACAGAAGAATTGGCAGTCCAAATCGAAGCGATCGTAATTTATTGCTCTGGGCTAGGTTTGTCATTTTATCGTTCTGTTTTCATTGTTTCCGGAATCACAAAAAGAGGTTTGATGGGAATGTTTTCATGGAGCAGTCCAGATTCCAGCATTACAGTTTTAAGGTTCTCTGCAACTACCATCAATTTAGGCACGGCACCCTCTATCAAGTCTTGGTTTTCCTGCTCATTCGGAAAATGGAGCTTTTGCAGTACCTTCTCGAATTCTTCAGTGGTTATTTGCTCACGTATAGCCATGAATTTAGCAGATTCACGGGGCGACCTGTGCATCTGTTCAAGAGCCGCAAACCAGGCTTTCTTTAGTGAAATACCCCTTTCGGGATGTCCTTCCAGATAATCGCGGTGAACCACCAACACATCCACAATCTCGCCCGGAATCATGGAACTATTGAACACCTCCACCGCACCCATCGCCAGGAGTTTGGTACGAACCGGTTCATAGGTCACTACAGCATCCACAAGTCCATCTTTGTATGCTAAAATATGTTTCTCAATCGGAAGATAGACCGGCGTGACATCGTTTATGGTAAGTCCCGCCTTTTGCAGGGATCGGGTGAGCATATATGCTTCAACGGCACTTACTTCAACCGCGATCCGTTTATTTTTTAGCCCCGACAGGTCTTTTATCTCAGGCCGGGCAAGTACTGCATCTGCCCCGTATGAATCGTCCATAACTATCAGGATCACGGGATCCATACCATCTTGTATCATATAGAATATCTCATCCAATGTAAGACAAGCGGCTTCCAGTGTGCCGTTACGAAAAGCCCGTCCAACTTCTGAACCATTTGAAAATTCTACCAAACGAAAATCCCGTTCATCCAAACTTTTGCCTTGCCTTGCCAGGAACAATGGTTCAAACCCCGGCCATACATGCATTCCAATGCGCATTGGTGGCACAACACCTTCCTTGCAGGCTGTTAGAAAAAACAAAGCCGGTATAATCACAATAGCGATTCTGATGTAGTTTTTTAAAAGAGACCATGGTATCAGTCGCAAACTTTTTGAATTGTTTTTCGCTAGTAAATTAATTTTGGTTTTCATGTTTTTAATATTTAGGCAATTGTAAAATAAAAAGTTGCTCCCTTCTCCACTTCGCCTTCAGCCCATAGCCTTCCCCCATGCCGATGGATAATACGCTGTACTGTTGCCAACCCTACACCGGTACCAGGAAACTCGTTTACCGTATGCAACCGTTGGAACGCACCAAATAGTTTTTGAGCATGGTTCATATTAAACCCAGCCCCATCGTCGCGAACAAAATAAGTGGTAACTCCTTCGTGCAGCTCGGTACCAAACTCAATACGGGCTATTTCATGGTTCGAAGTAAACTTCCAAGCATTGTCGATAAGGTTTTCCAGAGCAATTCTTAGGAGTCGGCCATCACCCCGGATTGTAATGCCATCTTTGATAATCAGGTCAATATTCCGTTCAGGTTGCATAACGCGGTGGTTATCGGCAATTTCACGGGCTAATTGGCTTAGGTTCACCTCCTGATAATTCATTTCAACCCGGCTAACGCGCGATAGGTTAAGCATGTCGTCAATAAGCTGTGCCATACGTTGGGTTGCGGCTCGTACCCGTTGCAAATAGTCTTTCCCTTGTTCATCAATCTTATCACGGTAGTCTTCAATCAGAGCAAGGCTAAAACCATCAATTCCCCGCAATGGGGCGCGCAGGTCGTGCGACACTGAATACGAAAAGGCTTCCAATTCTTTGTTTGCGGCTTCAAGTTGGGCGGTGCGGTTTGCTACCCGCTGTTCAAGCTCCTGATTGAGTTTGAGAATTTCTTCCTCCGTCCGTTTGCGTTCCAGTTCTGCGGCTGCACGAGTGGCTACCAATTGCAGCAGTTGGGCCACCGGTGCATCGTTGGGAAGTGGCTTGTTACCCATAACGGCGATAAGGCCTATCGGCCGGCCTGTTGAATCCCACAGGGGAATACCGATATAACTTTCTGCGCCCATTCCGGGCAGCAGGGTATCTTCAGGAAACAATTGCTGAACACCCTGTGGATAAACGCAGAGTCGCTTCCCCATAACGTTTTCGCATGGCGTACCCTTGAGGGCGTAGCTCATATTTGGTGTAATAGCACCTTTAGCATATAATGCCACCGTCACCGCCATATCCGGATCTTCATCTATCCTGTCGATGAGAACATAACCCATATCGAGTTTTTCGCCTAGAAACTTCGCCAGTGCATCGAAAAAATTTTCTGTGCCTGTCTGCCAACCGCGTTGGGCAACGAATACCAAGGCATCTTCCATACGTTTACGATCGGTAATATCACGTCCTAAACCTATAGCTCCAATAATAGCTCCCTCGTTATTCTGTTCTGCCACAAAACGGACATGATGTGTTCGTATTTCCCCCCGTGGATTTGGAATTTCAATCTCCAATTCACCAGGTTGCCCGGTCTGAATAACCTTTCGTAACGTTGCTTCATAGTCAGAAATGCCAGGATACTGACTACCTTCCATTGGTGTTTTACCTAAACTACCAACCACTTCAAGTCCAACTGTTAAATACATGTTGCGATTGATAAAAACCGCCCGGCATTGGGTATCGTATCGAATGATATTATCTGGAGAGCTTTCCGCCAAGGAGCGGAATTTATGTTCGCTTTCGCGAAGGGCTTCTTCTGCCTTTTTGCGGTCGGTAATGTCGGTTATATAACCTTTGTAATGTGTAATTTCATCATTAATGCCTCTACCTACTATGGTAAAATCGTAAATCCATCGGTATTCACCATCTGAGCGGGCAATACGGTATTCTTGCTCAAAAAAAGGTACCCCTGCCTCACAGTACTCTTTAATTTCTTTTCCAATCCGTTGTATATCTTCGGGGTGGATAATGCTTGCGAACAGAACCTTACCGCTAGTAAAATCGTTGGGCAAATAGTTAAACTGATTGGTAATATTAGGCGAAACATATTCTACCGGCCAGCCTTCTTCTGCCCTCCAAACAAAAGCAACGTTTGGTCCTCCGGTAAACAGCCTGTGTTCTTCCTGGAGTGCTTTTTCAACTTGGTTACGTTGGTTTGTTAAATTAATCCTATCGAACGATACCGCCAATTGGCTGGCCAAGGGCAGAAGGAATTCTTGTTGTGGTTGAGTTAGAATTATCACCCCTTCATCGCCAAATGTTCCCATTCCAATGCTTCCCAAATGCCTGTTGAATAAAATAATTGGAACATTTACAATCGTCCGGTTTTTCAAATGAGCTACAATTTCCTTGTTAACCCTTTCATCTACTCGGGCATCATCAACTATCACTATATCAAAGGAATCAATAATTGCCTCGAGCATTTTATCACCTTTTATGGTCAACTTACTGATACCGGCATCGGCCGTAATATTACCGAGTACAGGGCCATGGGCCGCCAAAATGGTTGCCTGTTTTTTATCATCGGTAAACTGGTAAGCCCAAAGGTTTTTAAAACCGATTATGTTTTGTATTTCCTCAGAAGCAGCCAAAAGTATTTCATTGTAACTCTGGGCAATTTCAAATTTTCTGGATAAGCGAAGTAATGATCGCGAATGTCTCTCTTTTTCTTCAAGTGCCAGTTCAGATTGTTTACGTTCGGTAATATCAACAAGCGAAACAAGTACTTTTGAGAGTGATTCTTCGTAACCCGGACAAACGGAGAAATACACGGTCACATTCCGCGTTTCACCTGCCAAGGTTTTTACAACGGCATCTCCGGTCATCTCGGTTCCTCCATTCCACAGGCAAACAATTTCCTGCCTGAAGGTGTTGAATGACTCTGGAGTAAATGTATTGGCCAAATCAGCTAGCAATTCCTTTTTATTCGCGGCAGCGTGCAACATAAGAGCTGCTTGGTTTACATCAACTACCTTTGCTAGGGCAGCACACTGTTTAGTAGTTTCGGGATGCTGAATAAAATAGGTTTCAATATCGGTAACTCCCTCTTTTTTCAATTCATTAAAAAGGGTTTTCACACCTGAAAAATCCTCCTCCCATATCGAAACCGGTGAATTTTCAAAAACCACACGGTATCTTTCTTCGCTTTCGCGCAAGGCCTCTTCTGCTTTTTTGCGGTCGGTAATGTCGCGCGAAATTCCTATGATGCGGTATATTTGGCCGTTTTCGTTGCGGGCAGGGATAAGTGTTGATTGAAAATAACACCTGCCTGTAGGCAAATCCAATTCAACTTCTTCTTCAATGGGAATACCTGCTTCCACACAACGGTGATATTTGGCGTTTACAATATCGGCAACCTCTGGTGGAACGGTTTCCTCCTGGATTTTTCCAACAGAGAAAGAGCGAGGTACCCCCGTTATCCGTTCGAGTGCCGGATTAACTTCAATGGTACGGAAATGTCCATCTTCTGTAACTTCAAGTAGATAAAGCCCATCAAGAACATTGTCGAAAATTTCACGGTACCTCCATTCACTTTCGCGCAAGGCCTCTTCAGCTTGCTTATGAATGGTAATATCCTGAATAACCCCTATGGACCGCAAAGGATTCCCATTTCGGTCGTATATTGTTTCGCACTCCTCGTGAACGTATTTTATGCTGCCATTGGGGAAAAGCAAGCGGTGGTCAATTGCATAAGGTTCTTTCGCTTTTAGCGAGTTGGTATAAGCAAAGTTAACCGCCTCCCGGTCGTCGGGGTGAATGGCGTTAAGGAACGCCTCGTAGGTTGCCCCGAATATATCAGGATCAATCTCAAACATCCGGAATATTTCATCGGACCAAGTGAGGGAATTATTGACAATATCAAGCTCCCAACTGCCAATGTGTGCAATACGCTGGGCCTCGTTGAGCAGCGAGGCTGTTTTAGCCAAATTCTCCTGTGCATGTTTGCGTTCAGTGATATCCCTAGCCAAAGCAAGGTTGTAACCCCGGTTGTTGTATTTAAAATAGTTGGCACTTATCTCAACAGGGTAGGTGTTACCTCCCTTAGTTTTATGATTGGTTTCGAATACTAAGGAACCTCTTTCCATTATAATATTCCAATGTTCCTGCCATCTTTCAAGTGGAAAATCGGGGTCGATATCGGTTACATTCATTCTTAGCAATTCTTCACGGGTATAACCCAGAACACGGCAACTTTCATCGTTTACATAATCGAAACAAGCATTTTCATTTATAAGATAAGCTTCTTGGTTTACATTATTTAATGCAAAATTTAACAGTTTTAGCTTTTCTTCCACACGTTTGTTGTTTGTTATATCTCTACCAATTGCCAATGCACCTATTATTTTATTATTATTGCTTAGCTCGGGAACAAAGCGGACATTGTGTGTGCGGAATTCCCCATTGAGGTCAGGAACAACAATCTCAAGTTCACCAGGTTGTCCGGTTTTTATCACTTCTTCTAATTTTGTCTGGTATTCGGGAGTACCCGGGAAATTATTGCTTTCCATTGGTGTTTTACCAATTAACGATGCAACATCATTCCCAACCGTTAAACTCATATTCCGATTAATATAAACAGCTTTGGCTTTTGTGTTATATCTAATAATATTGTCGGGTGAGCTTTCGGCTAAGGAGCGGAACTTTTGTTCACTTTCCTTTAAATTACGGAACGTTAATAAAGTGGCTAAAGCATCTGCCAACCTTCTGCCAATCTCGTTAAAAAGATTTCTATCCTCCCTAGTCCAGGCACGCTCATGGGAGCATTGGTGGATTACGAACATGTAAGGTTTGTCCATTTTTGGGTGGATATCCATTGCCAATTGCGATTTCTCATTGAATTGTTGAGCAACTTTAATCGGTAAAGGGTATTCATTGCCCTCACCAAACCCTACCGGATTGTTTGAAGCCAATACTGCCTCATATACTATTATCACCTCTGAATCCATGGGAATTTCAAGGCCCAAACTAAGAGCACCGGGATATTCGGGCTTTGTACGCTCCATTGGGACTTTCCATGTAACCGCTTTTGTATCACAAGGATAAACCAAACTGGCACGGTCGCACTCAAAGATTATTAGTATTGCATCCAATACATCGCTCATCATTTGTTCCAAATCGGTAGATTGCTGGACAACTCTATTCAATTTATCCAAACTCTCCAAAAAGAAAAGGTTTTTATTGCGTTCTTCTTCTGCAATTTTCCTATCGGTAATATCTCTTACCGTTCCCAAAACAAAATCCTGATAGTTAATTTTGACGATACTTCCAATAATTTCCGAATGAAATTCGGTTTCATCTTTTCTTTTAAGGATTACGTGTATAGGTAAACCTAATTTGTTTGTTTTACTTTCTTCAAAAGTACTAGCAGGTTGCGTTTTTGCTTTTAAATCAAAAACTGTCATTTTTAGTAATTCCTTTTCGGAATATCCTGTCATTTTACAAAGTGCAGGATTGATAAAAACATATTTTCCGTTCAAATCGGCAAGTGCAATTCCTTCTGATGCCTGATTTGTAATAGCACTAAATTTGTTTTGATTTGCTTCTGCTTTTTCTTTGGCTTTTATTAAATCTTGTTCTATTTTTTTTCGTTCTGTAATATCCTGCGCAGCTCCCCACAAACCAATAATTTTGCTATCGGAATCAATAACTGCTTCTCCACGAACCCACATCCAGCCTTTACTGCCATTTTCTCTTACGGTTTTCAATTCAAGCTCATACGGTATTCCGGTTTCTCTTGTTTTGGCAAGTGCAGTTGACAATATTTCCCAACTTTCAGGTGTAAATAACTTTTTATGTTCGGTGTAAGGAGGAACAGGAAGTTTTGGGTCAAACCCATACATTTTATAAAGTTCTTCCGTCCAAATAACCTGATTGGTTGAAACATCCAAATACCAACTACCAATATGGGTAATTTCCTGTGCCCTTTTTAATTCTTTTTCACTTCTAAGTAGTTCCTTTTCAACCTTTTCGTGTTCAGTTGCCGCATCAATAAATTCTAAGGCAAACGATACATCCTTTGCCATTTCGTTTAAAAGTTTTATGTCGTCCTGCTGAAAGAAATGGTCTTCGCTGGAATAGATTGTAAAAGCCCCAACTACCCTATGGAACACAATTAATGGAAAAGATGCCGATGATTTATAGCCATATTTTATTGCATCTGCCCGCCATGGCACCATGCTGTCGTCGAATTCTATGTTGTTCGATATTCTGTGTTTCCCTGTTTTTACGGCAATTCCGGTAGGCCCGTTGCTCCGCAATTCAATATTCAAATCAATATCAATTTTTTCAAGGTAATCGCCGGCAAACCCATTTGAAGCAACTACATCAACTTTATTAGTTTGCATATTTACCATGCCAACCCATGCCATCTGGAAATTACCCTGTTCAATAGCTATTCGGCATGCTTCTTTTAATAATTCTTTGGTATCATGTATCCTAATAATAGCTTGGTTTATGTTGCTAAGTACGGCATAAATGCGGTTAAGTTTAAGAATCTGAGCCTCAGCTTGTTTGCGCTCAGTAAGTTCTTCCTCCAGTTGTATGTTTACTTGCTGTAATTCATTGGTTCGTTCTGCAACCCGGTCCTCCAGTTCGTTATTTATTGCAATAAGTTCTTCTTCAGCTTGTTTGCGCAAATTATTCTCTTCGGAAAGCTGGTTGAAGGCGTTTTTGAGTTTTGTGTAATCGAGTATCTCGTTTTTTAAAATATGGGCCACATAATTGAAAAAGGTGGTCAGGTTAAAATGCAGGTCAATGGTACTTGTATATAAGTATTCTATTTTCAACACAGCAATAAGTTCAGTGCCAACCATAAGTGGAAATGCCCAAGTGCTTGCCTTAGTAAATTCCGATGAAAGCAATTTGGTGTCGGCAAAATCGCTTCTAATTTCAACAAGTTCCTTGGTTTCAAATACTTTTGCTACTACATCGTCCTCAATCTGTTCCATTTTCATGGTTTTGCCCAGAACATCGGCATAATGTATTTCATGGTCAATTATGTAATAAATTATCAGGTTGGAACCCCCAATGTTTTCGAGAATTAATTGCAACAGTTTTTGAATGGTATTTTCCAAACCCGAAACGGAATTCATTTCGTTCATTAGGTGGACAAACACCTGCAAAAACGATTTTTCAACGGCAAGTTTGTTTAACCTGTCGTTGAGGTTAGCGTATTCCTCGCTCGACACAATTATTTTATCGTCCATATTACGAGTTTGTTTTTTGTTTTATTGCTGATTCTAAAACCAACTGTAAATTATCTAATCCAACAGTTATCCATTTTAGCGGTAAACCAACACTTTGGGCAGCATATTCGGCTTGTTTGGTAAAGTTACCCGAACATGGTGTATTTATGCCCAATAGATATTTCCGGTCTTCCTGGAATATTTGCCGGGTTACTTCCATGTTGTTTCCAAAGGTTTTTGTCATGATAATATCCCAGCGCAGGGACCAATCTTCCATAAGGAAATATGCCCCATTCGAAAGCTCATCGGTAAACAAGTGATGCCCCAACAAAATTTCAACACAGTTTTGTCCCCGGGTACGTGTGCAGTTGGCATTGTGCATTATGTTGTCCATTAAAGGGTGGCATGTGCCATAAAAAACTATGAAATCTTCATTGGAGTGTTTTTTAATGGATAAGGTAAGCCCTTTGTGCAGTTTTTCGAAATCGGAATGGAGGGCCGAATCCAGAAAAGATGTATGTAGTTGCCAGTGGTTTTTTTTTGCCAACCAGTTTATTTCTTTTTTTAAAATACCGCACCCAATCAGGGTAGTTTTTTCCTCTGCATTATTCATAGCGTCCATATTCATAAGCTGTTTCAAGCATTGCCCTAATGTTTTCATCGGGAATGGAAAGAGGCATAACTAAGGTACCAAAGAAAAATTTATCGCTTTTCATTCCGGCATCAAGCATCCGTTTCACTTCGGTTCTTATTTCTTCTTTAGTCCAGTCAACCAGCATTAAATCGTTAATTATCCCGGCACCAAGCGCCCTGCCGGCAATGGTTTTCATACCTTCATCAATATTGTCGAATGGGCTGAGATAAAAAGTTGAAAGCCTTAATTTCTCAATAACCTTATTGATAACCGGGTTCATCCTTGCTCCGCCACAATAATAAACAACCCCGCTGGTATCAATATCCCGCAAGTCTTTTTCCATCCAGGGCATGGAAAGATTATCGAACAATTTCATCGATACAAAATCGGTGGAGCCAAAAGGATTGGAATAAATAAATATGTTTGCTCCGGCTTGGCGATAGGCTTTTAATTGTTTCCTGAAAAAATCGGAAGTTTTGGCCAGCAGTTCATCGCGCAAATCAAAAGGGCCATTCAACAGCATATCTATCCATTTTTCCATTCCCATAAGCAGGGCAGGCATTGTCATGGCCGCCGTAAGGTATGCGCAAATAGGGTTCTTGCCACCTGTTTCCCTTTTCATTATTTGAATGCATTTGAGCGTTTCCTCAAATTCCCGATGGCCAAGTATATCGTTGGGTATTTCAAGGTTGTGGATATCATCCGGCTTTTTAATGGTCATGTGCCCAACATTGGGTGGGCCATCGTTGGAATAAATAATGTTTTTGCAACCGAGCAATTCAGCTTCTTTGCCTACATAAAATAGGCTCCACAGGTTGTCGTATCCATACTTTTCGCGCATTTTAAGTTGGCCTTCGGCAACATATTCCCCTTTCGAATAGTATTCTTTCAATGTTATTCCCAATTCCTTTGCACCCTGATCCAACAGGTTGCAAAACACGGGTATCCGGTCAGCTTTTTTACCATTTGCAGCAGCTATCAATCGGTCCATTGCAGTTATCATGGTTTTGTCTCCTCTATTAGTTTGGCTATTACTGTTCCAGCATCAATCCCGTTTTCGGCCCATGCATCGGCCTCAACAATTTTGTAAAGGTGATGGTCGTACCGATAAGGTGCCCCGCCCACAATAATCTTAATGTTGTGTTCCAGGTTTCTTTCATTAAGAATCTGTCGTACTTTCAAGCACCCATTTTCGCCTCGTGCTGTATGCAACATCATTGATGAAATACCGATTACCTGGGCATTGTGCGCAATGGCTTCATCAACAAACCTTTCTGGTGTTACATTTAAGCCTAGGTCGATGGCCTCAATCATTTGGGATTTCAAACACCCAATTACAATTTTTTTGCCCAAGCCATGAAAATCGCCTTGTGAGGTACCAATTACCATTTTACCGATTAATTTAGGGGGTATTGCAAACTTCGAAATCATTTCCTCGGTAACCTGGGCAGCAATCTGGGCAGTTAGAAAATGCTGGGCCAAATTTGACTTACAATTTTGGCTAATTGAGGTTGACATGTATTCAATGGAGGGAACCACCACTTTAAACACAATATCCTCAGGAGAAAGCCCTCCCACTAAAGCATCATGAACAATTTTCAAAGCAGTGACCTTGTCTGTGTCAAAAATGGCCTGGTTGTAAGCTGTCTTTATCTGATTTATCATAACCTGCATATTTAAAGTTTAACACTAAATATTAGCAAATTATTCAATAAGGCAATGCTAATAGTCATCGGATGACTGCTTTTTAAACTGACTTTAAAAACAAACATAACTTGTTATTTATTAACAAGTCCCCTAAATTGTCGGGGCAGGCTATCCGATGACTTGCGGATTCAAGGTAATAGAAAAACCATCCTTGTAATCTCTTTGGCTTAAAGCCAAACAAACTGCAAATGGAACTTATATTAAAAATACAAAAAAAACGGCATTTTTTTTCAATTTCCAAGTTTATTTCCACTTGAAGTATTTTTATTATACATAGCTAATTTATACTTCAAAAGAGATGAATTCAGATATAGTGTCAATAAGAAAACTCCAAAAATCATCCCGATAGCTATCGGGACAAAAATCAAAAAAAGAACCAAAACTCAAAATATGGAAAATGTTAAAATATATATTATTTTAGAGGTCAGTAGATAAATACATAACACGAAAGCAATGGGATTCAATTTTTAACCTTCTTGTACCCCTCTGCCTATCGGCATTTACTCCCCCTAGGACTCGGGGTCGTGAGATCGCTTCGCTAAGTTCCCCTAGGCTTAGGGGAGAACGCATCAAATAAGCAACACTGCCAGGACTATACATCTTCCCCTTCACAAGGGGAAGTCCCGACAGGGGAAGGGGTATATAGCAAAACAAACAAGTGGATATGCAATTAGCTACTGACCTCTATTTGTTTTTTGCCATTTGTTTTTTGTTATTTGTCATTTGTTATTTGTTATTAAAAATAAAACAGAATGTCCTCATTAAATCAAGTTTTAATTACCGAAAATCAACCTATTGGGAGCCAAGCCTTTTTACTTAAATTTAAACGAACATTCACCTTTAAACCCGGACAGATTATAGGCATCACCACGCAAAAAGATATTGCACCGCGGCTTTATTCTATTTGTAGTGGCTCCGATGATTCTACTATTTCTATTCTTTATACGGTAAAAGAAGATGGTGTTATAACTCCCAAATTGTCGGAACTTAAGATAAGTGATACTATTTGGATAACCGAACCGCAGGGAAAATTCACCAATAAAGGGGAACCCGCATGGTGGATTGCCACTGGAACCGGTATCGCACCCTTTTATTCTATGATGCAAAGTGGACAAAAACCGTTGAAATTGATTCATGGCGGACGAACCATAGCCGACCTTTATTTTCATCAGCAATTCAAAGCATTTTCCGATTATATTAAATGCTGTTCGCAGGATTCCGGTGAAGGGATTTTTGCAGGAAGGCTTACGAGTTACCTTGATGGTTTTGATACATTACCTCAAAATTTAAATTACTATCTTTGCGGAAGTGCCGAAATGGTTGTTGATGTGCGAAACTTACTCATAAAAAAAGGAGTGGAATACCATCAAATCATAACCGAAATATACTTTTAGTAAACCCGAAATGAATAAATTAACACTTTTTGGTAAAACATTGGCAGAACTTAAAGATATCTGCACTCAATTAGGGTTGCCCGGTTTTGCCGGAAAGCAAATTGCTCAATGGCTTTACCAGAAGGAAGTAGTTTCGATAATTGAAATGACCAATCTTTCCTTTAAAAGTAGGGAATTGCTCGATCAAAAATATGAAGTGGGTCTGCAACCACCCATTAATGTGCAGGTGAGTACCGATGGTACCAAAAAATATCTTTTTAATGCAAAAGGCGGAAACTTTATTGAAACCGCCCTAATGCCCGATAACGACCGTAAAACAGTTTGCGTTTCGTCGCAAGTGGGTTGCAAAATGGGCTGTTTGTTTTGCATGACCGCCCGGCAAGGGTTTCAGTCGAATTTAACTGCCGGTGAAATATTGAATCAATACCGCAGCATTCCCGAATGGGCTGAAATTACCAATCTGGTTTACATGGGTATGGGCGAACCATTCGACAATATTGATGAAGTGCTAAAAAGCCTTGAAATACTTACCTCCGATTGGGGATATGCTTTGAGCCCCAAGCGCATCACTGTTTCTACCATTGGCATAATCCCCGGTATGAAAACCTTTCTTGAAAAAAGCAATTGCCATTTAGCGGTAAGTATGCACACTCCTTTTGAAGATGAACGTAAAAAACTGATGCCCATTGAACAGGTTTATTCACTAGAAGAAGTGATAAAGCACATCAGTGCTTTCGATTTTGGGTTGCAACGACGTGTTTCGTTTGAATACATCATGTTTAAAGACGTGAACGATACGCCACGCCACGTAAAAGAACTTACCCGATTGCTGAATGGGTTGCGTTGCCGTATAAATCTCATCCGGTTTCACCCCATTCCTGACTCGCCTTTGCAAGGTTCCGATGATGAAACTATTATAAATTTTAGAGACACTTTAAATCGTAAAGGAATTTTAACCACCTTACGCGCCTCGCGTGGGCAGGATATTTATGCTGCCTGCGGATTATTATCGACTAAAGAGTTGGTAAAAAAACAAGAGAGGGATTATTAAGAATCTTGAATCGGTTTAGCTCAAAAAAAATACCTCGTTTTTCTTTTATAAAAACCACAATTTCATCTCCATTTACCATCCAATTTTTTTCACTTTTCCCATTTATCTTTTAAAAACATCTCCCTTTTTCGAGGATTTTTTGAAATATTTTTGAAACAAGTACCTTGTTCAAACGATTGCAAAACAATTACTTAAAAATATTTTTATGCAAATTTATGCAAATTAGCGCAACGTTTGCATCTCTGTAAGTTACTGCTTTACAACACATTAAAAAATGTATTTATGTTAAATTAAAAATTCTTTACATAAACTTTCAACAAATACCTTACAAACACCTGAGTTCGCCCCTAAATTTGTCAGTGTAAAATTTAATTAAAATTTAAGAACATGAAAAATGCAAAAACAACCGAGGTGAACCTGATTAGATCAAGAGCCCTCACAGTACTTTTTAGTATGGCAATAAGTGCCTTATTATTATTACCATTATTTTCATCGGCAAAAGAACGCGACAAATCGTCGAAAAAAGGCAAAGTGGAAATGCAGCCTCTAAACAAAGATTATCATGCTACCGTAAAATTAATTGACATGCAAGATGGCAAATATACCCTTACAGTAGAAAGCACCGATGGTATTACGGTATATTATGATGCCTTGTTGAAATCACCAGAACAATTTTCAAAAGTATTCGATTTTTCACGTTTGAAAGATGGCGAATATACCTTACGGGTAAAAAGCAATGATGAGGAAATAGAACGCAACTTTGAAATTTCAAAAGGTAAAGTTAATGTAACCAACGAAGAAGTTGCCGTACCTGAGTTTAACATTGTTGGTCAAAGAGCTCATTTGATGTTGCCAAACGATGAAAACAATTATTATTCAATACAAGTAATTAGTCCGCTTGGTGAAGAATTGTATTCAACAAGAGTAAATGATGAAACCAATAAAAAAACATTCGACTTCTCAGAAGTGAAAGCCGGAAAATATCAAATAGTTGTATCGTCTGATAATGGAGACTTTGCTTTCGACTTTTTAAACCAACGCTAATTAATACAAAAAACAAAACCTTCCATTGTCAACTAACTATTGACGAACCATTGGGATTGACTGCCTAAAAAGGGCAACTTACCTAATCCCAACTATCCAAAAAAATAAATCTGAAAGGATTGTTTGTAGAATTCAAATTCACTGCAATCCTTTCTTTATTTAACGATGTTTGGTTTATTCATGAATTACATTCTACATACAATTCATTTTCGTTTAACCAATCCATAAGCTGCATCTACAATTGTTCCAACCATTTTTTATAGGTAAATAGCTTTCTTTGTTCTAATTTAGCAAATAAATAAATTGGCAGAATGAGGACAGAAATTGATTTTTTAGGTGAAAAACAGATACCCAAAGAGGCTTATTATGGAATTCATTCGGTGCGGGCTTGTGAAAATTTTCCCGATCATACCCAATTTTCAAAAGAGTGGTACCAAGCCATTGGTTTGGTAAAACAAGCTTGTTACCTTACGGTGATATCCTACAAAAAAGCGCTGGCTGAAAAATATCCATTAAAAATTGAAACACTCAACCTGCCAAGCGATGAGGTTTTAGAAACATTGGTTCAGGCCAGTATCCACGAGAGCCAAGGTGACTATTTCGACCAATTTATTGTACCGGCCATTCAGGGTGGCGCCGGAACCAGCATCAACATGAATGTAAATGAAATAATTTCCAACATTTCCCTTGAAAAATTAGGCCACCAAAAAGGCGATTATACTACCATTGACCCTATTGAACATGCCAATATATTCCAATCGACGAACGATGTAATACCTACCGCACTCAAAGTGGCTATTATGCAACTACTGAACCGGTTAGAAGAAGCCATTACTGAAATGCGCAAACCGTTGGAGCAATTAGAAAACAGCTATCGAAACAGTTTACGTATTGGCTACACGCAAATGCAACAAGCCGTTCCATCGTCGTTCGGGCACTTGTTTGGGGCATACAACGATGCCCTATCGCGCGACTGGTGGCGGGTATCAAAAGCACACGAACGGATAAAAACCGTTAATTTGGGCGGTGGTGCCACTGGAACCGGAATTGCTATTCCGCGTTTTTTTATAATGGAAGTGGTAACTGAGCTTAAAAAAATGACCGGATTGCCCATTACCCAAAACGAAAACTTAACCGAAGCTACCAGCAATCAAGATTCGTTGGTTGAAGTACACGCTATTTTAAAAGCACATGCGGTTACGTTGGAAAAAATGGTAAACGACATACGGTTATTGAGCTCCGACCTGATGCAGCAAAAGGAATTGGAAATACCAGCCCGCCAAACGGGAAGTTCCATAATGCCCGGGAAAGTGAATCCCGTGATACCCGAGTTTGTAATATCGGCTGTACATAAAATATACAGCAATGATGCGTTGATTACGCATTTATCTGCCATGGGAACATTGGAATTAAATGCCTATTTGCCAAGCATTGGCCATGCTTTTATTGATAGCCTGAACTTGTTAATAGCCTGCAACCAAACCATTGCCCATAATTTACTGAATGGATTAAAAGTAAATGAAGAGGTTGCTGCCAAAAACCTTTATTTGAGCCCATCGGTTTGTACCGCTTTATTGCCTGTAATTGGATATCATAAAGCTACACTTTTGGCGAAAACCATGCGCGAAAACCGTTGTGATATATTTCAGGCCAATGAACTAAATCCGGTTATCGAAAACCAAAAACTAAATCAATTTATGGAGCCCGGAATGCTTTTGCAGAAAGGTTTCTCGGTTAAAGATTTATAATAAAACTGACAAGAAAATGAACGATTTGAACAATTACCAATTTGAATTGAAATTTAAGGTGCGCGATTATGAATGCGATTTGCAAGGAGTGGTCAATAACTCGGTTTATCAGAACTATTTGGAACACACGCGTCATGAGTTTTTGAACACCATTGGACTCGATTTTGCCGAATTATTCAGAAGGGGAACTATGGCAGTAGTTGCCCGGGCCGATATTCAATATAAAACCCCACTAAAAAGTGGTGACGAATTCATTTGCCGGTTGAATGCAAAAAAAGAAGGCATCAAATACCTATTTTATCAGGATATTTACCGGTTGCCCGATGAAAAAGTCTGTATTAAAGCAATCATAACAACCGTAACCTTAGTGAACGGCAAATTGGCCATATCGGAGGAATTGGAAAAAGCAATTTTGGAAAATGGGCTGTGATGAGTGGGAATTGGGAAAATGGGAAGGTGAAAGGGTTGCAAGTTTGCAAGGTTTCAGGGTTTCAGGGTAGCAAGGTAACGTGGTAGAAAGGTAGAAAGGGGGAAAGGTGGAAAGGTGGGGAAATGGGGAAATGGGGAAATGAGAATAAGGGACAGATGGAATAATGGAAAGATGGGAAATTAGAAGTTGGAAGTAGGGGAAGCCCCAAAGGGGCGAAAGAATATAGCCAAGGGCATTACCCTTGGTATAGTGGCACAAGTAAAAAGAGGTGCATCCACCTATGTCGCAATGGAATGGCAAAATAACATGCACCGTAACATAAATAGAACAATTGGAAATAGGAAGTAAGTAACAAGTAACCAGCAACAAGTAACTATAAGCCATGAAAGGTAAAGAATCAAAACCGCATATCGGCATTTTCGGGCGCAGGAATAACGGTAAAAGTTCCCTAATCAACTTTTTGGCCCAACAGGATTTGTCCATTGTTTCGGAAGTTGCCGGTACTACTACCGATCCGGTAAAAAAGTCGATGGAAATCCCGGGAATAGGGCCTGTGGTAATTATTGACACCGCCGGCATTGACGACAGTGGTGAACTTGGGCTGAAACGGATTAAAAAAAGCTACGAAGCCATAAAAACCATTGACTTTGCCTTACTTGTTATAGCTAACAACGAGTTTGGACAGCATGAAGAGGCGGTGATACAGGAATTAAACAAATACGATGTTCCGTATATTATTATTCACAATAAAGCCGATGAGGCAGAATTCAATTTTGCCTTTGCTGAACAAATCAAATTGGATTACAACCGGGAACTTATTAATTTCAGCACCATTCAGGGCTATTCGCGCGACGAGCTGGTTTCCATTATCCGCACAGGAATACCAGAATCGGCCTACTTGAGCAAATCGTTGGTGGGCGATATCATTAACCAAGGTGATTTGGTTTTGCTCATTACCCCCATTGATGTGGAGGCACCGGAAGGAAGGTTAATTTTACCGCAAATACAAACCATCCGCGATATTCTGGATAACGATGCCATTGCCGTAGTATGCAAAGAACGGGAAGTGGATGCTTTGTTCAAGCGGCTCAGCCCCGAACCCGCATTGGTGATAACCGATAGTCAGGTTTTTTTGAAAGCCGGGGCATCGGTACCCGAGCATATTCCGCTTACCAGCTTTAGCACGGTGTTGGCCCGTTACAAAGGCGATTTCCAGAACTATTTGAAAGGTACGCCTTATCTTTCAAAGTTGAACGATGGCGATGTTGTGTTGATTCTGGAATCATGCTCGCACCATGTTTCGTGCGACGACATTGGGCGGACTAAAATTCCCCGATGGCTGAGCAATTACAGCGGTAAAAAGCTGACTTATGAAGTGGTTGCCGGCTTAAGTCAGATTCCACGGGATATAACGGAATATGCCATGGTAATTCAATGCGGTGGCTGCATGATAACCCGAAAACAGCTTATCAGCCGATTGAAACCAGCAGTTGATGCCGGAATTCCCGTAACCAACTACGGTATGACCATTGCTTACATGCACGGTATTTTTGAAAGGGCCGTGGCTCCGTTTGTTACATTGGACCGTGATTCGCTGGATTATTTGTGAAACTATTTGGTGACAATAAATACATTAGTCAATTGATGTTTAAAGAAAAAAAAATAAGTGTCAGAGAATGGTTTGGAGATTAAACGTCTTTAGGTTGGGAATATAAAAGGTATATTGTTTTTCCTTGCCCCAAATTTTAATTGATATTGCATTAAAAGTGAGGTAATTTGAGAGTTATGGAAGAGGAACTGCTAAAAAATATACAAAAAGCAAAAGCAGGCCTAAATAAAAGCACCAAAAAACTAACTAAAAACGAAATTGATATTGCAGCAGAGGGTGTTGTGTGGTATGGAGGTAAAAAATAGAGGATTATGGAACTTAAACTGATAGTAAAAAAATTATGGTCATTAGCCATTATTGATACTCGGTATTTCTGGGTTACTAATTATAAACGTTTATTTATTTACCTTTTAAAACTAGTGATTTTCACAGGATTACTTTTATTGATATTGCCATTCATTATTGATAAAACAATTAATGAAAAAATAGTTATAATAAAAGATACCCAAATGGTTTGGGTGGGTCATTGGATATTATTTTTTACATATTTTCTCATGGCAATACTTCGGTTTGTCACTAAATATAAAATTGATGGTAAGTATATACTTGCTTTTTCATATATATCAGCCATTTATATAGGACTTTTTCTTTTTGATGACAGATTTGTGGCACTCCCTGAGAATCATTCTTACAAATACTTGTATTCTCTTGGAATTATAATAGTAATAGAAAATTTCCTTTGGTTCTTTCCTAAAAAAGCAATAAGGCAACATGATTCATTTTTGTTGCTTGACAACCCTTGGAAAGAGGGTGATGCGGATATTTATAATTTTGGAGATAGAGCAAAAGCATTAGCAAAAGAAATTCAGATTTCCTACTCAGATAAAGATTCCATTTGTATTGCATTAACTGGAAAATGGGGTGTGGGTAAAACATCTTTCATTAATATGTTAGAGCTTGAGTTTAAAGATGATTCAGGAATCGTCACAAAGAAGTATTCGCCATGGAAATCAATTGGACAACTCCATATAACGGAAAGTTTTTTTCAATCCATAAAAGAGTCTTTATCATCGTATAGTCCCGAACTAGCCAGCAAGCTAAAAACCTACAGCAATGCATTATCATCTATAGATAATTCAGGAGCCTTAAGTGTAATAAGCAATTTTATAAATGAAGAAAAATCATATGAAACTTTTTTAGAAGAAATTAACCAACTTCTGGCTAAAATCAATAAAAAACTGGTGATTTTTATTGATGACATTGATAGATTAGAGTATTCAGAGATAATGGATGTAATAAAACTAATAAGAAATACAGCAAACCTGCACAATACAGTTTTCTTACGTGCATTTGATAAAGAATATGCTTTTAATGCTTTTATTGAAAATAAAATAGATAATCCAGCGGAGTATTTTGAAAAGATATTCCAATTTGAATTAAGCCTAAATCCATTTCAAAATAGATCAGGATCTGCCTATCTATTTAAAGAATTATTAAAAAAATATCCAATTGATGAAAGGTTATTTGCATTTAAATTAGATAATGGTAAAAATGTAGTTGATGATATAGATTTAAACGGTAGACAAATTTTTAATCTTACTAAGGCAATAATGGAATATTTGTCTACAATCAGGAATGCAAAAAGAATTTATAATTCATTCTGTTTTGCAAAAGAATTAATTGGTGACCGGACATTGCTTGACAAACTATTAATCCTAGAAATTACAAAACTGCAAAATTTTAAATTCTATAAGTTATTAATTGATTTACCAAAATTCAAAATGGGGTATATTAATGAATTCTTTGTTTCTTCTTTATTAGCCAACGGTCAAGAAATTGTGGAGCATGCCATTAAAACCAATATTGTTCACGAAAGTCAAAAAGACGACTATGTTTCATTGGTAAAATTTTTGGAACGCATTGATGATGTGGATAATAAATACAACTTCTCTGAGCCCAATTTCTGTAATTATTTTGAATACTTTTCTACGAGTGAATTAACTATTGAAATGCTTAACCTAATTC
Source organism: Salinivirgaceae bacterium (assembly GCA_041664345.1). Classification (GTDB taxonomy): domain Bacteria; phylum Bacteroidota; class Bacteroidia; order Bacteroidales; family SZUA-534; genus GWE2-40-63. The sequence continues at coordinate 92,818 of JBAYKX010000010.1, forward strand.
CTAAAAATTCTAGCTCGATAATTGAAAGGCTCAATAATATTAAAAAAGGAGACCCCGAGCAGTTCAAGAAATTAATAAAGGTAGTTAGAGATAAGTTTTTATTTGATCTTATAAAAAATGGATCTGTAAATTGGCTTGATGAAAGTATGAATTATTTTCAAGTCATACTTTATATAATGGATTCTAGCGATTTTAGCATTGATGAAGATTTTGTCAGTGTACTAGATCATATTGTAAAAAGCAAATCAGAGGATGAAAGTCTAATTATAAAAGGGTCATTTAAAGCATTGTTAATATCATTTGACCAATATGAATTAAATTCCACCTCATTCCTCTTTCAGAAAATAATTCTAAACTATTGTTATGATTCTGAATACAAGTGCCTTATTTCCAAAGAAGAAGCACAGCAACTAGCAATTGAGAATTTTGCATACATTGGTACAAACAATAAGGCTAAATATGAGGATTATGAGAAGGCTTTAATGTGTTGTGTTGAAAATGTTGATTTAAATTCTAGAAAAGTACAATTAATGCAAATAGCATGTGAGTCATTTAAAGTTTATTTGGTGGCTTATAAAAATGATTTTATAAAAAGATTAATTAGACCAGTAGATTTATTAGGTCCAACTGTTTTTGGTGCAACATTTTTCCCATATGTTCTGCAAATATTTTATGAGAAGAATGAACTTAAAAATTACATTGATAAATTAGAAAGAAAGGATAAATGGACAATATTAGCTAAAAAATATATTGACGATTATTTATCAGAAAAAGTGCAAAATCGTGATTTGAAACAATTTGTTTTAAACGAAGAAGATGTGCATATTTTCTATTCAAATGGAAAAATGAAACGACCAGAAGAGATTTATGTTGATTAATACTAATAATTAACATATAAGTTAAATTTATTATTATATTTACCGCCACAATAAATCAATGAATTTAAGACTTGTAAAACTTAAAAACTTCTCCGGTAAAGGTGCTTCGGTATATTCTTTGTATATTGAAGACGCAAACAAAACCGTATTTGAATTGTTTGTAAAAGAGAATATTTCACATAAAAGTGAAATAAATGACATTCTAAAACGTTTAAATACCATAGGACAGAAAACAGGTGCGCGTGAAACATTTTTCAAACATAAAGAAGGAAAACCCAGTGATGGAGTTTGTGCCCTTTTCGATATTCCCGATTCTATTTTACGATTGTATTGCATTCGCTACGGAAAAACCTTGATTATTTTAGGAGGTGGGGGATTAAAACCAAAGCATATAAGAACTTTTCAGGAAGATGAAAAACTTACAAAGGAAAACTATCTATTAAGAGAAATATCAGAACAAATTACCAAACGTTTAATTGATAAAGAATTGCATATTACCAACGACGGATTTGATTTTGAAGGAGATTTAAATTTTGAAACCAATGACTAAGAAAAACCAAAAAGCCGAATTGTATACCAACGATTTATTAGACAGCTTACTATCGGAAATCACTCCCGAAGAGCAAGAACGTACCAACCAACGTATGTTGCTGGCTGCCAAAATTGATGATGCCCGCAAGCAAAAAGGCCTAAGCAAAGGGGAATTTGCCGATTTAATGGGCAAGAAACCTTCCGAAATTTCGCGATGGTTAAGCGGCACGCACAATTTCACCTCCGATACCTTAACCGATATCCAAGGGATATTGGGAGTTCGATTATTGGATACCGAAAAGGAACCCAAGGAGGTCGTGGCAGTCCATTATAATTTTTTTGTTACAGGCAGTGAAGTGATAAGTTCAGATAAAATAAATTCTCTTTATAGCAAAAGTGTACCCTATGCTTCATTGAGAGCTGATTGTTAATTTATAGACATGACAAACGATTCAGTACAATACCAAATCAAAGGCATCGAAATATTGGATGTTCAATTGATTTATCCTGAGAATCCACAGGAAAAGTTGGAAAAATATGGATTTGAGATTAGCCTTGAGCATAAAGTCAATTTTAGCAGTAAAATTGTTTTCGTGGTGCCTAAAATAACCATTATAAACGACTTAAATAAATCGGTTTTGGGTTCCATTCGCATCAGTTGTGCCTATCAGGTCGAAAACTTCGATCAATTTGCCGATGAAGCAAAAGGAACTATCAATTTCCCGAAATATTTCGAATTGGCCATTAATACTGTTTCCATATCCACCGCCAGAGGAATTATGTTTGGTCAATTCCGGGGCACCTTATTGCAAAATGCCATTTTACCCGTGATTGATCCAAACAGTCTGAATCAAAAGAAAGAAATGTAAGTTAAACCCTCACTCCCACTACCACCACATCGTCAATTTGTTCAATGGCACCGCGCCATTCGTCGAAGTTTTTATCCAATATTTCACGCTGCTCACACATGGGCAATTTGTTAATGCTTAGAAGCAATTCCTTGAAGTTCTTCGACATGAATTTTCGTCCATCTTCGCCTCCAAACTGGTCGGGGTAACCGTCGGATGAATTATAGATGCAGTCGCCTTTATACAAAATCACCTCGTTCGGCGTAAATGGAGTATCCTTTTTTATGTGGTACCCAATAGGCATCCTATCGCCTTTGAGCTCAATTAACTCATCGTTGCGGATTACATAAAGTGGGTTGTAAGCACCTGAATACTGCAATTTCATGTTTTTGTGATCGATAACATACAATGATATATCCATACCATCTTTCGATTCCCCGTCTTTTCCGGTTTGATGCAATTGGCGCATAATCTGCTCCCTCAACCTATCTAAGATCAGGTTGGGTAGAACGATTCCTTCTTTGTTCACAATCTCGTTTAGGAACGCAACACCCAACATGCTCATGAATGCCCCGGGTACGCCGTGGCCCGTGCAGTCCGCAGCCACAATAATAGTAATATCATCGCGCCGGGTTACCCAATAAAAATCGCCACTTACAATATCCCTAGGCCGATAAAGGATAAAAAAATCATCGACCACTTCGGCAATTAGCTCAGTGGGTGGCAATATGGCCGCTTGAATCCTCTGGGCATAATGGATGCTGTCGGTAATGTTTTTATGTTGCTCTTGTATCTCTTCTTTTTGAGATTCAATTTTAGCCGTACGTTCTTTGACTTTTTGCTCCAAAATTCGTTTTTCCTCCTTTAGGTTTTTCTCCCTAATGCGGATAAACATCCAAATACCTGCGGTAGTTAGCAGCACATAAATAATATAAGCCAGCATGGTTTTATACCACGGTGGTTTAATGTAAACGTTAATAGAAATACCTTGTTCGTTCCATACTTTATCGTTGTTGGCACCACAAACCCTGAATAAATAATTGCCTGGAGCTATACCTGAATAAGGCGCCTTCCGATCATCGGCATCCTTAAAGTTCCAATCTTCGTCAAGCCCCTCCAATTTATATTTATAGCGGTTAAGAGCGGGATCGGTATAATCGAGTACGGCAAACTCAAATCCAATAAAGTTTTGATTGTATTTTAACCGGATGTCTTTTTTATAATAAATGAGACTGTCCAAATCAAACTCCTTGCCCCTGATGGTAAACTTATCGATTACTACTTTGGGTATGTTTGCATTTATGCTATTGGGATTAAAAGATACAAACCCATGGGTGGTAAAAAAAACAAACTCATCGGTTTGGTTTTTAAATCCTTCGTGGTTTCCTAAAAAAGTGTGCGAAGTAAAATCGGATAAAGTAAAGAAGTTTTTTACTTTCTCTTCTTTAATATCCAACTTTGAAAGACCTTTTATGGTAGTTAACCAAATATAGCCTAAACTATCTTCTTCCAAGCCATTTATGTTGTTTGAAACCAAACCATTTTCTTCGGAATAGTATAAGAATAAACTGTCGGCATGATTAAAACTATAAAGACCATTTGTACTATATATCCACAAATTGTTTTTGCCAATTTTGCAATTGGCTGTTCCCCATTCATTTTCCATTGAACAAGTATAGAACTGATGTTTTAACGTTTCACCATTAATTACATGCAAACTGGGTAATGTGGCAAACCACAAATTCCCAAACTTATCAACATCCATCGCTCCTTTGGTTAAGGGACCCCCTTTTACCATATCATCAAATTCATAAACCAATTCCAGTTTTCGTAAGGTGGTATTGAACTGATAAATACCTTGGGAAGTGCGCAGCCAGATATTGCCTTTCCTATCAATTAAAGCTGTTTTAAAAAAACCTTGATCCACATCTTCAATAAAATCATACTGCTGATTAAATGAATAATATGCTTGTATCGATTTCTTGCTTTGATTGATTTCATATATGCCATTCGGACAAAAGGCATATAATTGGTTCGACTTGCTCAGCATGAGCTGCTTAACGTTGTTTTTTAAACTGTCGTTTCCCACTATTAAGCCACCTACCTCTTTTATACCGTCAACTTTAGAATCAATGATGTTAAAATGACATATTTTATTGTCGATGGCCAACCAAATGCTGTTATCGGCATCACGCGCCATATCAGAAATAATATAATCGCGTTCCCCATCAAAATCATTTTTTGGAAATAATTTATCGGGCAAAACATAGTCTTTTTTAGATGAAGCAGAAGGGGAATACCGGATGATTTTATTGCCAAGGGCTATCCACAAATTATGCTTTTCATCGTATTCAACCGGATATTCATTGGCTGCATCATAACCCAGATTCGTGTAATTAAACGGATCCTTAATAAGCCGGTTCAATCCTTCAGAAGTTGCCACCCATATATTTCCACCTTTATCTTCGAAAATTTGGACAATGTGGTTGTTATACAATCGATTGTGGTTGTTTACCGTAACCTTTTTGAAAGTATTCTTGTTCTGGTCGTAAATGGTTATCCCTTTGTCGGTGCCTATCCAAAGGTATTTGCTATCATCTTCAAATAAGGTATGGATGGTATTGCTGGTTAATATTTCCTTTTGGGTTGAGTTTTGAAAAACCTCAAACCGCGACCAGATATTATCGTATTTTATTAGTCCATTGTTTGAACTTATCCAAAAAATCCCTGATTTGTCCTGAAAAAGATATAAATATTCGAGTCTGGTATCATTGCCAAGCATTTCTTGAAAATCGATGGGGAAAAGTTCAAAAAGATGCTTTTTATAATTGTACTTATGAATGCCTTTGTCGCTTAAAAACCAGAAACTACCCGTATTATCCACTAAAATATCTTTCACATTGTTCGATTCAATAAATGTGGTATCGTTAATGGATTGAAACAAATGCGTTTTTATTTTGGAATATTCTGTTTTTGCAATTGGAACTATTTTAATGCCACAATAACCGGTTTTGGTGGGTTCATCGCCCTCCCAGTTATTGCAACTGTGCGACATATCGGACTTAAAGGCGAGTTGATAATTTCCTTTCTTTAAAAAGATAGGTTCGGCCTGAAACCGGTTCTTTTCGGCCCCACCCGCCCACATACTTTTATCAGCCTCTAATTGCCAGATGGATGAATTCTTTTGCCTCAACGAACCAAAATCATAAACGCCTCGGGTATCGCTTTCGCCGGATGAGGCAATCAGAAAATAACCATCATCAACAATAGTAACAGTTATGGAAGTATCAATGTCGTTTCGGGGGTTCCTTATTTCAGCAATACCTTGGCAATTGAGCAGCAATGAATCGAGGTGTTGCCAACAGTTACTTGAGTATGAAGGCATTGGACAGGTATAGGAGGTTAGCTGATTTGTTTCCGGATTAAACTGCACAACACCTTCTCCAGTAGGGCCTACCCAATAGTTTCCATTTTTATCTTGAACCACCTCAACGCCCATATCAAAATTGCGCGATAAAAGTTCCCTATATTTATCAACCCTTTTCTCGTTGGCAAATACGGCAAGCTCTTCGGAACGGCTCAACCACATATTGTGCTGGTTGTCGATTGACAAACTGGTTATGCTGTTGAATGGCAACGAAAGACTATCGGTTTTGTTGTTTTTAAAAAGCTTATAGGAATATCCATTATAGCGGTACAACCCGTTTCGGGTGGCGAACCACATAAAACCGGTTTCGTCCTGAACAATTCCGGTAATATAACCAAGGCTCCGCCCGCTTTCGTTGGTTATTTGCTCAAAAACAATATCTTTTTCCTGTGCACGTAATTCAGTGGCAAGCAATAGGTTAATTGCTGTCAGTGCAATAATTAGTCTTTTCATTTAAGCTCGGTTTGTTAGTACTAATTGGGATTAAAGATACATATTTAATCAATGATAAATGTCATACCTATTTCTGCCAAAAAGTAACATTGGGTACAAATAATCCTGTTACGGAATTACTATATTTGCAGTTCTAAAGCCAAGGAACAATCTGCGGTCAAGGAATGAAGATAAAATATGAATCGGATCCGGAGGGAATGCTGACGGAAAAGAATGATGAATAACGAATTTTGAAGAGTGGATTTCAACGAATGAAATTCATTTTTTTCTGCTGTTTTTCACTGTACTTTCCTTTTCCCAACACATCCCAGACAACATTTTCCGATTGCAATTTTATTGTTCTATTGTTCTATTGTCTTAAGTCTCATGTCTAAAATCTAATTGTCTAATAGTCTATAATATGATGTACCATCCTGAAAAATACGCCATTGCCGATGAACGGATGAAACCGTTTATTGATGAATCGGAAATATGGGGTTTTATTAACCAAACCAAACCTACCAAAGAGCGAGTGCGTGAAGTGATAGCTAAATCGCTGAACAAACACCGTTTATCGTTGGAAGAAACCGCCGTGTTAATCAATGCCACCGACCCGGAACTGATTGAAGAAATTAAACAAGGGGCCAAAACCTTAAAAGAAAAAGTGTATGGCAAACGCATTGTTTTGTTTGCCCCTTTGTATGTGGGCAACTTTTGTACCAACAATTGCAAATACTGCGGCTTCCGAACCACCAACCGCAAACAGGTGCGCACTACTCTCACCGAAGAGCAGTTGATAAAGGAAGTGGAAGCCCTGGAAGAAACCGGACAAAAACGGTTGATCCTGGTTTTTGGGGAACACCCTAAATACAATGCCCAATTTATTGCCGATTCGGTTCGTACGGTTTACCAAGTTAAAAAAGGAAACGGCGAAATCCGCAGGGTGAACATTAATGCGGCGCCTATGGATATTGTAGATTTCAAGATTGTTCATGAATCGGGTATTGGGACCTATCAGATATTTCAGGAAACCTATCACCGGGAGACCTATTCCAGCGTTCACCTTTCCGGCAAAAAAGCCGATTACGACTACCGCCTCACCGGATTGGACCGTGCACAGGAAGCCGGAATTGACGATGTGGGCATTGGTGCCTTGTTTGGATTGTACGACTGGCGCTTTGAGCTCCTATCGCTCATTCGGCATGTGAACCATTTTGAAACCTGCTACAATGTGGGACCGCATACCATTTCGTTCCCCAGAATAAAAGATGCCTCGGAATATGAAATTGTGGACAAATACCGAGTGTCGGACGATGAATTTACCCGCCTGGTGGCAATCCTGCGTTTGGCGGTGCCATATACCGGCTTAATATTGACTGCGCGCGAACCGATGGAAATCCGTCAGGAGATTATGAGTTTTGGGGTTTCGCAAATTGATGGCGGAACCAAAATTGAAATGGGCGCTTATTCTAAAAAAGAGGAGGACCAGAACCTGGATAAAGAACAGTTCAAAATAAACGATAACCGATCATTGGGCGAAATTATTGAAGAGCTTTTGGAAAAAGATTACATTCCATCGTTTTGCACCGCCTGCTACCGTACCGGACGCACCGGGGAACATTTTATGGAATTTTCGGTACCCGGTTTCATTAAAAAATACTGTACCCCAAACGCCATGCTAACATTGGCCGAATACATGGAGGACTATGCTACCGGCGAAGTTAAGGCAAAAGGAGCGAAAGTTATTGAGAAGAACCTAGCTGAAATGGCAGAAGATTCCATAAAAAAGAATCTGGTGGAACGGCTAGCCAAAATCAGGGCCGGGGAACGGGATTTGTATTTTTAATCATTCCCCTGATCGAATAAGACCAGAAAATAAGTTCTCCCCGAGGGGAGATGCCCATAGGGCAGAGGGGGAAAATCGCTTTTAAGAATTTCAATTTTAAATTCCAATTTTTCGGCGCATGGATTCCACATATTTTCAATTAAACCACAGTGCTTGCACCGATTTTGTACTTGAAATACATAATCCCCGAGTTAAAACTCGGGGCTATTCATAGTAAATCCCTAATGGGATTTTTTAAAAGTGAATTCCATGAAGGGCAGAGAGGAAATTAGAACTTAACAAAAAATACTTATTAATGAATCTTTTTAAAAATATAATTAACCAAACCAATTTTACAAAGGCAGACATAGTAACCATGCTATCGGCAAAAGGTGAAGACCAAAAGCTACTTTTTGCTAAAGCCAAAGAGGTGAAGGAACGCGAAGTAGGAAAAAAGGTTTACTACCGTGGTTTGGTAGAATTTTCGAATATCTGCTCCAAGGATTGCTACTATTGTGGCATCCGTAAAGGGAACACAAACCTAAGCCGGTTTAACCTCACCGACGAGCAGATTATTCAGGCTGCTGAATTTGCTTATAAAAGCAGCTACGGCTCGTTTGTGATGCAAAGCGGCGAAATACAGTCGCCAGCCTATACCACAAGGATTGAAAACCTGTTGCGTGAAATAAAAAAAAGGACTAACGACGAATTGGGGATTACCATTTCGCTAGGAGAACAATCGGAAGAAACCTACCAACGATGGTTTAATGCCGGGGCGCACCGTTATTTGCTGCGCATTGAATCGAGCAACCGTGAATTGTACCGGAAATTGCACCCCAATGATTCGGACCACGATTTCCAGAAACGGTTGGATTGCCTTTATACGCTGAAAAAGATTGGATACCAAACCGGAACCGGGGTTATGATTGCCTTGCCTTTTCAAACCTTGGAACATTTGGCCGAAGACATTTTGTTTATGAAGGAATTTGATGTGGATATGGTGGGAATGGGCCCTTACATTGAACATGCCGATACACCGCTGTATGAATACCGCCACCTTTTAATGCCGCTACGGGAACGGTTTGAATTGGCCCTTAGGATGGTGGCCACCTTGCGTATTGTAATGCGCGATATTAACATAGCCGCCGCCACTGCCCTGCAAGCTATTGACCCCATTGGACGCGAAAAAGCGGTGAAAGTGGGAGCCAACATCATTATGCCAAACATTACGCCGGGTATGTACCGCAACAGCTACAAATTGTACGAAAACAAACCTTGTGTGGACGAGGAGCCCAAAGATTGTGTGCAATGCCTTGATGTGCGCATCCAGCTAGCTGATGCATCGATTGGTTATGGCGAATGGGGCGATTCAAAGCACTTTGAGAGGCGGCAAAAGCATTAACCCGCTCATTACAAAACTGTAATTCTATTTCTCTGCTAGTCTAGCAATATTGCTTATCAACCACCCAGAGTTAGAGGATGTCCGAGAAAACTCCTCCACGGTTATAAGCCAATTAGGAAAGCTAATCAAGTACACCACCTTTTCAATATTGTTTATGGTTAACCGGTTGGCGGCCACCTCGGTCATAAATAGCAGTGAGGTATCGGTAGTTACCTTTGATGGATAAAAATAAATGGGGCTGCTCAGGTTCTCCATCCGTTTTAGGTTGATAAAGCTGGTTTCGTGGCTGTTGGGTGCAATAAAATACTTTTGCAAACTATCCGCCACGGTTTTAAAACAATTGGTTTCTACTTTACTGATTACCCATTTGGCTGAACGGTCCGTTAGCACTTCTGGTAAAAAGTAGATGGTGCAATTCTGGTTTTTACTTCGGTAATTGATATTTACCACTGCTTTTGCCGTAACCTGTCCGCTGAATAAGGAGATGAATTGCAGCGAAGCAGAATCAACCACCTCACGCAGGAACTGGTTGCAAAGCTTTCGGTAGTTGGAATCAGCCGCATTTTGTTGTCGCGGATCCTCTCCATTTAACAAGTAACCTAAGTACTGAATCCGCGGATACTTAGCTTCAAAATCACCTGTAATACGGTTCCCTTTCCAATCGGAGGCGTAGTTGAACCTATCAACAAATTCGTTGAATTGTTTAACCTGCAAATAATACTGGTCGGGGGTTTCAGTGGTTATGGACGTGTTTGCTAAATGCTGTGATTGCCCAGGTAAATAGCTTAATACACTTAATAAACCTATTAATAATAAAATGTAACGGCTCATAAATTCGTTTCTATGTATTTTTAGTTGGTAAATGATTCTCAATAATTTTTGAAAACAAAATATGTGTTATTAATTACCTGTAATTTAAGGCTTTCAGGCTTTCAGCCTGACAATTTTCTACTCCGATTCTTTCATAGGGCGTTTCCCTATGCTAATGCTAATTGCCTTTCAGGCAAAAAAAGAACCCAAAAACTTACTTTTAGAATTCGATAAAGAAACATTTTTCAATTCACCCACCTAAATCAATAACTCATAAATTCTATGCTTTTTTGGTTTCGGTAGCCTTAATGTTGCCTAAAAATACGCGCCACTTCTTCTCGTTAAAGAACTTATCCTCCACCAAATCAATCACAATTTCAATTTCTTTTTTGGTAACATCTTTGTAAACCAGATTATCGCCCGAAAAACCGGTAAATTCCTGAATTACCGTTGCCGAGGAATAGTAACGGCCATCGGGGCCTTTGGTAAAGCTTGAAATATAAACCAAATCGTAAAATTTAATTACTACCGCTGTATAAGGCAGCGATTTGAGCCGTGCCAGGTATTTTTCCATTAGACGCGACTGGCTGGTAACCGTACCATCGGGCATAATTATGGAAGTTTGCATTTCAGCTCCTTTAAAAAACAGTTTCAAGGCCTCTTTCTCGGCCATGTTGCGCTTTTCGGCCGGTTGGTCTTTGCTGCCAATGGTTACTATATGTTGCTGGAATTCTTCCACTTTTTGTTTGGTCTGCTCTTTAAAAACCTCAATATCGGCAACCGATAGGTTTATTTCATCCACAATGGCAGCCTCTTTGCTGGCAATGGCTGTTTTGGAAGGTTCTTGTGCTATTGCCGGTACCATTAATACAATAAAAAATACTCCAATTATTAATTTCATCTTTTTTTTATTTATCCACGAATTACACGAATTAACACGAATTATGCAAATGTTTTTTCCATACTTTGCGACCCTCGAATCAAAATAATCGCATCTGAAAATTGAATACACTCATAAAAGCTAAAAAACTTCAAATTAGTCATCCGATGAATTTCTAAATAGCAGATTACCAGATTAATAATATCTCTAATTTTAACAATAGATTCGTCGGATGACTTTTCGGAGTGGACTCAAAAATTAGAATTTATAACTTAACCCAAACTTTATACCGTATCTTGAAATTCCAATTTTTTGAGCCTCGGTTTTATTGCCAAAAGCATCCACATAATCCTTATTTTTTGAAATATTTGTCAACCCCCATACCAATTCAGGTCCAATGTACACGGTGGTGAAATAATCGAGTGGGTAGGTAACTCCAAATGAAGTAGTTAATGCCAAATGGATGGATTTGGCATCAATTTTTCCTTGTTCATTAATTTGGGTTCTGTTTTCAGTTAGGAAGGTTTCAGGTTCCCATTCTTCGCCGCCAATATTGGGATCTTCCCAATATTTATTCCAATAATATTTTGGGTAATAATTCCATGAGGAATAATCGCCATTAATTTGATAGTTAGCTCCTAAGAGTATGGAGGTAACAAAACCAAATTCTCCATAAATACCCCATGTCTCAGTACTTTTGTTACTATGGTAAATTAATTTAAGTGGAATGCTCAAATAATTATATGTCAACAAAGAATCATATGATGCATCAACATATTTAAAGTAGGATTTATCGTCTATATCTATATAAGATTCGGAATATTCGTATTGACCATAAAGACTTAAATTGGCTGCAAATCGGCTGTAACCAATTCCTCCGATTACTCCCAATTGATTGCGAAAATACCAGGAAGCTTGTGCTTCAAAAGCCAAAGCACTTTTATTATCGATATTCCAATCAAGATCTGGATTATCGGTTAAATTGGGGTTGCTGTAAAGTGTTTTACCCGCGCTAAAGGATGATCCAACGTAAAGGCCACTCCGTTTTAGGCTGGTAACAGGCAACTGAGGTAGTTCTTGAGTGCTTCCGGTTTTGTTTTGGTCGTACAGATTTACCCCAAATTTATCGATGCTCGACAGTTTAAAATTCTTAAAGGTATTCTCGTCGCGCTCGAACGATACCTTGAAATCGTACTTGGCATTGTCGCGGAACACTGTTTTATCCTGATATTTACCCGAAAAAAACTTATCGATATACCCGTTGATATAATACCTTTCATTGCCTTCGGGGATTACTTTCCCATATTCAGCCGAATCGATGTTCATGCCCAGATTCTTGATTCCTTCGGGGTACGATTTTACCAAGTTGGCCTGATAATCAGCCACACTAATCCACCGTTGCTGCGGATCGGGCTCAATGTCGTTGGCCACGTTAAGTATGGTATCTTTAAACAGCCCTAAAAATGATACCTTGTAAAAACCTTTATCTTCGGCCGATTCCTTGGGGTCGGCCAACAGGTTCAGGAAGTTGATGTAATCGTTCAACAGCGATTTGGTCTGGTCTTTAATCAATTGCATGTCCTTATCGGAGAAAGTTACGCTTTTTACCTCAGCAATCATTTTTGAATCGTTGGTTGCCAAGGTTGATTTGCTGCTGCGTACCCCGGCAATTTTAAAACTTTCAAATACATTTCCTTTTTGAAAGAAAGCAATGCGGTACAACAATTCCTCGGTGAGTTCATTTTTTTGCCGGTTCAGGTAATTGCCGTTGTTCTTTTTGCTCGTCATTAAATCAACAGTGAAAATCTCATTGCCATGATCGATAATGTTTCCTGCCTTCAGATTATCAAAATCAAGCGTAATTTTCATCCCATCTGGATACCAAAGGAGTAAATTGGTTATGTATGTTTCCAATTCAAATACCTCACTCATTTTATTGTTCGGATCCAAATCATTATAAATAATTGATTTCCTATTTACAAACAATTCAATCAGCTTTTGGCTGGTTTTATTTACTGCATCAATGTCCACCACGGCATCGGCCATAAGGTTGTTCAAATCCTGATAGGTTTTAAGCATTTTAATAGCCTCATTGTAAATGATGGCCTTTTGCTTTTCGTTAAAATCGGCGGCAAAAAACTTACCTCCAATCAGTAACAGACCTGCCAATAGAAAAAACTTTTTCATTCGTACTTTGAATTATAAAGAACCGCTGCTCTTATTGTTTAACATTTTTTTACTTGTTCATTGTATATTGGGCATTTGACATTGTTCATTTTTTTTGAATTCCCATTTTCGGCGCATGGATTCTTCATATTTTCAATTAAATTATTGTGCTTGCGCCGATTTTATACCTGAAATACATAATCCCCGAGTTAAAACTCGGGGCTATTCATAGTAAATCCGGGATTTTAAAAAATGGAACATTCCAAACTTGCTTTCCTATTTTCAGCTTATTCCTTCACCAGTTTTTTCATTACCACCATACCTTTGTTTTCAATTTGGCATAAATATACCCCTTGCTTCAAGCTTTCCAGTTCCAATGTAAAGCCGGTGGCATCAAGGTATTCCTCTTTTGCAACTGTTTTTCCTACTCCATCGGTAACGGTAACCGTTGTTTTGCCGGTAAGCAACCCTCCCAATAAAACCTGGAATACCCCATCCGATGGGTTGGGATAAACTACTACCTCATCTGAAAACAATTCTGAAACTCCGCTCACAAAATCCCCCGATGGAATATTGATGATATAGCTCTTGGTCCAGCATTCGCCGCCTTCGTTTATCTTTACATAATAATCGCCCAGGTTCTGGTTGGCCACATACCGATACGTATTGGCCCCTTCAATTAAACTGTCTTTATAATGCCAACGGTAATCTTTAGCTGTGCGGTTGCCACATGCCAGTATCCATACATGCGGGTCCGGACCATTAGAATATATGGCGGGTTTATCGGGAGCTGGTTTGTTTTTTAATTCCAATTTTTGCGATTCTACGGTGCATTTACCCGATATAACCTCTACATAATATTTTTCTGCGGGTAGTTCTCCCATATAAATACTATCGGTGGCTTCACTAATGGCTCTTTCAGAATTATACCACTGGTAATCATAATTTTTATTTTCCTTGGTTGTTACCAATAACTTAACAGGTGTGCCCGGACAGAAAATCGTATCGTTGTTGTCTTCTTTAATAGTTAGAATGATAGGTTTTTTGTCCACAACAACTTCAATTTTATCGGTGGTAACAGAGCAGTTGTTGCTGTTATTGGTTACCTCAAGCCAATAATTTCCCGATAGGTATGCTCTATAATTCTTTTCTGTTGCACCGTCAAGAGTTTTCCCATCGTTGATCCATTTTAAGTCGTACTTTGTTAAATCAGTGTTTGTGTAATTGGTTTTCAAATCGACATATTCTCCATCACAGAAATTGGTGTCGCCGGCAGCAGTTGGGTTGTATTTGGCCGGCGATTCATTAACCTTGATGGCGGTGGTATCGGAAACGCTATGGCAGTCACGCGCATTGGAAACCCGCAAATAATATTGGCCCGTCTTGTCCACTTTAACCGAATAGGTTGTGTCGTTGAAATATGAGTCGTTTACCTTCCGCCATTGGTAGGTTACTCCAACAAGGTCGGTAAACAGGGTTGTGCTTAGCCCTTCGCAGAATTCCTTAATGTTGTCTATAACTTCAACTACTGGTATATCGGGATTAAGTTTCACTTCAATACTCACCGGATCGGAAACCCTGAAGCATTTGGTTGTAGTATTGGTTACTAAAACTTTATAATTTCCGGTTTTGCCAACTGTTAATTTATTATTGGTACTTCCTGTCATTTCATAATTGCTATCAAACCATTGAAAATTAAAATCATTTGTTGAGTTTCCATTGGCGGTAATGGTAACCGTGTTTCCGTCACAGAAGCTCTGGTCACCATCCGGGTCCATCTCGATAGTTGCCGGTAACGGATTTATAACCGCCTGTTGGGTAATCGATTGAGCTGTACAGCTTCCAATACTTGCAATAACATAATAGTCGCCACTTTGGGTGATGTTCAGGGTATCGCTGGTTTGGTTGTTATAAAAAGATGAGCCTCGATACCATTTGTAGCTGGTATTTGTCAACGAGTCGAAACTGAATGTCAGCTGGGTTCCCTTGCATACAGTAGTTTCGGCAGATGCTTCAATTTCAGGAGTAATTGGCATTGGGTTAACTGTTACGTTAACTTCGGGTGTTTTAGCAAAACATTCACTATTTCCTACTTCGAGCCAATAGTTTCCGTTCTTAGTTGCCTCAATTGAGGTGGTATCGTTTGCTATCAGCAAGGTATCGGCATCTCTCAAATACCAATTAAAGGAATATAATTTAGGATTTTGAATAATCAATGACAAGCCTACTCGTCCACCTTCGCAAAAGGTAGTTGCCCCATCTTTACTCAATACCGAAATTTTAGGTGTTGGGTAAACTGTAACATTCTTACTGTTGCTTGAATATACATAACACCCAAATGCAGTTGCTATTTTCACGTTATAGGTAGCGGAGTCGGTAGCCAAAATACTATTGGTGTTGGTAGCCTGTTCCATGCCATCTTTATACCAGGTATAAGTAGCTCCATCAAGGGCTTGAATGCTCAAACTAACATTGTTTCCTTCGCAAAAAATGGTGGCACCATTTGCTTCAATAGTTGGAACTGGTGGGTTTGGGGTCACCGTTACAGCAACTGGTGTGGTCTGTACTGTACAGTTGCCCAATTTTACTTCGAGAAAGTAATTGCCATTATGCAAGGTAGTATATTGTTTGCCGGTTTCATTATCGATCAAGCCATTTTCATTCATCCATTGGTAGGTATATTGATTGGCATCAAAGTTTTTATTGATAAATGTTACACTATTGCCCTGACAGAATGCGGTGTCGCCATAGGTTAACTGGGGCATATCGGGCATGGGGTTTACTTTTACAGCAATTACATTCGATGTGTCGGAATAGCAAAACCCATTGTAGGTTACCAATCGGTAATTTCCTGTGTTTTTAACGTTAATTTCCATGCTGCTGGTTGTACCGACCCCTTCGGGAAGCCAATTGTAGGTTGGACCATTTGACAATGTAGAAATAGTTACACTATCGCCCGAGCAAAATGTGGTATTGTTAGCCGACACTTCTGGTTTACCGGGTTTGGAATTGACAGTTACTAAAAATGAATTGGTTGAGTTAGCAGCGCAGCCATAATCGTTATCAATAATAATTTTATATGTTCCCGCTTGGTTTACCGTAATTTCATTGCTAACGGTGTTAAAGATTGCTCCATCTCTATACCATTTATAATTGACATCTGATTGTGGTAAAATCGAAAGTTTTAATGAAGAACCCTGGCAGAAAGTGGTATCGCCATCACGCGAAATGGTTGGGATATTGGGTTTGGGTTTTTTAGTTACGGTTACAAAATCGGTTGATGTGGTGGAGCAAGTCAGATTGCTGGCAGTATAAACTTTATCCAGTTTTAACCGGTAAACGCCCGATTCGGCAACCGTAATTGTATCATCTCCCGTTTTATATACATTAGCATCTTTTAACCAGGTAAAGTTGGCGGCTGTAGCGGCAGTACTTAAAGTGATGCTTTGCCCTTCGCAAAAGGTGGTGTCAATGCTGTGGTTGATGGTTGCGTTTTCCGGATTGGCTTTAACCTCAACGGGAACTGAAGTTGTTTGAACATAGCAATCTTGGCTGTTTTTTACTTTTAGGTAGTAATCGCCCTTACTGTTAGCTACTAGTCTATTTGAAATAACTGTAGAAGTATCCAAACCGTCTTTATTCCAAATATAGGTCAGTCCACTTAGGCTATCGGTACTAAAAGTAACGCTGCCCCCCTGACAGAAAGTGGTTGGCCCATAACTTACCGATGGCAGCGATGGAACCGGGTTTACATTAACCATTACATCTGTTTGGGTATTGAGAAAACAGCCATTTGCTGCCGTTACCTTTGCTGAATAGGAACCCGGTTCTTTGGCCAACAAATAAGCATCGCTAACTGAAAGAGGACCTTCGTTTTTGTACCAATTTACAGTAGTACCAACTGGTAATGTACCAAGGTTAAGTTTTACGCTATCACCATTGCAGAAGGTGGTAGCCGATTCGGGGTTTATGATCGGTATTCCGGGAGCCTCTTTTATAGTAATGGTTTTAGTTTCGGATGTTGCCATACAGGTTGCAGCCAGGTTATTGGTTGCCACAACCCGGTAATCGCCGGGTGAATCGGTGCTTTTTAGCTTTAATATTTCGGAAGTATTGCCAATATCGGTAAACACTTCATCTATTTTGCGCTGCCATTGGTAACTAGCCAAGGCATCTAAAGGCACTGTATATATTACACTGTCGTAACTGCAAAAATCATTGTTGCCATGCAAATTGGTAAGGGTTACATTGGGGGTTGTGGTAACAACTATGCCGGTACTATCCGCTGCTGAACATCCATTGTTTGAAGATACCGATAACTTGATGGTGTAGCTCCCTATATTACTATAAACATGACTTCCCGGATTGGCGTAACTTGAAGTTGAATTATCGCCAAAATCCCAATCCCAACCGGTAATATTGGCTATTGGTGTGGTATTTGTAATTACGGTTGTTTTTCCGGAGCAAACATCGTTGGCCGTAAAAGAAACATTGGGTTTTGGTTTTACATAAACGGCATTCTCAATGGTATCGGTTTTTCCGCTAGCATTGGTTACCACCAACTGTACGCTATGCTCACCTGGGTATTGGTAAACATGGGTTGGGTTTTTAAGGTCGCTGAAAGCCGTAGTATCGCCAAAGTTCCATTCCCATGCTGTAATGCCGTCGAAGGCATAAGAATTATCTGTAAAATGAGTGGAATCATTTAAACAAACGGTATCGGCTGAAAAATAGGCTTGAGCACCTTTTATTTGAAGTGAATCAATCGTTGACCAAGCACCTCCTTTAAAGCCACCATCCACTGCTTGCACTTGCCAATAGTAATTTTTACCATCGGCTAAATCGGGCAGGTTCTGAATTTTATAAAAATTGTTTAAACCAGTATTGCCCATTTGTGCAACCATGCGGTTTTTAAAACCGATTGAATCAACAAAATGAGGTGCGTACAAATTCATGCTATCTTTTGATGCACCCAACCGAAAGTTGTAGCTCATCGTGGAAATCGGGGTTTCATCGGTTGTAACACCATCCCAACTAATAAGCATGCCACCTCTAATTAGCTCATTTTTAAGATTATTTGGAGTAGTGGGCACTACATTTGCAACAAAACTACCAGCTTTCATTATGGTAGTATTCTGATACATTTTAGCAAGAG
>JBAYKX010000011.1:0-104224 GCA_041664345.1 Salinivirgaceae bacterium
ACGGGCTGAGAAAGGCTTATTTGCAACAAAGAGAGAATGTTTTTTTAAATATGGCAAGGAAAAGGGCTTGTACAAACAAAATTGTACAAGCCCTTAATTTATCAGGACTTTTTCAGTGCCCTCACTTTTTATGGCCATTTTTTTTCTTCACAACCAGAGGTTGGGATATCTAAGAATAACTATGTTTTGTTTGTGGTAAAATTAATGAATACCACCTCGCATCAGCCTGCCCCGATAGCTCGGGGGCGATGCGAGTTCCAACCTAAAACCCGGTTTTAATAGTGCTCATTTCTTCAATCAGAATACCCACACACCCTTCTACTGAAAGGCTATCGGCGGGTACATTTGTATTATCGGGTATGGTAATATCAAAATTCACCTCCTGGCTTTTTTTGGCCGAGAACTCCAAATTAAGGGCAAAGGAGTGTTGGCTGTTATTGTATATTTCTTTTCCCGATTCGTCTTGAATCACAAATAAGATGATTCCATTGAAAACGGAATCCCCGCAAAGGGTGATGCGGTAATCCTTATTTTCCATCAACCCAAATGGAATGCGGCGCAGTTCACCAGCACTGAATTTATAGGCAGCTGAATTGTTGTTTGTTTGATAGGTGAACTTTGATGGAGCCGGCTGGCAATGTTCCTTCTGAAATTCAAAACACTTTTGGGCATTTGAATTAACGCCTAACAGGACAAATATAAGAAAGATGGTCAAACGCATCATAGGTTAGAACCCTTTGGTTGGGGTAATCATGTGTTCAATTAGTACCCCGATGCACCCCATTTCAGTGTCTTTTTGCAAAATTATGATATCTGGATTGTTTTCAACCTCCAATGAAGTGCTTTGCCCGGGCACCGATATTTCAATATATATGTCGCGTGTTTGGGCTACGGTAAATTCGAACTCGGTGCTGTATGAATCCTTGGAATTATCGTACAACACTTGATCGGTATCTTTGTCAATAAGTTTGAAGTTAATCTGGTTTCCTATTATATGATCCCAGCAGAGTGAAACCCTATAATCACGTCCGTTGTATATGGTAAAAAGGGTACGCGAGCTTTGTCCTTTAAGGAAAAGGGCACTTCTGGATTCTTCGTTGATTTTATAAAATATGTTTTTGCTGGTTGCGCAACTATCCCTTTGGTATCCGAAACATTTGCGGACTTTATAATCGTTGGACTGACCAATGGTGAATAAGGGTAGGCAATAAAGAACAAAAAAGAATAGATACTTGGTAACTTGTAGTTGCATGGCCAATTTAATTTGAAAAAATTATTTTTATACTTTTTGTTGATGGCGACATAAACCTTCCATCATGCGATTGCAAAATTATATCTTTTAAATAAATAAACTTGTATTTTGTTTCACCATTTAATATTTCAATACGCATTTCTTCGGTGATAGCTCCCGATGAACTGTGCAGGGTTATTTCTTTTCCCAGAGTGATGGCATTCATGCTGAACTCTGTAACAATTATTCCTTTTTGATTTGTTTTTAACGTGTCTGTGTTTGAAATATCTTCACGTGGCATCATAACCTTTTGTTGATCAATAACTGTTTTATTGATAACAATCAAAGTATCAATGGTAAGGCGAAATGCTTTATCATCAGTTTCTTGTGAATACAAACTTGGGATGCTTAAATTTATACACGCAACCCATATCAGTAAGAAAAATCGAAAATTTTTTAAAAGCATTTTTTTTCAAAGGTAATTCCAAGCCAAAGTTAAAAAAAATGTGAGGCTTGCAATCACATCACAAAAAATTTATAGAAAGGATAAGTGAATTCTCTGGTTAAACAATAAGGTGTGTTAGCCAACTTTGTTACATTTTCTTCACATACCAATAATTATAGCATAACAGCTTAATTCCTGCTATTCAATACTTTTATATAAAAAACAAACATAAATAAATACCAAAAAATCTAAATTTCAGGTGTATGAAACGAAAAAACCTTACCATAAAAAAATTACTTACCATTGGAGCTATTGTCATTACCCTTGTTTTATTAATCATGGGAGGTTTAACCAATTATTTGGTGCAGGATAGTTTTTTACAGCATCGGTTAATTGCCACCATTCATGATGTACAAAACAAAGAATTATTAGTTCGGAAATCGGAAAAAGATTTCTTGGCTTATGAAGTTGGGAATCTTGATTTTCATAGGTCAGCCAATAGCGTGCTGCTGGATAATATAAAAACAACCCTGGCAGAAATCCAGCAACGTTTGGATGAAATAGAAAGTCACAAAACCATAAATTCGTTACAATTAAATGATGAATTGAAAAGAACTAAAATAGAATTTGAACAATATCAGCTTTTACTTAACAAAATGGTGAATTTGATATTGGTAAAAGGATTTAAAGATTATGGGATAGAGGGAGCCATGCGTGACCAAATTCATTGGGTAGAAACAGAACTCAAACAAATAGACAAACCTCAGTATTCAGTTCTTATGCTCACCTTGCGCCGTCATGAAAAAGATTATCTTCTGAGGAAAGATTTGGCATACAGGGATAAGTTCGCCAATGAATATAAAAAGTTTATCCAACTGTTGGAAAATGGAAACAATAAGGAACAGGAGTTGATTCCTCATATAATAAAATATCAGGAATTATTTCTGGAACTTATTAAGGTAGATATTCAGTTAGGTTTATCACAGGAAAATGGATTAATGTACCAGATAGGTAAAACAATTGAAACGATTGAATCAAATCTCGATTCCATTACAAAGTCTGTTGAAAAGGCATCAAACAAGAACATTAATCGGATTGCCTGGAATCTCTTCATTCTGATTACCTTTTCATCGGTGGTAATAATATATCTTTTAATTCGTATATCTAGGCATATTGTACGTTCTATATCAGATATAAAAACTCACGTATCGAGACTTGGACATGGTGAACTGCCAGAAGAGATTCCTATATATAATAACGATGAAATTGCTGAAATGAAGACCTCAATAAATGTACTGACTAAAAACCTAAAGAATACCCGGGATTTTGCTGAAGCTGTAGGTAACGAGAATTTTGAGAAATCGGTGGATGTGTTTGGCAATGAAGGTGTTTTGGGTAAAGCGTTGGTTGAGATGCGGCAAAAATTGTTACAAGTTTCTGGGGAGCGTGAAAAGCAAATGAAGGAATCGGAACATAGGTTATGGGCCAATGAAGGTTTTAGTCAGCTTCATGCTATTTTAGGTTCCAATAGGCAAAATGATGAGGACTATTATTACCGGATTATTTCCAAATTGGTATTATACCTTAAAGCCAATCAGGGGACTGTTATGGTTTTGGAGGAACGGGATACTGAAAAAATGTTGGTTCAAAAAGGGGTGTATGCTTATGACCGGAAACGCTTAAATGAAAAGGAATTAAAAATAGGCGAAGGATTGATTGGTGCTGTAGCTTTTGAAAAGCAAACACTATATATGACTCATCTCCCTGAAAATTATATAAATATTTCTTCCGGTCTAGGTGATGCACCACCCAAAAACTTGGTAATTGTTCCCTGTTTAATTGAAGATGAATTACTGGGGGTTATTGAATTGGCTTCATTTTCGACTTTTGAACCCTACCAAATCGAATTTCTGGAACGGGTTGCTATTGATGTGGCCTCAAATATTAAAAAGAAACAAATAGAAGAAACAACCCGTGATTTGCTTTACCAAACACAAATGCAGGCAAGCGCGTTAGCTGAAAAAGAAGAAGAAATGCGACAAAACCTCGAAGAACTACAAACTACGCAAGAGATTCTTGAGAAACGTGAAAATGAATTAACTATTGAAATTGAAAACTTAAAATATGAAAACCATCGGCTTATGGCCCAGTTAGATTTTGCCCCTACCCTCCAGTAAATAGTGCTTAATGCTTTCAAGACTTACCCTTTTTTTAATCTTGATTTACTGGCATTTATAGGGATGTCTACCGACTCCTCCGGGCATCCCTCTTTAATTTTAATCGCGAGCGAAGTCAAGATATCTCCTAATCTTATCAGCTTCACCGAGTTTGTAAACTCGGTTGCTAGTATCGAGGGGCGTAATTGAAAAGAAATTCTTTGCTGATACCTAGTCCGATTGCGGTGAGTAGTTCATTATTCGTAATGAATTTTTATAGTTGCATGAAAATTGTTTGTAAACAAAAAACCACTTAAAAAATGAAATTTTCCAAGTGGTTTATAATTAAGTAATTTAATTGTGATCCCGGCGCGATTCGAACGCGCGACCCACAGCTTAGAAGGCTGTTGCTCTATCCAACTGAGCTACGGAACCGTCCTCCATATTTTGAGGGGGCAAAAGTAATGGTTTTTATTTCTTTTACCAAACGAATTTTTGAATACTTAGTTTTTTATACTACCACGAATTATATTAAACAGTTTTTTACTATCAACTATTGTATCGAAATTAGTTCAATATCAAAAATTAGGGTACTGTATGGTTCTATTGGGCCACCTGGGTGCGGGCTTGCTCCATACGCTAAGTTTTCTGGTACATAAATCCGCCATTTTGAGCCTACATTCATCAATTGTAAAGTTTCTACCCAACCCTTAATTACCCCGTTAACCGGAAACGTGGCCGGTTCGCCTCGGTTTACAGAACTGTCGAACACCGTTCCGTCGATTAAGGTACCATGGTAATGGGTAGTTACATGGTCGGTAGCTTTAGGTTTTGGCCCGTTGCCTTCCTTCAGCGATTCGTATTGCAGCCCACTGGGTAAACTTACCACACCTTTTCGTTTGCTGTTTTCTAGCAAGAATTCTTTGCCTTGCGCAATATTTCCCTCAAACTGCTTTTCTTGCAATTGTTTAAAATAGTTTTGCAAAACAATGGGAACCTCGTCTTCCGGAATCATCAATTTGGCACTTTTCATATAATCGTCCAATCCCTTGGCCAATAATTCGGCATTCATGGCCGACATTCCCTGCTGTTTCATGTTTTGGGCAATGGTAATGCCAAAGCAGTAGCTTACTCTATCGAGTTCATTTTTTATCATATTCCAATTTTTTTGCAAACATAGCAAGAAACATTGATCTGTTTTATCGGTTGCCATAAATAAAAAACCACCCCAATCAGGGGTGGTTTAGTTGCATAACAACAAACAACTATTTAGTGCTTAAATGCCTATTTATTAAGTTTTTAAAACTAATAATGTTGTTTGTGTATTTTTAATTCGTTTTAGTTAAAACCGTTGTCCATGTATCGCCCCAAGTATTTATGGCAGCAATGGATATAGTTCCATCATTGTTTAAAGTAACCGTGGCATCAACGGTAGCTCCAAAAGGATCAAATGTGTTTATATATGAATAGGAACCACACACGTCCTGAATGGTGCCGGGGGCATCACCGGTTATTCCATAAATGGCATACCAATTAAAATACAAACCGCACGAAAAATCGGAAATGGTGTATTCCCCATTTACTGAGGTTTCAGCAATTGTAATGGTGTAGGCAAAATCAACCGAAGGATTATTGGTTGCGCCACCATCTGTTGACTCTCCATTTGACAAACAGTTGTAGGTACCCACAATTAATGCCGGATTGGACGGACAAACCACAGCACCCGTAAACTGAAACCCTTGCAACTGTTCAGGGCTTAATATGATGTTATTGCTGAGGTTATCATAAGTAGCCGTATCGCCGTTAGTGCCAATGGCTTGGCAATCAAAATCAAAGAAGTTGCCAAAAATTTGATCCACATCAACGCCAAATAGAGTAGCTAACTCTTGAGCGGTTACAGTCCATTGGTTCGGAAAACTTGAAATTGATTCCAAAAAGAGATAATCCGTTTCATCGGCACCTGAATTATAAGAGCGTTTTACATATATATTATGCTTTGCCACATTGTCCGATGGGGCATCAAAAACTCCACTAATGGCTGTGTTATCCAAATCGGCTGAATTAATAGTAGCCGATTCCATCACAAAAGTTACGTAAATTCCTTTTGGCACATCATTAATATTCAAATTTAGCTTATCCTCGTCTCTACATGAAAAAGTAAAAAGGATAGCCATGGCGATTATATATTTTAAGTATCTCATATCTAAAATGGTTTAATAATTATTGAATAATACCTGTTGGATTTGTGTCCCAAAATACCTGCACCGCGCCGGTTGTTTTTTGCTTAACTGAAGAATTTAAGTTTACGCAAATAGCCGGATAAATAAAAGAACGGCAAAAATCACCTGGGGCTTCAAGTAAAGCGGGCTGTAAATTTGATGGATAAGTAGTTCTTCGCACCAAGTTGTACGATTCCACACCATTACCAAAAAGAGCTATATAGTATTCTTTTGCAATTACCTCTAACCGTTCTTCATCGGTTGTAGCATTATCGTACCTTGTTGATACCTCGTCGGTATATGCTGTAATCATAGCATTGGTTGGAACATAAAGCG
Source organism: Salinivirgaceae bacterium (assembly GCA_041664345.1). Classification (GTDB taxonomy): domain Bacteria; phylum Bacteroidota; class Bacteroidia; order Bacteroidales; family SZUA-534; genus GWE2-40-63. The sequence goes on from JBAYKX010000011.1 coordinate 6,388, forward strand.
GGTTAGCTTGCGATGCCCCAAAAGCCATAACACTTGAAATGGAACTTTGTACCCCTTCCATGAGCAATGTTTTTGCATTTCCGGTGGTACCTAAAGTTAATACCGCCTCGGCCAACATGAATTTCACATAAGGGGCCATCATAATAACTTCGGCACCGGCACCCTGTAGCCCTGAACCTGCCGAACCACTAACCCCATCGTTGTTATCGAACTGTCCTCCGGCCGGGTAAACCCCAAATAGTGTCCTTTTCCGTGTGTCGGGTGGTATCCCATCACCATTAAGGTGGTCGCGTCCCCAGTAGCCATCGTCCAATGTGCAATAAGGCATTTCCGGTGCGTAATGCGATGGTGCAGTTGAACCGTAACATGGCAGTTCCTGAAAACTTTCTGAAGATTCCAATACCTGGCGAAAGAAGAAGTATCGGATGCGGGGATCGATATTTGTTTTTTCGCCATACAGGGCCCACATAAAATAGTTTGCCATATAATCGTTTGCACCATTTAAGTAATTGTAGGTAAAATATGGGTGACGGCAGTCGGGATTTACATTGTTGGTTGAGTATTGGAATGTAAACTCTTCCGAAGGATCGTCAATCAAATCGCCATCGGCAATCAATTGGTTGATTTCAGCAGTAGCATTTGCTTTATCGATTAGCTTCAAATTCAGGTATAACTTTAGTTTCAATGTATTGGCTAACGTTATCCATTTTGTTACATCGCCGTTATAGAACAAATCATTTGAAGGTGCGGCTTTTGCATCCTTTCCAAAATCGGCAATGGCAGAATCGAGCTTGTTGATAGCCAATGAATAGAGAGCTTGTTGGTCGTCAACCGCCGGGTTGAAATTTGTTGGATCGAACGACTGAGAAAAAGGGACATCGCCAAAAAAATCGACTAAAGTAGCCAGCGTATATGCCTGCAAAACTTTGGCAATACCGGAATGAATGTACCATTCTTTCTCTTCGTATATTGGAATAAAAGTATTGGCATCCATCAACAATCCTTCGTACGCCAATCCCCAAATTTCATCAAAGTTGGTTGGATTATAAGCGATTTCGTAGGTAGCTCCCCAAACATTTATCATTCTAACCACTTCCATCCCAAATTTATTGACACCTTTCCAATTGGCCGGATCAGGGTCGTTCAAAAAGTCCTTAAAACTGATCTGCATGGCATTGAGAGCATAATCGGGGTTTGCATCTTCCGGTGCCAGTTCACTTGGATCTTTGGTTAAGTCCATTTCAAAAAATGCACATGAACCCAATGCAGCTCCTAAAAAGACGACAATAACAATATTTGATATTTTGTTTTTCATAACTTTCATTTTTTAACTGGTTATTTTAAAAAGTAACTTTCAAGCTGGCTCCGTATTTGGTTGAGCTTGGTCCGGTAATAAAATCGAACCCTAAACCATTGCCAACTCCTAAGCTTAACATGTCGGTATCAAAATTCATGTATTTTGGAAAGTTTACAGCTTTGAACCAGATATTCTGTCCAATTAACGAGAAATCGATTTTACCGAAAGGAGTTTTTTCAATTGCTTTTTTAGGGATTGAATAGGTGAGCGATATTTCCCGTAACCGGATTGTGGTTCCATCAATCACATTTACCTCGGAAGGAGCTTGGGAACCAAAGCAATTAAAATAAGCATCGGTAGCGGTAATCTGCTTGGTATTAACTGTTCCATCTTCTAAATAACCGGGCATTACAAAAGTTTGCGACCTATCAAAATCGGTATCTTTGGTTATACCGCGGCCCAATAATGTATTAACTGTTTCAGAGTAAATGTCGCCACCCTGACGATAGTCCCATTGCATGTTAAAGGTGAATCCTTTATATTTCATGGTGTTAATTACGGTAAGGTCAAAATCGGGATGAGGGTTTCCAATTATAGCGGGTTCATCGGAATTCATATAGTACCCATTTCCATCAACCAACCGGCGGCCTTGTGAATCGGTTTTAATTTTGTAGCCATACATAACACCAAAAGGTTGATCGGCCATTGCATAGTTCCCCAAATCGGTAAAACCGTTAATCAACACTTTATCGAGACCGGCTCCCAGTTCATCAACAACACTTTTGTATTTTGTAAAGATTCCCGTAAGGGTCCATTCAAAACCAGAGGTTTGAATAGGTGTTACATGCATTTCAATCTCAATACCTTTATTGGTCATTTTACCAATGTTGACATAAGTGCGCTGATAACCGGTAGCTGGATCAAGGGTAGCCTCAGTTATCAAATCTTTGGTTTTTTTCGAGTATAGGGTAAAATCGGCCCCTAACCGGTTTTCGAAAACATTAAACTCAATACCAAACTCGGTTTCGGAATGTAACTCAGGTTTCAGGTTTGGGTTCCCCAAGAAATAAGAAACACTGTTTGAGGGTATAACTGTTCCGTCGCGTTGTACGTAGCCCCTTGCATCGGCTGATAGTACGTTTTCGGTTACATATAAGGGAGGAAACCCGGCCGATGTTCCGTAGCTTACCCTAAATTTGAGCAAATCGAATTTATAGTCGGTTTTTAACCCTTCGAACAGGGTAGATGGTAGGAACGAAAGGCTAACGCTGGGATAAAACTGGCTCCTGTTTTCGGGTTGGAGCGACGAAAACCAGTCGTTGCGGGCCGATAAATTTAGATATAAATAACTGTTGTAGCTTACCGTTGCTTGCCCAAATTGTCCTAAAGTATTCGATTCCGATTCACTTTGCAAGGGCAAATCGTTAAAGCTGTTGATGGTGCTATGGTCAGAAAAGTTTTTATGGTTCATAAAACCAAATACCACTTGGTTTGTGCTTTCCATGCCATCGGCTGAATACTTTTCGCGTACTGAGCTTGCGCCAATCATTAAATCAAGGTCAAATGCCCCGCCAATTTCAGTATTGTAATTCAACAAAACCGACTGATCCCAAATGGTATTGAACATTTGCCGTGTTCGAAATAACCCATTTAAATAGTTGTCGTTTTGTACGGATCCTTTGTTTAGTTGGTACTCTTGTTTTTCAGCATAAAAATCGACACCATATTTATAAGATACTTTAATTTTTTTTGATATATCGTACGATAAATTTCCTGAACCAAACAACCGGTTTACATTATCAATTGATTTGGAGTATTTTGTAGTCCAAATCGGGTTCTGAATGTCGTTGCCAGAGCGGTAATATACACTACGGTGGTCAACGGGACTTTCATAAGGTAGCCCCATTAAATCAACTGTGCGTGGCGTATAAAGCACATCGGCAAATACCGAAATCCCGCTGCCACCGCCAATACCACTACCATCGCCATAGCTGATAGGCGGTGTTTCCATATCGGTTTTAACATAGTTCATGGTTCCACTAAAAACAAGGTTGTTGGCAAGTTTTGTACTACCCCCAAACCCCATGTTAAACCGGTTCAATTGGTTGCCGGGCAGGAATCCTTTATCGTCAACAAAACTCATATTGGCATTATAGGTGGAATTTTCGGCACCACCGGCCATATTAACCGATGTACTTGATATAGTGCCTTTTCTGAAGAATGCATTAACATTGTCGTAAGCCTTTAACTCATAAGTTGCATCTTGGTATTCAGGAAAAGCGGCAATTAAATCGGCTTGGGTAAATCGTGAATATGGATGGGGCACCACCACCGGAGGGTCGGTAATTTTGCCTCCCCAGTTACTGAAAAAGAATCCATCTTGTTGTTGGAACCCATCGCCATAGGTATCTTGCAAAACGGGTAGGTTCACCTGGTTTACAAAAAACGACTGGTTAACAGATATTTCCATTTTTTTATTGAGGGTTTTTTGCGAACCACCTTTTGTAGTTATCAAAATTACCCCATTGCGACCTTCGGCTCCATAAATTGTGGTAGCGCTTAGCCCTTTTAATACCGAAATGTTCTCGATGTTGTTGGGGTCAATGTCAAGGAACCTACTCGATGTTGCTTGGTTCCCTTCCAAAAATCCTTGTTCGTTGTCGGTTCCTGAATTGGTACTACCCGAAAAACGGACACCATCCACAATAAACAGAGGTTGGTTGTTTCCTTTGATGGAAGAATAGCCGCGGATGGTTATATTGGTTCCAGAACCTGATACCCCGCTTGTTGATGTAATTTTTACACCGGCCACCTTTCCACTCAAAACACGGGCAATATCGGTTTCCGGTTTTTGCTCAATTTGGCCTGAGTTTACGGTTGATACGGCATATCCAAGAGCTTTTTTCTCTTTTGAGATACCCATGGCTGTTACAACCACCTCTTCAACTCCAATGGTTGTAGGTTCAAGTGCCACATCAACAATGGTTCTCGATCCTATCAACTCTTGTTTCGGATTCATTCCTATAAATGAAAAAGTCAGCGTATCGGAACCCGTTGGTACGTTCAACGAATATTTACCCTCATAATTGGTAATGGTTCCTTGCGATGTCCCTTTTATTATTACAGAAACGCCAATCAACGAAACCCCGTCTTCGGAGCTGGTGACTGTTCCTTGCACTGTCCGCTGTTGAGCAATCAATAAATTGGCGCCCACCAAGAACAGACAGAAAAACAAAAATAATTTTTTCTTCATAATTTGAGTTTTAAGTTAATAAATAGGCTTGTGAAATGTTAATTACGATAAATATCTGAATGGAATGTTGCCTACGAAATGGTATTTCGATAAAAGGTAATTTGAATCGTTTAAAGGTGTATTATGTTAGGTGAAAGGTTACCCGAAAATGGACTAACCTCAAAAAAGGAGTGTGAATTAAGAGTTGAGTAGTAATTGAATAAAAAAACCTGACAGACCGGCATCTGTCAGGTTTAAATATCAATTATCTATTAAAATACTAAATACGAAAGAATCAAATTCTTTTCAGAAGGCTGTAGTTTGAAGCCAGAAGCCCGAAGTCAGAAGACTGAAGACTGAAGGAAGAAGCCAGAAGACAGAACTGAAATCAAAAGCTAGATGTCGGAGAAGCCCTGAATGGGCGTAATAACATAGCCCGGTGGCGAAGCCCCGGGAAAAAGATTAAAAGCAAATGCGGTGCATCCAAACATATTTTAATGGAATGCCATCGTAACATGCACCGCAACATAGAGAAGTCAAAAGACCACAACCCAGCACCCTCTATCCCTTAGCTATTGCATTCACCAACCCTTTGTGTTTAATTATTTCCATCAGTTTTTCGGGCAGTGGCGGAATCTGGAATACTTTTTCGTTGATCCTGATTTCTCCTTTTGCAAAGTCGGAAGTAACCGAATCGCCAAAATGGTAGGCATTTACAATTTCGGGACTTACAATTAATAGCAACCCTTGGTTGATGCACGAACGGTAAAAGATACGGTTCACCGATTTTACAATTACCGCTTTAACATCAGCATGGGCTAATCCAACGGCAGGATGCTCACGGGAACTGCCGCACCCAAAATTGTCGCCTGCAATAATAATGTCACCAGCCTTTACATTTTCGGCAAATTGGTCGTCGAACCCTTTGAACAAATGGGGCAAAATAGCCGGTGCATCGGAACTTAGTACATTATAGGTGAGGTTCCCGGCAAACATCTGGTCGGTGTTCAAGTTATCAACATCGGAATAATTCCAAACACCTTTGTTTTTTCGGTTATCGCCCGGTTTAATATCTACGGTAGCGCTTTGGGGCTTTGAATAGAGGAACTTTTCGTTGCCCGGCACTGCCCGTGGATCCGTTATTTCACCTTTTAATGCCGAAATTGCCACACAGGCGGGCGAAGCCAGGTATATCTGTGACTCCTTGTTGCCCATTCGCCCTTTGAAATTTCGGTTAGCAGTTGATATTACAGTGGTTCCATCGGCAGGGATTCCTTGTCCGGTACCCAAGCAAGGACCGCAGGAAGAACCCAAAATAATTGCTCCAGCATTCATCAATTTGGTAATAATTCCTTCTTCAATGGCTTGCAGGTATATTTCTTTTGATGCCGGGGCAACCAATAATTGCATCCCAAAAGGAAGGGTCTTTCCGTCAAGGATTTGAGCCGCAATTCTCAAGTCATCTATTCTTCCATTGGTGCAAGTCCCAATCATGGCTTGCTGAATTTTTACTCCTTTTACTTCGGCAACAGCCTTTACATTGTCCACATGATGGGGTGCGGCTACCAACGGAAAAATATCACCCAAATTAATTTCAATTTCTTTTTCGTAATTGGCATCACTGTCCGACCAAACACCGGGGTTCATTTCTTTTCCAAGGAATTGTGCCAATACTTCATCGGGTGGGAACACCGCATTTTTGGCTCCCATTTCTGATGCTAAATTGGCAATGGTCATCCGTTCCGAAATGGTCAAGGTTTTTACCCCCTCACCATGGTACTCAATACTCATGTAATTAGCGCCATCGCTGCCAATCATGCCAATAATCCAAAGCGAAACATCTTTAGCATACACGCCAGGTTTAAGTTTACCCGTTAGTACAATTTTTAATGTTTCAGGAACGCGGAACCATGTTTCGCCCCGCCGCCAGATTCCAGCCGACTCGGTGCGGTCGATACCGGCGGCCATGGCATTGAAAGCCCCAGCTGTTGAGGTGTGGCTGTCGCTGCCCACAATTACCATCCCCGGACGGGCGTGGTTGGCCATAATCTGGTGACAGATTCCGCTTCCCACATCGTAGAATTTTTTAACTTTCTGATCTTCTACAAAATGGCGGATGGTTTGGTATTGGGTGGCCAGTTTTGCCTCGGTAGGAGGGGCGTTGTGGTCGAGTACTACCAACAATTGATCCGGATCCACCAACTGGATACCACCCATTTTATTAAAGGTGTTTTTGATACTGGAAGTATTATCGTGGGTAAGGATTAAATCGGGTTTATGGAACACAATGCTCCCGGCAGAGGCTCCAAATATTTTTTCAACAAATGTTTTTCCCATAATAGTATTTTTAAAACAGTCCGCCATTCTTATATATCTCTAATTGAACCTCAGAAAAAGGTTCTCCCTGAACCGTAATATTGTTCTTCAAATTGGTAATTATTCCGGTAATAAAATCAACTTTTAAAACATCGCCATCGGCTATATCAAGTGTTTTCAGGGTTTTGTAGGTAACAATTGGAAAAGCAGCATTAATGGCGTTCCGTTCGTAAATGGCACCGTAACTTTCGGCCAATATAGCACCGATACCCAATGATGCAAAACAGTCAACCGCCTGTTGGCGCGAGCTTCCAGATCCAAAGTTCTTTTGAACTACTACAATTTCGCCCGGTTTTGCCTGCTTTGCAAAATTCTCATGCCCCTTTAAGTTATCAAAGGTGTATTGCCCCATTTCCTTACTATCAGTAATTGCCAAATAGCGGTTGTGGAAAATCATGTCGGTATCAATATTGTCTTCCTTTACATACCAACCCCGACCTTCAACGGTGGTTGGTTTCTCCGCTATTTCCTTTTTCTTTGTACCCAATACTTCTTTCGTTAAACCGCTTGTTTTGGGCGAAGCAAAGAATGCCGGTTCATCGGGAATATCATCAGGTGTGGTAATCATACCAGCCACTGCTGAGGCAGCTACAACCACTGGACTTGCCAAATACACTTCACCTTTTCCTTGTTTTCCGGGAAAATTGCGGTTTCCGGTACTAATAGTCACTTCACCCGCTCCGTTTTGTCCCACCTGACCGGCAGCACAGCCCGCACATCCAGCATTTGAGAGTAATGCTCCGGCATTTTTAAATATTTGGACCAACCCTTCTTCAAGGCATTGCTGCCATATTTCATCGGTAGCCGGAACAATTTTCAGTACCACACCCGGAGCTACCTGCCTACCTTCTAAAATACTGGCTGCAGCGCGCATATCTTGCATACGGCCATTGGTACAGCTTCCAATAAAAGCGGAGTCAATTTTAATCCCTTTTACTTCCGAAACGGGCACTGTATCGTGAGGTGCACCAGGACGTGAAACCCGTGGGGCGAATTCCTCCAAGTTTAAATTATATACTTTTTCATAATGGGCATCTGCATCTGCTTTAATGGGTCCCATCTTTCTTCCGGTGCGTTCTTCACAATAATCCATTACAATAATATTGGGTTCAAAAAGGATGATAATACAACCCATTTCGGTAGCCATGGAGGCAATGGTAATGCGTTCGTCTAAGGTAAATCGATCAACAGCTTCGCCATATATTTCAACCGAATAACCCAACAGGTCGTTGGCTCCAAAATGGTATAATAAATTCAATGCAATATCTTTTGCCCTCACTTCTTCGGGCCATTCACCGTTTAAATTAATCTTTACCGATGGAGGCACTTTAAACCAAACTTTTCCCTTGTTCCAAGCGGCAGCAATATCTTGGTCGCCCATACCTTGCCCAAAGGAACCAATAGCTCCTAAAATATTGGCGTGCGAGTCGGTGGTAACTGCTGTTGAACCGGGCCAGGCCAATCCCTCTTGTATCATGGCATGGGTACCAATTCCTTTATCAATATCGTAAACTTTAATGCCATTTTCGCGGGCATACAAACGGCAGATATGCTGATTCACCGCGTATTTTTGGTCGGAACCGGTTGGATTGCAATCGAAGGTGAAAAATGTTTTTAATGGATTTTCGATACCCAATTTGTGATCTTTCAGATGTTTAACCACATTGGCACCACCAAAATCGCGGGCAGCACGGGTATCTATTTCTATATCTACAATATCCCCGGGTTTTACGGTACTATATTTCGAGTGGTTGGCAATAATCTTTTCAATGAGTGTCATATTTGTTTTTTTTAGTTAAATATTTTTTTAAATCTGAAAAAGCAACTATTTATAAAAAGTAAACATACAAAAACATGTTTTTTACCATATTTATTGGCAAAAACTTGTGGGGAAATTAAACATTTATAATACTTTTGCAGCCAATTAAAAAAGTGTTATTAAATATAAATTTAGCCTCTTTTGTATGCAGAAATTGACAAAAATCGTAGCCACTATTTCCGATCGTAAATGTGATGTAGAATTCCTTGAAAAGCTATTTCATGAAGGGATGAATGTGGTTCGGTTGAATACGGCTCATCAGAGTCATGAGGACACATTAAGGGTTATTCAAAACGTTCGTAAAGTTTCAGAAAAAATTGCATTATTGCTTGATACCAAAGGTCCTGAAATACGAACCACGAGTGTAAAAAATGCTATACCGGTGGCTGAAGGTGAAATTATAAAACTCAAAGGTGCCCCTGAATTAGAATCAACCCGTGAGATGGTTTGTGTAAACTATGCAAATATAGTTGCCGATGTACCCGTTGGAAGTCTTATCCTTATTGATGATGGGGAGTTGGAAATGGAAGTTGTTGATAAAAATGTGGAATTCTTACTATGTAAAATAAAAAATGCAGGGGTAATTGATGGAAAGAAAAGTGTAAATATTCCCTCTGTTTCCATAAAACTTCCTTCGTTATCAGAAAAAGATAGAGAATATGTTCTTTTTGCTATTGAAAACGAATTGGATTTTATTGCCCATTCGTTTGTGAGGAACAAAGAAGATGTATTGGCTATCCAAGAAATATTAGATCAGCATAAAAGTGAAATTAAGATAATTGCTAAAATTGAAAATCAAGACGGCGTTGATAATATTGACGAAATATTGGACTATGCTTATGGCATTATGATTGCCCGCGGCGATTTAGCTATTGAAATTCCACGCGAAAAGATTCCGTTTGTTCAGAAGCAGATAATTAAAAAATGTGCAAAGCGAAGGAAACCGGTAATTGTTGCAACTCAAATGTTGCATTCAATGATTAAAAATCCAAGGCCAACTCGGGCTGAGGTTACCGATATCGCTACCGCTATTTTTGATGGCACCGATGCCATTATGTTGAGCGGTGAAACGGCTTATGGGAATTATCCGGTGGAATCAGTTCAAACCATGACAAGAATTGCTTTAGAAGTTGAGAAAGATAAAGAACCTTTTGTTGATTGTGGATACGAAGTATTAACGGATGATGTCTCTGCTTATTTATGTAAGGTAGCGGTGAAATCTGCAGTACGAATGAATGCCAAAGCTATAATTGCCGATACAACCTCAGGTAGAACTGTTAGGAATGTTTCATGATTCAGAGGAAAAGTCCCCGTTTTTGCAATGGTTTATCAAGAACGGACCATGCGTGAATTGTCACTATCGTACGGAGTTTATGCCAATCATTTAAAACCGTTTAATACCACGGATGAATTTTTAAGCTATTCTTCCAATATGTTGATTAAACACAAAGAATTGAAAGAAAATGATAAAGTGGTAATATTGGCTGGAAGTTTTGGTAAGAAAAAAGGGGCTAATTTTGTTCAGATATTACCATTGCACGATTTGCTTAAAAGAAATAAGTAATTCCGTTAGTACTTTTTGAACCTTATACAACTATAATTTTGAAAGACCTGGTTTACCGGGTCTTTCTTTTTAAAAGTAGCCAGAAATTATTGCTATTTTTAATTTTCTTTTATACGGATTGTTTTAAAGTAGATGGATTTTGCACAATTGAATTATCAATAGTTTTATGAATCAAATTTCCTGTCTTTTATCAACAGCTTATTGGCCTCCCATTGAGTATCTTGCTGCTTGCATACAGTTTTCTAAAATTAATATTGAATATTGGGAAACCTATCCCAAACAAACCTATCGGAACCGATGCCAGATATATGGACCCAATGGCATTCAATTGCTGATTGTTCCCGTTGAAAAAGGTTCTTTTCATAAAGTTTTAATAAATGATTTGAAAATTACTTATGATACCCATTGGCAGAAAAATCATTTAAAATCAATGGAGGCGGCTTATCGCTCAAGTCCGTTTTATGAATATTATATCGACGATATATTGCCAATTTATAAAAAGAGGCACACCTATCTATTAGATTTGAATCACGATATTTTAACCCTTACTTTTAACTGGTTAAAAATTAATGTAAGGGTAGATAAAACAATTTTGTATGAGCCAGCAGGTAATTTTATGGACTTTAGAAATGAAATTCATCCTAAATTAAAAGCACCAGCCATCAATAATCAAGTACAGCAACCATCTTACGTACAGGGTTTTGAGCAACGACATGGTTTTATACCCAATCTATCAATCATTGATTTGGTTTTTAATGTTGGACCAGAGTCATTATCTTTTGTGGAGAAGGGATTGCTACCTTGAAAATAATATCCAATGAATGAAAACATAGCCAGTAATGATAAGCCAATAGCAACATGGAACCGGTTCGTATTAATTCAAGTGTTAATTGGATTACTTTTTATTAAACTGCTTGCTGTACCTCAAGTTATAAAGGCCCAATCCTATTATTCTGTTTATCATTTAAATAAGGCAGATTATATTATTACTCCAGCTTCCTGGACTTTTGGATTGGTATTAAAATACGGAGTATCAACCAACGATTTATTAACTCAGGAAGAAATAGGAGCACTTACCTTAGATCCCTTTTTTGCTATGGATAATTTTGCTATGAATAAGTATAATCCCTCGTTGGATAAATTTGGAGATTTTATTATTGCAATTCCGCTAGTTGCACCATTAATGTTTTCAATCCCAGCAATAAAAAATAAGGATTGGCAGCAGGTTGCTACCTTGAATATAATGTATGCCGAAGTTCTTGGATTGACTTTTGGAATGGCGGAATTGAGCAAAGTAGCTTTTCATAGAATTAGACCTTTTATGTACAACACAAATTTGACTGTTGATGAACGGTACCTTTTGAATGAATCAGGCGATGGTGAAAAGTCATTTTACTCCATGCATACCGCCTTTGCTTTTAGTTCGGCCGTTTTCTTTTCTAAAGTTTATTCTGATTCTTATGGTAAATCGGCCCGCAGCAATTTGATTTGGGCGGGTTCCTTGGGATTAGCAACCGGAATAGGAATATCAAGGGTTTACTCAGGTCAACATTTTCCGACGGATGTTATTGCAGGAGCTTTGGTTGGTGGCCTTACGGGTTTTCTTATTCCTGCATTGCATCGGAAAAATCAAACCCGGACCTCGTGGATAATTGCACCGAATGGTATCAGGGTTACTTATAGGATATAAAAAAGGCTACCTTTCGATAGCCTTTATTTTATATTTTGATTTGGTTATAATGATTCCAATTTTACTTTAATAGCTTCCGCTTTTTCTGCCATTTCCAAATTAACATATATATTTTGGAGCGCTTTTAATGCTTTATCATTTTTCTCATCAAAGCTTACTGATTTTTCCATCAATGGCAATGCCTTTTTAAATTCATCATCAGCTTTGGCGTATTCGGCTTTAAAAGCTTCAGGGTCTGAGGTATTCAATCCACTGTTGTTGGCTTTTGACTTGATATCGTTTCCAATTTTGTAAAACTCCAATCCTTGTTTCAAATAGCAGTGACTCATTAGTTTTTTAAGTGTTTTATCATCAGGGTATTTTGTTAATCCTTGATTCAAAACTTGCTCCATTTTGGGCAAATTATCCTGTTTCATGTAAACCTGACCGAGTGATATGTATGGTTTTTCTTCTTTATAATTTAATTCAATTGTTTTTTCAAGATAGGGAATCGCTTGTTCCAGTTTGTCGGCTTTAAATGCGCAATACCCTGCATTATAAATATAGGTAGTATCCACAATGCCATCTTTTTCCAAAAGAGTTAAAGCAGCTGAATAGGCGGTATAAGCTGTGATAAAGTCTTTGTTTTTGTAAGCTTCATTACCTTCGTTTTTAAGAGTTATGGCATCCTTTTCCTGTGCAAAACCAATAAAACTTAGTACCATTAGTAAAGCAAAAATTCCTTTTTTGATCATAATAAATTAATTTTTTAGTTAAAATGAGCTTCAAAAATAGAAATAATGAAATGAAATCCAAGTTTTTTTTTACAAACAGGATATTTTTAAACAGGAAAGATAACAATTATTAAAATGGTGAACATCCAGAAAAACCTTGAAATCCTTGCATCCCAGTTGACCTTTGGTAGGGATTTCGTGTTTGGTATGGATGGTCGGAAAATTGAACCTGAGCATTAAAACTGATGTGTCGGTTAACATTATAGTTAATTCCCAAGCTAACATCTTTGTATTTATTATTTATGGGAGCATAGTTGCTTTGTGGATTTGTAAATACCTGTTCAACCATAACTCCACCATAGATGTTTACTTTTTGATTGAGCTTATAAATTCCGGTAGCATAAGTATAAACCGATGTGACGGTAGCATCGGTTTTAGCCAAACTTTTATCGTAATTCAATACGGTTATATTATTTAATTGAGTAAATGAGGCACCAACTCCTGCAACTATCGAAAACTTTTTAGTTACATCAAAGGTTGCTGAGGGAGAAAAATAGGTAGTTAAAAAAGAAGATTTATCTGATGAAAATCCGGCTTGAGTTCCAACCTCAAAATGATAGTCAGCAGCTCCTAGGCTAGTTGAAAATGGCTTGGCTTGGTTTTTTGATAGCGCCATTTGAGCCATTAGCATAAATGGAAATAAACCAGACAAAAGGGTAAATACTAATTTTTGGGTCATCATAATAATTTTTTATAAAACGGAAAAATAACAATTTAAATGCCAGTAATTAAATTTCGGATACTATCGGAAGTATGGCATAAATTATCAAATACTTCTTGCGAAACAAATATTTCAGTATTGGCTTGCAAGGTGGTAATTTTGGTTTCATTATTTGTAACAGGTTCCACCTTTGACGAAACAATAGTTATCTGATCATAAATCTGTTTAATCTCATATAACATTCCTAGTACCCGTTTAATTTCTGGGTTGTATTTATACTGTTCTAATAAACTAAGTAAGGTTCCAAGCGAAAGTTTTTGATCAATAATGCGATCAATTAACTCGTTATTGTTTGGCGAAACTTTAGTAAGTCCGGTGGCAATATAAAGCCCTTCAATCCAACCTCCAGCAATTATTAAAGCACCTATTTCGGGTCTCCCTGCTTCTCGTAAATAGGAACTGCTACTCATGAAAGCCTCTGTAATGATGGCCATACTTGAATCCCGATTATTTATATTGTTTTCAAGTCGTTCAACTATTTTAGTGTCAATAAAAGCGTATATTCCCATTTCATCGGCAAGGCGTTTTGAAACGGACATAATTTGAATGGTAGTTTGTGTTTGTATAAAAAGGCTGGCATAGCTTAAATCGGCTCCATAAACTCCAAAATTTAATGCTTTTTGTGCAGTGGAGGTGTATTTTTCAGCATTCTCAATGGAATTTAATAATAATGGATTAAAATTAGCTTCTGCTCTTTTTAAAAGCATGGCTGTTTCAATGGGCGACGGTAAGGAATAGAATACTTGTTTGGCTTTTTGAAGATCGTCAACCAATTCTTCCTCAGCAATCAATTCCTGATCAACCATTTCTTTTAGCTGTTTTTTGCTTTTTTTGTCAGAATTACAACCTGCCATTAAAAAGGAAGCAGCTAAAATTAATGCGATACAAAATTTATATCTATTCATTTTTAATAGTTTTTAAAGGATATAAAATTAAGCATTTTTATGGTAAATGAAACTTCTTTTAATTTCGGATAATTAAACTTCAATGAGAAAAGGTTTAATATGCCTAAAATAATTAACTAATTGAAAGTTAATAATTAAATAATAGGGTGATTTAATATAGATGTTCGTAAAATCATTGTTACAGTAAAAAATATGGTAAAGTCTTTTTGTTTGTGTACATTTGACAACTACTAATTGTTTTTAAAAAAATATTGAAGTAATATGCCAGCAATTATGCAATTATCATTTAAATACTTCTCAATGAAAAGTTCTATTCGTAATTCTTTTTTAATAGCTATAGTGTTGTTTTTACTATCAGGCAATCAAATAGTTGTGGCGCAATCGTGTTTTGAATTGGTTTGGAGTGATGAGTTTAATATTCCAGGAAAACCTGATTCTACAAAATGGACCTATGAGGTTGGAAATAATAACGGGAACAATCATGAATCCCAGTATTATACCAAAAGAATTGAAAATGCACGAATTGAGGATAGCGCATTAATTATTGAAGCCCGGAAAGAAACCTACAGTGGGTTTCAATATACTTCAGCCAGAATTAATACATACTCGAATAATTTGTATTGGAAATATGGGAAAATAGTAGCACGCATGAAGCTTCCTTATGGCCAAGGTATATGGCCCGCCTTTTGGATGCTAGGCAATAGCATTTTTACTGGGACCAATTGGCCTGCCTGTGGCGAAATAGACATTATGGAACTAGTTGGTGGAGGAGAAGGAAGAGACGATAAAGCTTATGGAACTCCTCACTGGGCCGATGCCAATAACAATCATGCGCAATATGGAGGGGCAAAGCAATTGAGCGAAGGTATTTATGCCGATGCCTACCACACGTTTTCTGTTGAATGGAATGCGACAACCATAAAATGGTTTATGGATGGCCAGCAATTTCATGTAATCGACATTACACCCGCAGCTTTGAGTGAATTTAAGAACAATTTTTTTATAATCTTGAATTTAGCAGTTGGCGGTGATTGGCCGGGATATCCCAATGCATCCACCGTTTTTCCACAAAAATTTTATATTGATTATGTTCGGGTTTATCAACTAAATAAAACTCCTGAAATAAAAGGAGAAAGCCTTGTTGTTAAAGCGGAAAAGAGCTTAAAATTTTCAACTGTTGAATCCAACGAATTTACTTATCAATGGTCGGTACCCGAAGATGCACAAATTATTTCAGGACAAGGGACACATTCTATTGATGTGAATTGGGGCTGTACGTCAGGAAGTGTTACGTGTAATTTAATTACAAACTGTGATAATTACAATTTAGAATTTCCCGTTTTACTTAATGATTTAATAATCATTGGAAAAGAACAGGTAAAAGAGAATGAATTAAATATATACTATTCAATTCCTCAAACCCTTGAAGCATCTTATGCCTGGACATTGCCGGAGGCTGTATCTTCAACCACTAATTTAGACACCAATGCAGTGTTTTTAAACTGGGGAACTAAGGATGGAACCCTCAAAGTAATGGTTGATAATACCTGTGGATTTGATAGTGCTTCCATAGATGTATCTATTTTACGACAATTACCTTATCCAAATGCAGAAGAACCTCATGTAATTCCGGGAACCATTGAATCAGTTTATTATGATATGGGTGGGGAGGGGATTGCCTATCACGATAAAGAACTAAAAAATTTAGGTACTGGTATTCGACTCAACGAAGGTGTTGACACCGAAGCCAATGACGGCGGTTATAATGTAGGATGGACTGAACCCGGTGAGTGGCTGGAATATACTATTTCGATAGCATCCAGCAAAAAATACGATGCCGAAATTAGGATTGCTTCCCCGAATACTACCGGTAAATTTAAAATATTGTTCAATGGGGAAGATCGTACCGGAACTATTTCGGTTTCCAATTCTGGTGGTTGGGCTGCCTTCAAATCAATATTTTTGAATGACATTCAGCTTTATGATACCGATACCTTAATGAGGATATCTATTGTATCGTCCGGATTTAATTTGGGAAGACTAATATTTGCTGATTCTATTACAAATGACATACATGGAATGGAAAGCGCAACAAATATTAACATTTATCCAACCATTACCGATGGCAAACTGTATGTTCAAAACCTAAATAACCAAACCGGTTTTACCATTATTGACATAGCCGGCATTGAAGTAAAAAAGGGGATTGTAGAACCAAATTCTTCTATTGATGTAACAAGTTTTTACCCAGGGTCTTATTTCATTATTATAGATGAACCCAATAGCCGGAAAGCCCACAAATTTATTAAAATACAGTAATTTATTCATATAAACTAAAATAGGATGAAAGGAAAAATTAATACATTGTACCTAGTGCTCATGGCTCTTATTGTTGCCTTGGGAGGTTTTTTGTTAGGGTTTGACAGTGCCGTAATTTCTGGTGCTGTACCGTTTTATAAAAATGTTTTTGGTTTGGATTCCGGTTCATGGATTCTTGGTTTTTCAGTGGGTTCCATTATTGCCGGAGCTATTATCGGAAATTTTATTGGCGGGCCTTTTTCCGATTATTTAGGACGGAAAGGGGTACTCATTATAACGGCTATTTTATTTACATTCTATGCCCTTGGAACCTCACTAACCGACAGCATCGTGTTTTTTGTGGTAGCCAGGATTGTTGGTGGGCTGGGAGTGGGCATGGCCATTTTGGTGGCTCCCATGTATATTGCCGAAATTGCGCCCCAAAAATACCGTGGCACCTTGGTATCCATCAATCAATTCAATATCGTAATCGGTATTTCAATTGCCTATTTTTCCAACTATTTTATTCTTAAAAATGTAGTTGACCCTACCATGAATTGGAGATGGATGTTAGGAGTTGGGGCAATTCCAGCAGTTTTGTATTTCTTACTGTTATTTTTTGTGCCGCAAAGCCCGAGGTGGCTTACTTTAAAAGGTCGTCATGATGAAGCAAAAAAAGTACTTTCAAAAATTGGTGGCGATGAATATGCCGTGCAGGTTCATTCCGAAATAGTTGCCAATTTGAATAATTCATCCTCATCGGGTAAAAGCAATTTTAAAGAAATATTTTCCAAAAATATGTCCACCATATTGATAATTGGTTTTGGAATTGCCTTTTTTCAGCAAATTACCGGTATCAATGCCATATTTTATTATGCACCCATGATATTTGGAATGGCAGGAGGTGCGCAGGATTCAGCCTTTATTCAAGCCGCTATTTTAGGCCTTACCAACGTGGTATTTACTATTGTGGCTATGTTCCTTATCGATAAATTAGGCCGTAAACCCCTGTTGATTATGGGTTCTATTGGTATCACCTTATCGCTTTCGTTGGCAGCATTTGCATTCAATGGTGCAACTTATAAAATAGAAACCGGCGATGTTGCTGGAATGGTGGATGTGGCCAAAGCCAGTGAAGACAAGAATAAAGATGTCGCTTTATTTGAATCGGGAATCGCTAAAATGGTAGATCAGGAATATAACAGCGAAGTTAAATTCTTCAATAAAGTGGAAGAAAATATTGGTGCGGCCAATTATAATTTATTCAAAAGCACCATTCTACAGAAATCAATTACTATGAATGCAATCCTTGTATTAATAGCATTAATAATATATGTATCTTCTTTTGCTATTTCACTGGGGCCGGTTATGTGGGCGTTGTTATCCGAAATATTCCCAAACAGGCATCGTGGTATGATGATTTCCATTGTGGGTACCTGGAACTCCATTGTGAGCTTTGCTGTAGCAACTATTTTCCCTGTAGAGCTCGAATTTTTAGGTACTTCGGGGACTTTTATGGTTTATGCCGCTTTTGGGTTGCTGACCTTGCTTTTTACCCTTAAATTCATTCCTGAAACAAAAGGGCAATCACTGGAAGAACTTGAAGTTACTTTAATAAGACATTAACCGTTTAATTGATAAACTATGAAAATTAATTTTTTTGTTTTACTCATTGCAATAGGATTACTAGTATCGTGCAATAATATGAAAAAAGGAACAAGTCCCGTAAATGTTAAGGTTCAAAAGAATTCCGAAGGCCAAAACCGACTTTTTGTTGATGGAAAAGAATTCTTTGTAAATGGTGCTGGTTTGGAATTCGGCAATATCGATTCGCTTGGAGCACATGGGGCAAATTCTTTCCGGACCTGGAGAACTGAAAACGGGGAACAAACCGCGGTTGAAGTTTTGGATAAAGCCCAAAAAAATGGACTTCTGGTGCTGATGGGAATTGAAGTGGCTCGTGAAAGACATGGTTTTAATTACAACGATACCGTCAAGGTGTTGGAGCAATTCAATGATATTAAAGGCCAAGTTGAACGGTTAAAAAGCCATCCGGCATTGTTGGGATGGGCTATCGGCAATGAATTGAATTTGGGAGCCAATAATTTAGCCATTTATGATGCAGTGAACGATCTTTCGAAAATGATTCACCAAATTGACCCCAATCACCCTACCACCACTACATTGGCAGGTATCGGAAAACGGGAAGTGGATTATATAAAAGAACATTGTACCGACATCGATTTTTTATCCATTCAAATGTATGGCGATATTGTTAACCTGCAAACACGCATTGCCGATGCCGGTTGGCAAGGACCGTATATTGTTACCGAATGGGGAGCAACCGGACATTGGGAAGTGGGAAAAACAAGTTGGGATACGCCTATTGAGCAAACCAGTCATGAAAAGCAAAAATCGTTTTTGAACCGATACGATTTGGCGATTCAGGCCGATAAAATCAACTGTATGGGTTCTTATGCATTTTTATGGGGACAAAAGCAGGAACGCACTCCAACTTGGTACGGTATGTTTTTGGAAAGCGGTGCTGAAACTGAAATAGTGGATGCTATGCACTACATCTGGAACGGAAAATGGCCCGAAAACCGCTGCCCGGTTCTCGATTCTTTTAAAATTGAGAATAAAACTGCTTATGATAACATTAAAGTGAAAGCATCTTCAAAAATGAATGCGGAAGTTTATTACAGCCAATTCAAAAACGATAGCTTGAAGTTCTTATGGGAAATAATTCCCGAAAGCAACGATTTGAAATGGGGCGGCGATAAAGAAAACAGGCCACCAACCATATTTCATGTTGAAGGTACTAGCAAAATGGAAATTGCCACCCCTGATACCATTGGAGCGTATCGGTTGTTCATTTATGTTCTCAATAACCATAACAAAGCAGCTACCGCAAACATTCCTTTTTTTGTAGAGTAGTGGTAAAACGATGTGAAGATGCTTGTAAAAAGAGCTGAATTCTATTGATTCGATAAATGTTTCAAATTTTAATACGAATGCACCTGTGGTTACTTGCCGTGGGTGCATTTACAAGTTAAATGAATGGTATTAAACAAGCAGGGAAAACGCATTTTAAAATCCCGTTAGGGATATAATATGAATAGCCCTGGGTTTCAACCCAGGGATCAAGTTTTATGGTATAAAATCGGCGCAAGCGCTACCGTTTAATTGAAATTGTGAAGAAACCATGCGCCGAAAATGGGAATTTCAAATTTCGATTCTTAAATGCGGTTGCCCTGATTAAACAAGTATTAAATTGCATTATTGATACTTAATTGCTTAATTTCAAACTCCTCTTTTTAAAACAAATTTTATGAAGTACGGCATTCTTTTTATAGTTCTTGCATTATTACTCAGCACTTCCAGTGTCAATGCTCAAAGAGAGGGTTCCAAACAGGTTTCCGATCCGGTCATTTATAGTAAAGTTGATAGCTTAATTCAGATCATGACCCTTGAAGAAAAAGCAGGTCAAATGCTGAATTTGGGATTGGCATCCATACTTACCGGCCCATTTTATTCCTACCGCGATACATTGGTTTTCGATTCGGCTAAAGTGCAAGAATTGTTAGTGAAATACGGTGCCGGATCGGTACAAAATTTGGGCAATTTTCCACTCACACCTAAGCAATGGAGGCAGGTAATTGGGTTTATTCAAAAAACCTCAAAGGAGCGCACACGACTTGGTATTCCCGTTTTGTATGGAATTGATGCCGTACATGGGGCCACTTATACAGCCGGCTCAGTTATGTTTCCACAGCAGATTAACTTGGCAGCTACTTTTAATCAGGAAAATGCTAAAAAAGTAGGTGAAATTACCGCTTACGAAATGAAAGCCAGTGGCATTCCCTGGAACTATGCCCCGGTGCTCGATGTGGCCCGTCATCCCTTATGGGGACGGATTTTTGAAAGCTTTGGCGAAGATACTTACCTTACTACTCAAATGGGTTTAGGGGCGTTGGAAGGAATGCAAGGAACTAATCCGGCTACCGATACCAAAGTGTTGGCCTGTGCTAAACACTTTATTGGATATGGCGCATCCTACAATGGTAAAGACCGTTCACCGGTTAATCTATCGGAAAACTATATACGGCAAGTATTGTTGCCACCTTTTAAACAGGCCGTTGAAAATGGATTGCTTGCGGTAATGGTTTCATCGGGCGTATTAAATGGAACCCCATCTCACATTGACCATTTTTTATTAACGGATTTGCTGAAAAAAGAACTGGGTTTTAAAGGAGTAATAATTACCGATTGGAGCGATATCGATAATTTACATTCGGTGCATAAAGTGGCCGCCGATGAACGGGAAGCCGTAAAATTGAGTGTTTTGGCCGGAGTGGATATTTGCATGGAACCATACGATGCCAGTTTTGTGGTTAATTTGGTTGATTTGGTAAAGTCGGGCGAAGTGCCTGTTTCGCGGGTTGACGATGCGGTACGTAGGATTCTTTATTTCAAATATAAATCAGGCGTTTTTGATAACCTCCTTTTTGACCATGATGACTATACGGAATTTGCCTCTAAAAAATCGGACAGCATCAACCATCAAATTGCTTGCGAAAGCTTGACGTTGCTTAAGAATCAAGGAAATGTATTGCCCCTTAAAAAAGGCGCTAAAGTTCTGGTTACTGGCGTTGCATCCAATTCCATCAATTACTTGAATGGCGGATGGTCGCGCACCTGGAGCGGGCAGGATACCAGCTACAACGATAAAAACAAACTGACCATATTGGGAGCTATTCAACAGAAAGTGGGCAAAAACAATGTATTATTTGCCCCAGGAACCGGATATACCGATGGCGACTATGTGGCTGATGCGGTTCAACAGGCAAAAAATGTAGATGCTATAATTATTTGTGTGGGTGAAAAACCGTCCACCGAAAAACCCAGCGATATTGATGAACTTGATTTGCCCGAAATTCAGCAGAAACTAGTCACTAAATTGGCCGAAACCGGAAAACCAATTATCTTGGTTATGGTGCAGGGACGGCCACGCATCATCCGAAAAATTGAACCTTCATCGCAAGGAATCATTATGGCATTCCTACCTGGAAATGAAGGCGGAAGAGCCATTTCCGATGTGCTTTACGGCGATTTCAATCCTAGCGGTAAATTGCCCTATACCTACCCGCGATATTCAGGCTCCCTTTGGACTTATGACCATTTATTGTGCGATGAGCGTGATGTGAATTTTGGTTTGGATGGCTTTACCCCTCAATATGAAGTTGGGTTTGGGTTAAGTTATACTACTTTTGAATATTCAAATTTAACGATAAGTAAAGATTCCATTTCAAAATCGGATACGTTACGCATTTCAATAGATGTAAAAAACACCGGCGAGCTATCCGGTAAAGAGGCCGTATTACTTTTTGTATCTGATGAAGTGGCTTCCATTTCCCCGCCGGTAAAGCAACTGAAACAATTCAAAAAAATAGCGGTTGAACCGGGTAAAACCGAAAAAGTGGAGTTCAAGCTTACTTCGAACGAGCTTCAATTTGTGAATCGGAATAATCAGTGGGTAACGGAGCCGGGCTTTTTTACCATTAGCATTGGTAATCAAAAGACACGGTTTAAATTGGTAAATTAAAAATTATCATTATTGATTGATTAATGTGAAAATATTATAGAAAAAGATGAAAAACGAAAATTGGAGTCTTTTATTTCAAGCAATTACAATTTGGGCTAAAGCCCAGTTTTTGTATGTTTTAAATTACCCCTGGCTTAAGCCAGGGGCAATTGAATCTCAAATTGAATTGGGCTTTAGCCCAATAGGTTATCATTTTAGTCGGAACGAAGAGAAAAAGAATGTAGTTTATAATCAGTTTTGAATTTAATAACAATGAATAATCAACAGATTTTTTTGGGTGAAACCCCAATCCATCAAAGCCAGGTAGAGGTTAAAGGCGGATTTGTGCAGTTGCAAGGCGAAAAGTTTTATAAAATTAGCGGATATAACCGCATGCCCGATTTTTTTATGTCAATTGTCAGTATTACCGACCATTGGATGTTTATTTCCAGTAACGGTGCTTTAACAGCCGGAAGGAAAGATAGGAACAATGCTTTGTTCCCTTATTATTGTGTTGATAAGATTCACGACCAGTACGATATTTCGGGCAGTAAAACCCTTGCTTTGGTTGCAAAAAACAATAAAAAATACCTTTGGGAGCCTTTCTCAAAAAAAACAGAAGGCGTTTATGCCATTGAGCGCAATTTGTACAAAAGCATTTTCGGCAATAAAATCATTTTTGAAGAAGTGAATATCGATTTGGGACTTACCTTCCAATACGGTTGGTATTTTAGTGATACCTTCGGATTTGTTAAAAAGTCGGTTTTATTGAATCAATCCAAACAGGAATTGACTGTTGAAATGCTTGACGGAATGCAGAATATTTTGCCTTATGGTTCCCATTATTCATTTCAATTGGAATACAGCAATTTGTCAGATGCCTACAAAAAGAATGAACGGGTGGTGGAGACCAATTTGGGACTGTTTATTCTCAGTTCAATTCCAGTTGATAGGGCTGAACCCAGTGAGGCACTCAAGGCTAACACAGTTTGGGAAGCAGGTTTGGAAAATCCAACTATATTGCTATCCTCAATTCAATTAGAACGGTTTAAACAAGGGCTTCCCCTTACATCGGAAACTGATATACGTGCCACTCGGGGAGCATATTTTGTAAATAAAACACTAACAGTACCCGCCAATTCCCAAAAGGAATGGATGCTGGTTGCCGAAATTAACCAGGATGCTGGTCAAGTGGCTCTGCTGAACCAACAATTGCTCAGTAGAAATGATTTGAAGAATCAGGTTAATGCCGATATAAATGCTGACACTGTGAAGCTCCGGAACATTGTGGCAAAAGCCGATGGATTGCAATTGACCAACGAAGAACTCAGTTATGCCCGCCATTATGCCAACACGCTTTTCAACATCATGCGCGGCGGAATTTTCATCAACAACTATTCGGTTGATAAAGCCGATTTTACTGATTATTTAAGCAAAATAAATATCCCTCTGTTCCAGCGCATGCAAGGTTGGCTGAGTGATTTGCCCCAACATTTGGAAAGCTCACAATTGGTGCAAATGGCGGAAAAATTGGGCGATACCGATTTAATCCGCATCTGCAATGAATACCTGCCTTTAACGTTCAGTCGCAGGCACGGCGACCCGAGCCGCCCATGGAACCAGTTTTCCATTGAGGTACAAAATACCGATGGGCCTGTTAAGTCCGATTATCAGGGAAATTGGCGCGATATTTTCCAGAATTGGGAAGCATTGGCGCATTCATATCCTGGATTCACCGAGCAAATGATTACCAAATTTGTGGATGCCTCTACCGCCGACGGATACAATCCATATCGGATTACCCGCAATGGAATTGATTGGGAACGGCCCGATCCGCATGATCCTTGGGCATTTATTGGATATTGGGGCGATCACCAGATTATTTATTTACAGAAACTGTTAGAGCTTTCGCATCGGTTCAACCCAGGTAAAATACAGCAGATGCTGGCAAAAGAGTATTTTGTGTATGCCAATGTGCCTTATCGGATAAAACCGTACGAGCAAATTGTAAAAACCCCGCAGGATACCATTCTGTTTGATTACGATTTGGATAAAAAAATCGGGCAAAAAGCCGCCGCTTTTGGTGCCGACGGAAAGCTTCTATTTCAATCCGATAGCCAACTGTATAAAGTAAACCTCACCGAAAAAATGTTGGTTTCGTTGTTAACCAAATTCAGCAATTTTATTCCTGAAGCGGGAATCTGGCTGAATACCCAGCGACCCGAATGGAACGATGCCAACAATGCTTTGGTGGGCAATGGCGTTTCCATGGTTACGCTTTATTACATGAGGCGTTCGTTGAGTTTCTGGGTTTCGATATTTAAAGAAATTAAAACCGATGAATACCAAATTTCAGAAGAAGTGAAACAGTTATTCAATGCGGTACACAAATGTTTTGATGAGAATCAAAACTTGTTGGATAATGGTTTTACCGATTCCAACAGGCGCACCATTGCCGATTCTTTGGGAAAAGCAGGAAGCAATTATAGGGAAACCATCTACAACCATTCCTTTTCGGGCAAAAAACAAAAAGTAACGGCTCAGCATTTAATTGATTTTTGTGAACTGGGATTAAGGTACATTGATCAATCCATCGATGCCAATAAAAGGGCCGATGGATTGTATCATGCTTATAACCTCATTTCAATTACAAACGACAGAATATCCATCCGTTATTTGTATGAAATGCTGGAAGGTCAGGTATCGGTACTGAGTTCAGGATATTTATCAGCTGCCGAAAGCTTAAAAGTGTTGGATGCGCTGAAAGCAAGTAGCCTTTTCCGTGCCGACCAATACAGTTATTTGCTATATCCCGACCGGCAGTTGCACCGGTTCACCCAAAAGAATAACTTGCCGGTTGAAGCTGTCAAAAAATCGGTGTTACTTACCAAAATGGCTGAGCAAAAGGACACATCCATCATCCATCAGGATATTCATGGAAATTACCATTTCAACGGAACCTTCCGCAATGCCCAGGGTTTGTTGGATGCATTGGATAAACTGGATAAAAACAGGTACCAATCGGAAGTAGAAATAGAAAAAGCCCAGTTGGGTAAACTATTTGAAGATTTGTTCGATCACCATTCGTTCACCGGTCGCTCGGGCACTTTCTATGGATTCGAGGGGCTTGGCAGCATCTATTGGCACATGGTTTCAAAACTGTTGTTAGCTGTACAGGAATCGTATTATAGAGGAATGGCTGAGGGAGCCGATGCTCGTATTTTAGGTCGTTTAAAAGATCATTACTATGAAATTAAAGCCGGAATTGGATTGTACAAATCGCCCAAACTTTATGGTGCATTCCCAACCGATGCCTATTCGCACACTCCGGGACATGCCGGTGCTCAGCAACCGGGCATGACCGGGCAGGTAAAGGAGGATTTTCTTTCCAGGTTCGGCGAATTGGGAGTTATAGTGGCCGATGGTGTAATCAGTTTCAATGCCTCGCTTCTGAATCATCATGAAATATTGACCGCCGATGCCGTCTTTGAATACCTTTCCCCAGATGGGAACATTCACCAATTGAATCTGAAAAGCGGTCAACTGGCGTTTACATTCTGCGGAGTACCTTTTGTTTACACTATTGGTAGCAAGTCATCGGTAAGTGTTATTGTTTCCAATGGGGAAGTAATTGAGAGTGATGGAAATAAGCTGGATGAGCTATCAAGCCATAAGATATTTAGCCGAAACGGCGAAATTAAGCAGGTTACTGTTGGTGTAGTTTTCAACTAATAATAAAAGTTTTAGAGGTCAGTAGATAAATACATAACAAGAAAGCAATGGTGTAGTGCAAATTGTATGATATACCTGAGTTTTTTTTAGTTCTACCAACTTACACTCAGCGCTAGTCCTCCCTTGAGGGAGGTGCCAGAAGGGCGGTGGGTGAAAAACCTTAACTAAACGACATTTGTAAAGAATTAATATTCACTTAAAAAACGGAAACTATGAAAAAGAATATCCAATTAATGTGTAAGGGTAAATGGTTGATTTGGTTCAATAAATTACCTATTATGGTTTTCATTCTGTTAATCATTGGATTGAGTGGATGCGTTCAACCACCAAAATCCGATTCCCTTAGCTTTCTTAAAGTAAAAGGGCAGGATATGGTGGATGAAACGGGAAAAAAAGTAGTGCTCCACAGTGTTGGTTTGGGCAACTGGTTGTTACCCGAAGGTTATATGTGGAAGTTTGGAGAAAATGGCGATCGCCCACGTAAGATTGAGAAAGTAGTAACCGACCTGATTGGTGAGGAACAGGCAGCACTGTTTTGGAAGGAATTCCGCAATAATTATATCACCGAGGCAGATATAGTGCGGATGAAGGAAGTGGGTTTCAATTCGGTGCGCGTTGCGTTAAACGCACGGGTGTTTTTAACCGAAGATGAAAATCCGCAATTTATTGAAGAAGGATTTAAGCATTTAGATGACTTAATTATTTGGTGCAAAGCACATAAAATATATGTGATAATTGACATGCACGGGGCACCCGGTGGACAAACCGGTGCCAATATCGACGACAGTCCCAACGATTTGCCGGAACTTTTTATGGACAAAAAGAATGAAGAGGCTCTGCTAAAACTTTGGATGGAAATTGTTAATAAATACAAAGATGAATCTACCGTGGCGGCTTACGATTTACTCAACGAGCCCCTTCCTGAAGGAACTGGAGCGGCTGCAAAATACAAACATCAATTGGAGCCCTTGTATCGCCGTCTCACTCAGGAAATCAGAAAGGTGGATACCCGCCACATGATCACCCTTGAGGGATATAATTGGTCCAATAACTGGGATGCTTTCTCCAAACCATTTGACAACAATACTTTTTACCAGTTTCACTATTATTGCTGGAATAAACCCGATAATCTGAACGATATCAGTTATTTCCTGAAGTGGCGCGATACCCTCAATACCCCAATTTGGGTGGGTGAGACCGGCGAAAAAGCCAATGCCATTTATTGGGAAACCTCCCAGTATTTTGCTGCCAACAATATTGGTTGGTCGTTTTGGCCGTGGAAAAAGATGGATACAAAAAATACCCCGTATTCGATAATCAAACCGAACAATTGGGACTTGGTTGTCAATTATTCAAAAGGAGGCGAAAAGCCTGATAGTGCAACTTCGCAGGTAATTTTAAATGAATTCCTTATCAACATTAAACTGGCCAATTGCGAATATTACACCGATGTGGTGAATGCCATTTTCAGGAGGATACCAGGAAAAGTGGAGGCTGAAAATTATGGACATGGAGGATATGGAATGGATTTCTTTGTTTCCGACAGTGCGAAAAAATCTAGTTTCTACCGAACAAAAGAGCCAGTGGTTATTGAGCTTATCCGCTTTGATTCCGCAGTTGATTTTTCAAAGCATAATTCCGAACAATGCATTGTTTTAAAACCGGATGAATGGACCCGATATTCATTTAACAGTGCAAATAAAGCGGATTACAAAATCAAAATTAAAGCAACTTCATCAGCGGTTCCGGCTAAGTTTCAGATAGAGTGCAACGGATTCAAAAAAGAGTTTGAACTGCAATCATCGCAATGGGATACTTTATCGGTCGAAGGAATCAATATGGAAGCTGGTGTAAATAATTTATTGTTGAAAGTGGTTGAAAGTAAAGTCAATATTGATTGGTTTGTTATTGAATAAAAGTGCGAATTAATTACATTTTATATTTATTTATTATGAAAACAATAAAAATTTGGTTATTGGTTGGTTTAGGGTTTGTTGCCTGTACCAACGGAACAAAGCAACCTGCTGGACCTGGTAACGGGTATCAATTGGTATGGAACGATGAATTTGATTCGCCCGGAATGCCGGATACCAGCAAATGGAGTTACGACATCGAAGGTAATGCTTGGGGTTGGGGAAATGCTGAATATCAGTGGTACACGGCAAACAGGAAAGAGAATACCTATATCGCCGATGGAAAGCTGCATATTGTGGCTTTAAAGGAAAAAATCGAGGATCGGGATTATTCATCGGCCCGCTTAATTACCAAAGGTAAAGGCGATTGGTTGTACGGACGGGTTGAAGTGTCGGCTAAATTGCCCGGTGCGTTAGGAATATGGCCGGCAATTTGGATGCTTCCTACTGATTGGGAATATGGCAACTGGCCAAAAAGCGGTGAAATTGACATTATGGAACATGTAGGTTATATGATTGATACTGTGGTAGCTTCAGCCCATACCGAATCATACAACCATGTTATAAGGACTCAGAAGAATAATGAGTTGCAGGTAAAGGACTTGCACGACAATTTCCATGTGTATGCGGTTGAGTGGGGCCCTGAGGAATACAGTGTTTTTATGGACACGCTAAAGTATTTCACTTTTAAAAACGAACACAACACTTATAAAGAATGGCCTTTCGACAAAAGGTTCCACCTGCTTTTGAATGTTGCTGTAGGCGGTGCCTGGGGGGCAGCCAATGGTTTTGATTCAACAGCCTATCCTCAAGATATGGTGGTGGATTATGTAAGGGTTTACCAGAAGAAATAGACTATTTAGGATAATGTACTTAAAAGCAATAAGTACCTTACTATCTTTCGAATAAGAAAAGTTCCATGAAATTATTTTCGTAGAACTTTTTTTTATTGACTGTGATATACTGAAGTATCGGTCGTATTTTGATTTTGGAATTTTATTATCAGAGTAACTACTCCTTCATAATTATTTATGCCCTCTTTAATGCTGTTTGCTTTAAGGTAAGAGTCGTAAATACTTGAAGTAATATTTTGCAATTTCTGGTACCGTAGGTTTTTCCAGTACTCTTTTATCATTAAATATTCATTCAGTACTTCAGGTTTTAGCAACGGTTTAACATCCAAACTGTCATAAAGTGTTTTTTCCTGTTTCATAAAATGCATCAGTACAAAAAGTTGGGCGCTGTATTCTATGGGTTTGCTGTTGCTTTCCAAACAGGCAAGCCAACCATAAAAGCTAGCTTCGGCTTCATTGGTAATTCCCAATTGATGTGCTTTTTCGTGAGCCAAAATCATGGGGTATTGAACCGGTAATAAATACTTATTTGTATGAACCTCGTTGGTAAAGGGTCCAAAGTAGCCTGATATGGAATTGCCAGCAAAAAAGCGGCTAAAAATCATCTTTTTAGAGGCATTAAATCTTGTTGAGTATGTAAAGTCAAACTGTGGACCCAACCGAACAAATGATTCATCCAGTGATGATTCAATAGCCTCAGGGTTTAATAGGTTAATTGTTGAAAAGGCATTGTTGGTGGCATTTATTTGCAATGCTAATCCCTTATAAAATAATTCTTTAGTAACTTTTATTGATTTTAGTTCCAATCTGGTTTCAATGGGCTGTCTGAAATAATTGAATCCCCAAAACCAATAAAAAAGTGAATACGTTATGGCAAGTATAGTGAGAATAATATAGGCTGTTTTTTTAAAATTAATTTTTCTGAAAACCCATAAAGTTAGGGTTGAAAGCAGTAACAGAAGTAGAAAAATATAAAAAATATCGGTAATTGAAAACGGGATAATTCCGCTTAAAAGAGAAACCCCTTGAGCCAAAATAGGATAAAGCTTTTTTGAATATAAATGCTCGGTGAGTGATGGAAAATGGGAGCAAAGCTGAGTAAGTAAAAAAGTTATAAAGCCAATCCAAACTGCTAAATACCGACGGCTAAAAACATTCATTACAATTCCCTCAATGCTTAATATTTGTTAATTCTAAAAGATACAGATTACACTATAAATTTTCAATCAACCAATCGGGTTTGTAATGTTGGTGGTGTTCACCAAACGAACCTTTTACTTCTTTGCCAACAATTTATAAGTACATTTTTCACCAAAAATTTGTGAGAAATATACCTGAGCCTCTGGTTTATCTTCTTCAAGAAGCAGTAAATGAGCCAGATTTTTGTTTTTTCGGTCTGATAAGCTGACATGGCATATTGGGCAAGTAAAATTTACCGTGTTTCCTTCAACAATGGTAAAATCTTCGCTAAACGAAGAATTATAGTTTCCAAGCTCACCTTCAATCATAACAATTCCCTTTAATCCGGTACGGGTTTTACCTGCTAGAATAATTCGATTTCCGATATTTACGCTATTCCTGCATTTAGGACATACATATTTTCCTTTCATTTTTGCTTCAATTTAAGTCGAGTTTTTAAACTGAGAAAAAATACAAAAAGAAATTATAAAAACCAATAGCTGAAATTTTGAAACAAAAGGCTCCATTATTTACTTCAAAAATGCTTAGAACCACATGAACCAATCGGGATCGGTGTACCTGTTTAAATGTTCACCGTAACTTTCCAAAGCCTCTTTTTCTACAATTTTATAGGTGCATTTTTCGCCATATATCTGCGAAAATACAATGTAACTTTCCTTTTCTTCATCATCAATTCGAATAAAACGAGCCAAACGATCGTTTTTTTTGTGCGTTAAATTTGAATGGCAAATGGGGCAGGAAAATTTTACTTGATCACCTTCAAGAATTGTAAAATCAGCGCTGAATTTACTTTCATAGTTTCCAAGTAAGGTATGCAATACAACAATACCTTTTTGGCCGAACTCATTTTTTGCAATAAGAACAATATCATTACCTACATTGATACTGTTTCTGCAATCCGGACATAAATATTTTGATTCCATATCCATAAAGTTTAAATTCACTTAATTCTCTATTAAGATACGAAAAAAAAATGTCAAAGTCAATAGTTGGCTTTGGTATTGTTGGGAAATACATCAAACTTAATTAGTTAACATCCTTAATTGAATCGCGGTGTGAAAGGTCAAAATTCCCAATGTTTTGCAAATGGTTGGGGTTAAGTCCCTCGTAACGGATTGCTTCCATTAGGTTGTTAAACTCGTTGGTGTTTTTTATTTTGGTGGAGCGGGGGTGGGGCCAGGGAATTTCCACGTCCTTAACAATTTTTGCCCCTTCGGATCCATCTTCATGATCATAATATTGCGAAATTACCAATAGACGGGTTCCCATAAAAATGGCTTCTTCCAAACTATGGGTCACAAAAAGTACCGTTTGTTTGGTTTGTTTCCATTGTTCCAGGGTAAATACCTGCATCTCTTCTCGGGTACCTTCATCTAAGGCTCCAAATGGTTCATCCATCATCAATATCTTTGGCTTCATTATCATGGCTTGTGCAATTGCCGTGCGCTGCCGTTGCCCACCCGATAGTTGATTTGGGTATTTATTGGCATGTTCAATAAGCCTGACACGCTCCAAATATTGGTCGGCTTCTTTTTGGAATTCCTTCCTTTTTTGTATCCATTGGCGTGTATGCGTAATTGGGTCAAATAAATTGAACCTCTCCAGTTCTAGCCCAAACATTACGTTTTCGCGGACTGTTTTGTGTGGGAATAAGGAATATTTCTGAAAAACAACTCCTCGGTCGCGGTTGGGTACGGTAATTTCCTGGTCGTACATGCTAACAGTTCCCGTTGTTGGTGTTTCGGATCCCAAAATAAGGCGCAACGTGGTCGATTTGCCGCATCCTGTTGGGCCTACTACGGTTACAAATTCGCCTTCCCTAATATTTAGGTTTATCCCGTTTAAGATGGTACGGCCATCATATTTTTTGTAAGCTTTTTTTAGTGAGATAATATAGTCTGACATGGGTGGTGTTTTTAAGTTTTTTCCTAATTTATCGTAATTAACTTATACCTTAAATCAGCAAATCGCAGTGCGACTCTATTGAAAAGGAATGTTTTACATTAATTCAACAACCTCTGATTTAGTGAAGTCGCGCCGCGACTATATTTCTAACCATTTTCAATCCATTTAAAACGGGTATCAATCCATCGGCGGAGCAACCAATCAATGCCAAACGCCAAAACGCTTATCCAAATCACATAAGGAATAATGGTGGCCATATCCATGTAGCGGCGTACCACAAAAATGCGGTACCCCAGCCCAGCTTCGGCAGCTAAGGCTTCGCCGGCAATTAAAAAAAGTATGATTGCCTTAAAATTCAATCGAAAAGTATCCAACACTTTAGGCAATATCTGCGGGAATACAATTTTGTAGATAATTTCGTGGGTGCTGGCATTTAATGTCAACCCTTTTGTTACCTGCTCTTTAGGGATTTCTTTAACACGCAAGAACGTGTCGAGGATTAGGGTGGGCGCAACTCCAATAACAATGAGTGCAATTTTGGCAGTTTCGCCTAACCCGAAAACTATGAATAATATGGGCAACACGGCCAATGCCGGTATTTTGTCGAAAAAAAGGATGAACCGATAAAGAAGTTTTTCCATATACGGAAATACACCCATGTACAGCCCAATTAAAATACCCAAAAAAATAAACAAAACAGCAATAAAAACGCGGTATGCACTGGCTTTGGTATCGTCCCATAATTGCCATTCGCCATTTTTCAGCATTTCCTTTAATTTTCCGGAATGGTAAGCCTCCTTTAACGTCCGTGGTTGGTTGGTTTCAAGCAATTCCCCTTCTTCGTTATATTGTTCTTCAATAACCGGCTGAAAAATTGCTTTGGTAAAACTATGCACCATTTGCCCAGCCGTTGGGATTAGCTTGTCGTTGGGGTTTTCTTTATGCCGGTTGATGGATGCGTATCCATATAAAATGATACTAATCGCGAATAAAAGTATCCCTAAAGTGGCCGACGACCATTTTGAGGGTTTTGCATTGATATTGAAAAACATAGCACTTGGTTTATTTGTTTAATCAATTTCCATTGTTTGCCTTTATTGAAAAACTGGAATGTTTAAAATAGTGATGATACCAACTTTTAAACATTCCAGCCTTACTGTTAACCCAAATTTTTACAGCTTGTTTTCAGCAGCCATTTTCATATAGGTGTCGTCGAAATGGAACAAAAGGTTGCCCGAATTCCCAATAATTTTGGCCCCGGGGAATTCAATGCCTAAATCATCGGCAGTTACAACACGGTCGCCTAACAATTTATATTTAAAGCAGAAATTGCGGACTTTTTTCATGTTGCCCATTATTTCTTCGCCATTCATATAGGCTATGGCATCGCTGGCTTTATAAAACATAGCCGTGGTTTTTAGCTGGGCTTTATATTCGGTAAGGCTAGAGCCGCCGGCTTTGGCCATCAAATCTAAAGCATTGTCGGCTTTAGCCCCCCGCGTGCTCATAATGCCCATAACTTCGAACCAAGCGCCATTGAGTGCTTTGGCCAGGGCTGGGTTGTCTTTTAGTATTTTTGATGGTACCATCATCAGGTCGAGTACCTCGCCGGGTATTTGCGACGAATCGAATATTTTGCTTACACCGGGAGTCTGCATAATTTCCATTACCAATGGATTCCATGTTACAACAGCTTCTTGGCTTGTGTTGGATACAAATGCCGGGGCAATATCGCTGTCGCTCACATTAATTACTTTCACATCGGTATCTTTCATCTTATTCATATCCAAGGCTCTCGACAATAAGTAATGCGACACGGAAAATTCCACCAAGCTTATCTTTTTACCAGCTAAACCGGGTATGGTAAGGTTATTCCTAACTAAAATGGCATCGTTACCATTGGAGAAGTCGCCCAAAATTACTGCGGAGCTTTCAATGCCAGAGGCAACCGGAATGGTAAGGGCATCCATATTGGTCATTACACAAGCATCAACCTGTCCGCTGGTGTATGCTTCAATGGAAGCAATGTAATCCATTTTAACCAATTTAATTTCGATACCCTGTTTTTTAGCCCAGGCATCTAAAATGCTCGATTTACTGGCATAATCCCAAGGATTCCATCCTGCATAAATTGACCACGCTACTTTAAAGCTCTCTTTTTTTTGAGCCGATGCCGATTGCCCTGTCATTAGCAACATCAAAAGGCTTGCTCCACATATTATTACGGTTTTTTTCATTTTATTAAATTTTTGAGTTTTGATTCTTTTTTGATTTTTGTCCCGATAGCTATCGGGATGATTTTTGGTGTTTTCTTGCTGACACTATTTACTCAATGGCGGTAATATCCAAGATAACATTATCCCTAACCGCGGACCCTTTTTCCATGCGTTCGATTGTTTCGTTGGCTTGGTCGGTAAGCATTTTGAACTTGTCAACGGTTTCGCGCATGGCAGGCAACGACTCGCGACGGAAATTGCTTATTTCGTCCATGGCCTGGTTCAATGAATCAAATGCCATGGCAAGTTTATCCACATTAATGGTTGATTCGGTAGCCATTTTTTGAATCTCAACACCTTGTGTCTGTATCAACTTGGCGTTATCGGCAATTAAATCGGAAGTAGTCTGGTCAATCTGCTTTTTAGCATCGAGTACCTGTTTTTGCTTATTCAGGGCCAACCGGGTAGTAACTGCAATGCGCAAAGCACTGGCCGTGATAGTTACGGTGCGGTTCACTCCGGTAATTAGCTCGTTATTGTTCCTTATCAACAAATCGTAGGAAATAACACCCTGTTGGTTTACCGCTAAAGTGGTTTGCAAGTCAATAATACGCTGGTTGAGCGGGAAAAGCAGTTCTTCCTGTATAAATCGGTATTTTTCCGATTCCGCTTCTACCTCTGTTTTTAATTTCTGTTCCAGCTTTTTATACAGGTGGTTTCCTATTTCGGTAGCCCGTTTAAGTCCTCCAAGGGTATCGCGCATGCTTTTTTTGTCGAATTCCAAGGTTTGGTTGTCGTCGAGCAATTGGTCGCGGCCGGCTTTCAGGTTTTCAATAATTTCGGCAATAACATGTTGTGCCGATTCGTATTTTTCAAAATATCGGCTTATGGGGTTTTTCTTTCCGAATATGCTCCGGAAGAACTTAGCCACGGCACCTTGTGGGCTCGAAAGATCGTAATGCCCTGGGTTTAAATCCTCCACTTGGTTCCGCAAGTCGAGCAGGCTTTTAGCCACGGGCCCGCCATCCTGGGTATTTGCCAGGGTTTTTACCGATTGGTCGAGAATTTTGCTGTGGTTGGCCAACGAGTTCTGAAATTTCAGTCCCATTTCATTTACATACCGTTTCTTGGTGTAATCGTCGATGCGGTCGGTAAGCAAGTCGTCAATCAGTTTATCGGTTTGTGCATCAATGGCCGGATCAATAACATCGGTTTTAATGGTGTTTAAGCCCAATTCCTTTTCAATTTCCGACTCGGTAGGAATTGCCTTGAGTTTCAATTCTGCTTCTTTGGCCACAAATCCGGGTGATTCCGTCTGGGATACTTGTTCTTTTTGAGGTACTGGTTCCATAGTTTTACATGTTTAATTATCGTGAATAATAGGTTGAACGCAAGGCCATTTCTTCCAAAGCCTTCATGGAGTTTTCCATGTCGAGCTGTGCTTGGTTGTTCTTGCTCCGGTTTATTTCAGAAATAGCAATGGTGGTTTGGTCAATTTGTGTGAGGGCGGCTTCATTTTCAGCCAAAGTTTCATCAATCCTTTTTTTTATGGTTTCATACGATTCTTGGCTGCGCAGCAAAGCTTCCATCTCCTTTTTTACGGCCATGTTGTTTTTATCTTTCTTTTCAATTTCTTTTAAACTGGCACTTATATAATTCAAGTCAATGCTTTTAAGGGTTTTTAACGAAATTACTATATGGTTCAAGTTATCGATGCCCGATAGATAAACCTCTTTTGCAATGCTGTAATAGCGTTGATAAGTCAACTGCGATTCGTCGAATTTTTGGTTGAGCACTTCAACCAGGATAGTAAACTTCTGGAGGAATTGATCCAATTGCAGCGCGGCATGTTTGCTACCCAATTCCAACAAATCTTCTTTAAGGTGTTTAAGTTTTTCATGGGTATGTTCATCCATAATCCGGTGCAGGTATTCAATGTATTGTTTTTCGAAGGTTGGGCCTTTGAACAAGGTGTTAATTACAAAAAATCCAACAGAAACGGCTGCTATGCCAAGCATTGTCAAAAAAACAAGGTACGTAAAACCAAACAAAGCGCCAATAATCACAATACCGGCAATTGCCGGGTGGGAATACCTAAAAGTCCAGTGTTCCAGTGCCGTATTTATAAGTGCTTTTTTTATAGCTCCCTGGGTAAAATCTTTTGAGGTAGGCAGCAGTTTCTTTTCAACTTCTGTTATGGCAGCTTCATTCATTGAATTTGTTTTTGTGAATTGGTAACTATTTTAATCAGTCCTGCAACAAAACGAATTCCACCCTTGCCCAGCGCATGTAAAAAGCCCTTATGTTTTCGCCGGTTTTTTGAGTAGGAGGTTGTTTATCTCCAACCCCATTGGCCAATAGGCGGTTAGCATCCACACCATGAACGGCAATCAATCGGCTCCGAACCACATTGGCCCGTTCCGACGATAGTTTTAAGTTGGCTTTTTCGTCACCTTTGCCAGTGTGCCCACGGATGGCAACCCGATAGTCGGGATAGTTGTTTAAAAGCATCATGGCAACTTTGTCCACAATCTCTTCACCCTGATAATCGAGCAAACTGGTGCTGCTCTGAAAAGTAACCGGTTCCACACGTATAGTCCCAATTTCAGGTAATTTGCTCCATTCTTCGGGGGTAAGTGCATCAAAAACTTTTGTTGTCCCGCTACTTGCAACCCCTGATTTTTCAGTTGTTTTCAACTCTTCCAAAAAGGAGCTATTAATCAAGCGGAACGGGTCGTCAATGTCGTCGGTAATGCTTTTGGTCCGGTGCATTACATCGGAACAGGAATAAATGGCATTAATAATTCCGTCTTTCGAATTCATGCCAACTGCCATTGGGATATCGAACAATTGCATGCAATTTTCAGTGAGCGAAAACCATTGAATACTTTGTACCATGTTGGATACATCGGCTTTTTCAATTTTCGAAATATTCGAGAGTTGCTCAACCATTTCGTCGGGGCGCGATTCATAGTAGTTCAACACCCTGAAATAGGTTTTCAGAAACGTCAGTACATAATCGGGGTTCTTGGCAACTACATCGCGGTGAAACACAAATACGTCAATAATGTATCCACTGAATTTGTCGCTGCCCCAAAGTTTTTTCATGCCAAGTTTATTTATCGCTTTTGAAACGTCGGGTTCCCACATAACAAAAGCATCGCCAACTGAGCGGTCTTTGGTGGCTTCTTTGGCTTTTTTATATACCTCGCCTGAACCACTTAACTCGCGCCGCCATGAATTGTCGGTTTGCAGTACGGTTAAATCGAAATCGGAAATGGTAAGGTCTAATAAAAAGGAGCTGGGCGATTTCGTGGTATAATAAATAATTAAATCACTGTTGTTCAAGTCATTAATTTTATTGTTCGGAAAAATGTCAGGAAACCCTACAATGGCATCGGCTCCTTTCGATTCGCAGATGGCGGCCACAATAACCCCAGGGAAGTTATGTTTCATGCCATGTTCAAGGTAGGAGTTGATGGGGAGCACAATGAAGTCATAAGTGCCATCGGAAAATTTTTTCAGCCGATCCTCATAATTGCCTTGGTCGTCATCAAATTTTAGCGACAATCCTTTGCGGGCAAGTTGTTTCTTCATTTCCACCGATTGCAGGTAGGCATATCCCAAATAACTGTCGCCAGCCCATTTGAGCGTTTTGGTAATTTGTTGGGCATCGGAGGTATCGGTCTGTTTTTTTTCAGTCCACAAATTTTTGCCAAAATAGGCCAACAAGGCAAAAATTACAATAACAATAAACAATACTATTGGGCCTTTTCTGCTTTTCATTTCAGTGATTATCTTTTAAGTTATTGTTCAATCAGAGGTTCGTTCAAATCGAATTCCTTGGGGTCAAAATCGGGTAGTTCGCCAATGGTTTTTTCCAGTGCTTTGCCCAATTCTTGGTAGTTGTGGGCATCGGTGTACGATAATGAATAGGTCTTTAAGGTGTGAAACCCCTCAATACATAAGCCTATCCCGTAAATAGCAATGAACGGATAGCGCGAAGCTTCTTTAAGCGATTCCTCGAAAAGATCGGGTTCATTGGCCAATCCGTCGGTTACAATTACCAAACGATATTCGCCATAGCCCAGTTGTGTTTTGTATTGTTCCACCAGTTTTTCGACGCCATAATTGGTAGCTTCGGCCAAGGGTGTGCCTTTTTCAGGATTTATTCCGCTAATTGCTTCCCGTATTTTATTGTGGTTATTAGCGCCAAGGGCTACCACTTCTTCAATACCCGAAGCGTTTGGTTTCCCAAAAACCAATAATCCTAGGTTGTATTCGTTGGGAATTTTGTTTATGTATTGAATGATGGCATCTTTGGCACCATATATTTTTTGTTGGCCCGCGCAAAACTCATCCATACTGCCGCTGCCGTCGAACAAAATGTAAATGTTTTTGGTAAGCGATGGCTCTCCCGCCGATTCATCAAATGTTACCTCAATATCGGCCAATTGCTCAGCAACCGGGGCGGTTTGCTCTTCGGGTGTTTCGGATTTGTTCTTTTTTGAGTAACTACATTTTACTATAACCACTATAATTAGAATAACAATCCAGATTATATGTTTTGATTTCATTTTTTTGATTTTTAAGTAATTCAATCCAGCGGACTAAATTCATCCAGTTCGGCTTCAACCTGCTTGATGCGGAACACTACTCTGCGGTTGGCGGCCCATTCTTCTTTGGTGCGTGGTGGGTTATATTTTGGGTTCATTGCACCCAAACCCACAGCCACAAACTGCGATTCATCGATATTTATTTTTTTGTTTTTACAATATTGCAGAAAACTCTTGCGCACGTTCTGTGCCCTTTCCAACGACAACGTTTTTACCTGTTGTTTCATCTGCCCAATTTCGGCTTTACTTTTAGCATCGGGTTCGTTATTGGCCAATGCTTTTTCAGCTTTTAAAACTCCAAGAGGGTCGGCGTGGCCTTCAATTATTACCAATGCACCGCTGTTGGTTTCAGCAATATCAAGGGCTAAGGCAAAATCGTTGGCATACTGTTCAATAGAAAAATCGCTTTGGTTGGCGTCAAAATTTATTTCCACCACAAACAGGGTACCTTTTTCCTCCCAGTCGGTTGATTCGGCATTTATTTTATTCTCAACGGCTTTGGCTACCTTAGTTTGACTGAATTTGGGTTTGGTTTCGGCTGTAACCGTGGCGTTTTTTAATCCACTGGCCAAAAGGTTGTAATCCCATACGGCTTGTTTAATAGGAATAGATGTTGTTAGAATCCCAATTGACTTAAAAGCCAGTTGTATTTCAGAGTTAAGGTTTTCGAAACTACGGGTTGTTCCTGTTCCTGTAAAAAAGGACTTGTTTCCTGCAAATCCCACAAATTCGCAGTCACCCAAAAGGGCTTCGGCATCGGAGGTGAATTGCGATGAACCCATGAGTTTTTCTGCCGCCTCGCTCAACAATTGATGATATTTGGCTTGTTGTGTGGTTTTATTGGCGGTTAAATTCCGTAAAGCCTCCTCCGATTGCATCAACGATTTTACAAAACTCATTACACTGTTTTTGTTGGCATCAAAATAATCTTTACGCACCGCATACACATCGCAGATAATGCGGCTTGCGGTTTTTGTGGAGAGCAAAATGGATGCACCTTTAACTGAACCTTCAGCCCCTGTTCCTACAGTTCCGCTTGAAGTTAGCAGCAGCGCATCGGGGGTTATGCACAGGGTGGCATCCAAGGTGGCATCATCTTGAAATGCAGTAACCGGATCAATAGCTTTACCCCCTTCTTTTTCTGAAATAGTAAGCTGCGAGAGCCATTTAAACTCAACATTGCTCAATCGGCCAGCTTTACTGAAAAGGTTTGCGGCATAATCCATGTGAGGGCCGTATAATTGTAGGCCAATTTTTTTGATGTTTTTTAGGTTTTTTCCTTCACGCACCACCATGGCATCACCGCCGGTACTCCATGTTAACTGGTAGATAACCACCAATTCGGTTCCGCTTCCTTTGAAAGCGTCCGCTGCGGCATTTATCATCCCCATAGTGCCCCGTAAATACGGAGTTTCGCCATTCAAACACATTTGCACCTGTTTTTTAAAATCGTCTTCCCTAAAAAGGGTGACATTTAAGCCATTTGCTTTAAAAATGCCATCCATGCCGCCCAAAATGGTAGCCTCATCACCGCCCCAAGTTATCATGGGTACTTTTAGTGTATTGTCGGCATTTACAGGTTTTAGCGAGTTGTTCACTAATTGCGACATAGGTTTGGCATTCAAATACTGAACTGTTTGCGCCATAATGGGCGATAATGCGACCAAGAGTGCAAGGGTTAGAAAGGGTTGGAGTAGCTTTTTTGTTTCCATAAGTACATATTTAAAATAGAAGTAGCAAGATACAGGTTTTTGTGGAAAATCATAGTTTTCCGATTCAAACAAATCAACAATAATTTATTTCGAAATTACTTCCCTTCCAAAAGGTGTGAGGGCCAACGACACCAGCTTAAAATGCTGGATGGCAAATGGAAT
This sequence comes from Salinivirgaceae bacterium, assembly GCA_041664345.1. Taxonomy (GTDB): domain Bacteria; phylum Bacteroidota; class Bacteroidia; order Bacteroidales; family SZUA-534; genus GWE2-40-63. Next base: position 46,957 of record JBAYKX010000011.1, read on the forward strand.
TCCTACAATGGTGATTCCAAAAAGCAAACCAAAAACAAAATGGGTAAGGCAAATCCAAATGCCGCCAATAAAGAACCACAAAAAGTTCATAAGGGTTGACAAGCACCCTGGATTTCCAGGTTTGATGCGAATCTCAGCTCCAAAAGGCCACAACGCCAACATGCCCAATTTGAGCGCTTGCAGTCCAAAAGGGATTCCTATAATGGATATGAAAAAAGGTATGCTGGCCAATAAATATTCCAAGGCAATAAAAATTCCACCAAATACCAGCCATATAATGTTTCCAAGGGTTTTCATAAATTGTGGTTATAAAAATCCCCAAAGAAAATATGAATTCTTCCTTTGGGGATAAATAGTATTTTACTTGCTTTTGCTAGTTTCTTTGAATACCGAGGTTGCGGTGGCAATAACTCCTGAAATATCAGCCATGTTTTGCGGTATAATCATGGTATTGTTGGTTGAAGCCAATTTGCCAAACTCCATCAGGTATTGCTCCGCAATGCGCAAATTTACGGCATCTTTTCCATTGCTGGAACCAATGGCTTCGGCAATCGCCTTAATTCCCATGGCCGTTGCGGTGGCAATGGCTTCAATTTCGGCAGCTTTACCCATGGCTTCGTTGATACGTTTTTGCTTTTCGCCTTCCGATGTGGCAATTAATTCCTGTTTGGCTCCTTCGGCAACGTTAATCTTAGCTTGTTTTTCGCCTTCCGATTCAGCAATTACAGCCCGTTTGGAGCGTTCGGCCCGCATCTGTTTTTCCATGGCATCTTTAATGCTTTGCGGTGGAACAATATTCTTCACTTCGTATCGGGTAACTTTCACTCCCCAAGGTTCGCTGGCTTTATCAACAGCTTCCACAATGGAAACGTTAATGGTATCGCGTTCTTCAAAGGTTTTGTCCAATTCCAGTTTGCCAATAACGCTACGCATGGTGGTTTGGGCAATCTGAATGGATGCAAAGCGGTAATCGTCAATACCATACGATGCATTTTTGGGGTCAAGTACCTGTAAATACAGGATTCCATCCACTTCAACAGAAATGTTGTCGCGGGTAATACAAATTTGTGGCGCAACATCAATGGCTTGCTCCTTCAACGTATGTTTGTATTGAATTCTATCGAAAAAAGGTATCAAAATATGAAAACCTGCTTGAAGGGTATCGTTGTATTTTCCGAGCCTTTCAATAATATATGCACTTCGTTGAGGCACAATTTTAATGGTCGATAAAAAGATAATGAGTACTAGGATGGCTAATCCAACGGGCATAATGATACTTGAAGTTTCCATGATTACTTGTTTTTTATGGGTTTAACAATTAAGGTGATGCTTTTTTTTGCAATAATTTCAACACGTTCGCCGGCAGTAATGGTTTCATCCGATTCTGCTTTCCATAAGGTGCCGTTGAACAAAATTTTACCGGGAACGTGCGGCAAAATATCGGTTTCGGCAACGGCCGTTTTACCGGTTATCTCATCGTCGAGTGAAGCGGAATCTTTCCCATTTTCCTGAAACAGGCGGTTTTTGAACCATTTTCGGAGCAATACCAAAATGACTACCGAAGTAACTATGAAAATCATTATCTGCAAGCCGGTACCCATTGGGATTAAGAAGCACAGTAGGGCAGTTATCCATGCACCAAGACCAAAGAAAATAAGTATTAATCCGGGGACAAATAATTCCACAAGTGCAAAGAACAACCCGATTAAAAACCACACCACAGAGGGGTTTTTAAGAAATTCCAGTGTTGACATTTTTTATTGATTTAGGTTCTGTTTTTGGTTTTTTTGATGTTGTTGTGACGAACAGTATCAATCAAAGTTACAAGATTTTGGGATTGGAACGAATTAATTGATGGAAATTTACCCAACACGAAGAATTATAACAGATTAATAGAAATATATGAAAGCAATTAAAAACCTACCCACCCCTGCCTCTCCCTTGTTTCGACAGGCTCAACAACCGGGAGGGGTGCGCCCCGAATAAGCAGTAATGCTTAATTGGAAAACCCTCCCCTCTCTTAAAAGAGAGGGGAAAGAGGGGTGAGTATACAGTAGTATAAAATCGGCGCAAGCAGCGAAAATTCATTAAAAATGAGAAGAATCCATGCTCCGAAAATGGGAATTCAATATTTCAATTCTTAAAAGCGATTTCCCTGATAAACCATTTTATTCCGACAGTTCTCCGGTTAATATCTTTATCTTTGGATCAACACAAGTAGTAATCATTCGGATTAATAATATGCAAAAAACAGTTGGTTTAGTTTTCGTGGCACTTATAAGTGCTTCCATCTTTGGGTTTAGTCAAATTGTACCTGTTGGCAGTGGCAGTTATACCAAAACATTTCCAGGAACCGATGCCGCCGGGCGCAACAGTTTTCCATCGGGTACACCGCAAATAAGCGGAAATGCCATTGGCAAACCGGTTCCAACCAGCGATTGGTGGTCGGCTCTGGTTAAGAATGGAACAGCTTCCAACCTTTTTAATTACCCGTTTACCATGAAAACAACCAACAACGGGTTGGTAGTTACTTATATCCCTTTTGGGGTAATTGACGATATTGAACCCGTTACCGTGGGTGTTTCTTCAATGGCTGCTACTAAAACCACTGTTTCCGACTTTTCCGATTGGACAGTTACCATGGATTGGAATGATGGAACCCACAATTTCAAAGCTACTTCGGGTGTGGGAATGCCTTTTTTGCATTTTGTTAAAGATACCACCGATGTTGCCCAAATAACTGTAAAATCAGGAACGGTAACTGTTGCCAACGAAATGTTGGTTATAACCAATTTAAGGAACGGTGCCGACTTTGCCGTTTATGCTCCGGTTGGAAGCACTTGGACACAAAATGGAGAGGTGTATTCTTCTACTTTGAATGGACAAAATTATTGGTCGTTGGCGTTTATTCCGCTTACCGCAACGAATGTAACTACGGTAGCCAATGAGTATAAAAAATATGCCTATGTATTTCCGGTAAACACCATAGCCAATTATAGCTACAACGAAACCACTTCTGTTTTACATACCGATTTTGTGGTTCAAACGGAAGTTAAGGAAGGCACCGATACCAATATGTTACTTGGATTGTTGCCCCATCAATGGGCGCATCTAGCACCCGATTCCCAGCTTCCCGATAAATACAATTATGCCGTAATCCGTGGTCAAATGAAGACCTTGGAAGGAAATCGTTTTAGCGTTGAAAACACCTTTCACGGTATTTTGCCTACGTTGCCATATGTCGATAATTATAGTTCCGGGTTTACACCTACTGCTTTAAATGAAAAGATAGCCAGTCTTGAGAATACCTCATTGGCCACTTGGACTGATTCGTACAACGAAGGCCAAGTGATGAACCAACTGATTCAAACCGCCCGCATTGCCGACGAAATGGGGAATACCGCATCGCGCAACAAAATTTTAACCACCATTAAAACCCGCCTCGAAGATTGGTTCAAAGCCGAAAGCGGCGAGGTTGCTTTCCTGTTCTATTATAATACGGTTTGGTCGGCAATAATAGGGTATCCTGGAGGTTATGGACAAGATGGCAGTTTGAACGACCACCATTTCCATTGGGGATATTTTATTTATGCTGCTGCTTTTGTGGAACAGTACGAACCAGGTTGGGCCGCTAAATGGGGTGGAATGGTGAATATGCTGGTCCGCGATGCCGCCTGTCCTGATCGGAACGACAACCTATTACCATATCTCCGCAATTTCAGTCCTTATTCCGGCCACAGTTGGGCAGATGGTTTTGCCAATAATCCCGGGGGAAACAATCAGGAATCGAGTTCCGAAGCCATGGTATTTGCCGCTTCGCTGATCCAATGGGGGGAAATTACCGCCAATAAAACCATCCGCGATTTGGGAATTTACCTATATACCACCGAACAAACCGGAATTGATGAATACTATTTGGATACCAAAAACCGGAATTTCCCAACTTCGCAGCAATACAGCTTGGTATCGCGTGTATGGGGAAACAGCTTCGATAACGGAACTTTCTGGACCGCCGATATTGCGGCATCGTATGGCATTGAGTTGTATCCCATGCACGGTGGTTCGTTTTATTTAGGACAAGACACCGTTTATGTGGCCAAGCTTTGGAACGAGATTGCCGCCAATACCGGTATTATGAGCAACCAGGTAAACCCTAACCTTTGGCACGACCTTATGTGGGAATACCTTGCTTTTATCGATCCTGTGAAGGCCATTGAAATGTACAATTCCTATCCCGAACGGGAGATTAAATTTGGTGTTTCCGATGCTCAAACGTACCATTGGTTGCACGCCATGAATGCCTTGGGACGGGTAGATGCTAATATAACCGCCAATTATCCTATTGCCGCTGCATTTATTCTAAACGGTCAGATTACCTATGTGGCTCATAATTATTCCGATGCCCCCATTACGGTGGTTTTTTCCGATGGTTTCCGAATGGAGATTCCCGCCCGGAAGATGCTTTCCAGCAAAGACTGCGCAATGTCTGGTATATTAACTTCTTCTTTTGCACAGGCTTTTGTTGGCGGAAGTGTGGAATTGGATGTAACCGCTTCTGATGGAACTCCTACCAAAGTTGAGTTTATGGATGGAACCGTTTCGCTGGGAACCATCGTAACGGAACCGTTCAATTGGAAGGCTTCAAATCTGTTGTTGAAAATGCATAACTTTTATGCCAAAGTATATGATGGCGATAAATTCAATGTAACCAATATTTTTAGTGTTCAGGTGGGCAACCAAGTTCCTTTTAATTCAGATGCTTGGGCAATTCCGGGTACTATTGAAGCCGGAAAATACGATGTATTTGAAGGAGGCAAAGGCCAAAACATTTCTTATTTTGATGTTACCTCCAACAATTCCGGCAATTTACGGATGAATGAATCGGTTGATGCTTCAAGCAATACCGCTGAGGGAGCAATGGTTGGCTATATTTCACCCAATGAATGGCTGGAATATACAGTAAATGTGGCGCAAGCTGGCCTGTATTCTTTTGCTTTCCGCTTTGCATCGGGTAATGCTTCCGGCGGCGGTCCGTTCCATCTGGAATTAGATGGACAAGCCATTTCCAGCGATATTGCGGTACCTTCCACATCAACAACATCCTGGGATGTTTGGGCACTAAAAACGGCTATCGATATACCACTTACCGCCGGCCAGCATGTGTTGCGGGTAGCCTTTTCCTATGGTGAATTCAATTTGGCTAAAATGACCTTTGCCCGCACGGGTGATTTGGCTTACAGCTATCCAACCGCTTTGTCAGGTAGCAAGGTAAAAGTGCTTTTACTGTTAACCTCGGCTGAACTCGATGGCTCGCAGAGTACTGAATCGGGAGGAAAAACATTGACCTACGCCTGGACCCAGAATTATGGCCCATCTACCATTCAATTTTCCGATGCAACCAGTGCCAAACCTACCATCAGCGGTTTGGAAGAAGGAATGTACAGTTTAAAGCTAACCGTAACCAATACCGATATGCGCACCGACGATGATGAATTGCTGGTGATGGTGAGCAGTTTGGTAAATGTTCCTCCAACGGTATCGCTTGTTTCGCCTGCTGACTTATCGACATTTACGGCAGGGAAAACGGTAACCATATCGGTCAATGCCAGCGACTTTGATGGAACCATAGCCCAAGTGGTTTTTTATCAGGGCAATACGGTCATTGGTACGGCTATTACCGCACCTTTTAGCACGGAATGGAATCCGGTTGCCGGCAATTATTTACTTACCGCAAAAGCTACCGATAACGGCGGGGCCGAGAGTACCTCAGAAGCCGTGAATGTAACCATAGCACCAGTAATGAAATGCTCCGAAACTTCAACCGTGGCAACGCAAGGTTCATTTACCGATGGCTATAAATGTACCTTTGAAACGGTTGGAACCAATGTTACCATTACTTTTGAATTGTTGGATAACAAATCGGGTGTGGTAGCTTACCTTTGGAAAGAAAGCCCTTTTTCGGAAACACAAATGACCCCGGTTTCCGGTAAAATATTTACTTCCACCATAGGCGGACTGACTTTGGGAACCAATATCAGTTATGCCTGTAAGTTTGCTTTTTCGGGCGGAATGTCGGTAACCAAATATATAAATTATCAAGTGGGTAAAAACTGTGAGGTAATTGGAATTGAAATCGGTCCGCAAATGGAGCAATACATTTTTCCAAACCCAGTGAAAAACACATTGCACCTGCAATTATCCGATGAAAAAAATCAACTGATTGTGATGGACATTCTTGGAAATAAGATTATTGAAACTAATGTACCGGCAGTTCATGAATTGAATATGACTGCTTTTAAAACCGGAATTTATATTTTGAGGATTGAAAACAGGGTCGGAATTCAATATGTGAAGATTGTAAAGGAATAAAGGTTTAGAGGTAGGTAGTTAATTACATACATTTGTTATTTTCCCCCTCTGGCCTAAAGGCCATCTCCCCCGAGGGGAGAACTTACTCCGTTGTATGTTTCTTGTGGTATAAGTACCAGTCCTACATGAATTTAATTCGGAGCTAGTCCTCCACTTGGGGAGGTACCCAAAGGGCGGAGGGGGAAAAGGGAATCTAATACTGAATATTACCGATTTGAATTATGTATTTATCTACCGACCTCTGTAAAGGTTTTTTGTAAAGTTGAACCCACGATATTAGTTTTCCAACTCCCAAAGCATAAAAAAACCCGGAGCAAAAGCCCCGGGTTTAAAATATTATAATGTGCTACAATTAAAATATCCAACCAATACTTGCAATAAACTGGCTTTGACGCTGATCGGTGCTACATGATTCACCACCGGCAGAAATATTATCCCCAAGTTTACTTAATGCAAACTCATAACGCACATCAAGAGTTACTTTTTTAAGAATATCCAATCCAACACCGGCTTGCCCGCCAAAAGTAGCTTTTTGGGTAACTGCTGTAAAACTGGTGAGCATTTCATTTACTTCCGCTGAAGCAGATTTATCAGCTTTATTTCCTAATTTGAAAGTAGCCACCGGACCACCATAAAGGCGGGCTGGACCAAATTTTACCCCTACCATTACAGGAATATCAAAGTTGGTGTATTTGATTTCGGCGGCCGATTTTACTACACTGTTCGCAATATTTTCGGCATCTTCATTTTGAATATTTATTGTTGTTTTAGTTTGTGAGAAAATCAATTCCGGTTGAATAAAAATCCCTAAAACTTTGAAACGGGCAAAAGCACCAAAATGGTATCCAAAATCATACGATGAAGGTTCAAAAGATACTTTTGGAGCAGTGATAGTATAAAAATCAGGATTTGCTAATAGGCTTGCCTTTTGAGCATCTGTTGTTGTATTATCTGCAAGAATATTTGCAATTTCTCCATAACGAGCCGGGTCAACCTTAACTGTTGGTGGCTGATCAACACTAAAATCATCAAAACTTACTTTTGAGGAATTCAAACCACCTTTTATACCCCAACTAAATATTTGGCTTTGGGCTGCATGAGCCAGCAAAAGAACACTTACTATAAAAATCAGTTTTTTCATAATTTAAAATTTAGGTTTAACAAAGTATGTAAAGTTATTATTAATTCTAAAGTTTCAAAAAATTTTGAAATATTGATTTTATTCAATAACAATGGTACTTCCCAAATATTTGGGCTGTTTATTTATGATAATATCGAAAATCAGGTTTATACGGGCAAGCTTTTCACGCAACATGGTACGTGCGCCATAAGTTTTTGAAACGTCTTGTGCATTAAAACCAATGAGTTCCATTTGATTCCGGGCGCCAATAAAAATAGCCCGCTCGTTTTGAAACTGTTGCGAGATAATGGTAAACTTGGTTTCACCAAAAACTTTTTTTGCCCTTATTACAGAATCCCAGGTGCGAAATCCTGCATAATCCATAATGATGGATTCGGAGGGGATACCGGCTTTTATCAAATCGTTTCGTATGGTCCTTGGCTCGTTGTATTCAATTAATCCATTATCACCACTTATTAAAATATAATCAATTTTTTTCTGAGTAAACAAACTTACAGCGGCATCAATCCGGTATTGATAAAAAAGATTTATTTGACCCGTGGTGGCATATTTACTGGTTCCTAAGAGTAATCCTACTTTATTGTGAGGAATTTCTTCAACGGTATTATAAAGTTTTAGCTTGGTCCGACATTTAATTAGCTGATCAGGGCCAAATAAAATTGATAAGGCTGTTGAAGCTGTAATAAGTAAGAATGTAATCCTTTTTTTCACAAAATTTGTTTTGTTTAATTATAGGTTAAAATAATTGAATGGTCAAAATAATGAAAAAACTATTCAAAGGATGCAACAAATGGCATAAGAGTTGCGTAATTTATATTAATTCCAAATAAGAATTATTTTAGGGAAGTTTTTTTATATTTACGCAATTTTATAATTACCCAATAATACTTACTTCAAATAATACTAAATGAGGATTTTTACACTAATTGCCGCTTTTACTATTTTATCAATGTTGGTGCAAGCTCAACAGAAAGTTGGGTTTAATCATACCAATGAAAAATCGTTTGCTATTCAAGGGAAAAATGGAAATTCGCTGAATGCGACTTTTTCTTTGCCCCAACTCATTTTTGGTACTCTTACAGCCGATAACGAGACTTTTTTAACGCTATCATCGGAAGGTTTCGCAAAATGTTATGTGCCGGGTGAACCCGACTTGCCTGTTTACAATCAGCTACTAGTTGTTCCATCCCATGTGAATCTATCACTTACTTTGAATAGTTTTAGCGAGGAGCTGATTCAATTATCAGCCATTCAGGCCGATTTATTTATTAAACCGGCCATTGCATCAATTTCAAAAAGCCAAAGTAATCCGGATTATGTGCCCTTGGTAAAAGGAAAAGTTTACCAGTCGAATACTTTTGGTAATTCTCAGATTGTGGAGTTGCGCGAGGTGGGAATTATGCGTGATGTGAAAATTTATGAATTGGTTTACCAACCGGTAATATATAATGCTGTTTCCAACCAAATTAAAGTAAGGCACCATGCCAGCATTGAACTGAATTGGAATGAGAACTTCATAGGTAGCGATACCTGGGATTTTACTAATTTAAGTCAGATGAAATTTACCATCCAATCATCAAAAGCCGTTGAATTAAGAGAAACTTATGTTCTGGTTTCTCCATCAAAGTATAAAGAAACCTTACAGCCTTTTGTTCAATGGAAAATTCAACAGGGCTTTTATGTTATTGAAGCTTACATTGGTGAAACCATTGCATCGGCTGATAAAAATTTAATTAAAACTTACTTAAAAGAATTGTACAACAATCCAGCCGATGAAATTGCAGCTCCTTCGTATTTGCTCATCGTAGGCGATGTAATTGATATTCCTGCTTGGTATAACACAACAGATAGCCATGTTACTGATTTATATTATGCTGAATATACCAACGACTATTTGCCTGAAGTATATTATGGACGATTTTCGGCTATTACTGCACAACAATTAAAGACTATAATTGATAAAACCCTTTATGTTGAAAAGGGAGCTGCCAATCAAAGAAGCTATCAAAATGAACATTTATTGATAAGTGGAGTAGATGCCAGCTATGCCCCGGTTTATGGAAATGGTGCCGTAAACTATTTTATGGATTATTATTCAACCCCTGAATTTGGGGTTAATGCCCATTATTACCTTTATGGCTCTGGTTCACCTATTGTTTCAAACAATTCGCAAGCCAAACAAGCCATACTCAATGATTTTAATGCTGGGGTAGGAATTGCGTATTACAGTGCCCATTGTAGCCAAGATGGTTGGGCCGACCCCGAATTCTCAATCAGCGACATTTCATCGGTAAACAACAACGGAAAATACCCGTTAATGATTGGTAACTGCTGCCAATCGTATTCATTTAACTCAACATCGTTTGGTGAAGAAATTGTTAGAGCTGCCGGAAAAGGTGCGGTTGCTTATATTGGAGCTACTAACCTTTCCTATTGGGATGAGGATTATTTTTGGGGTATAGGTTTTACCAGTAATATTGTGGCAAACCCAACTTATGAAGCCACAGGTTTAGGTTCTTGGGATGCTTGGTTTCACACACACAATGAAACAGTTGACCAGCATGCTTATAATGCCGGTCAAATACTGGAAGTTGGAAATATGGCGGTGCAGAGTTCTAATTCCGATTTAAAAAAATATTACTGGGAAATATATGGTATAATGGGCGATCCTTCCTTGGTTCCTGCTAAATATCAAACTCAGAGGATTGAACCTAAATTCAATGAAGCGCTAATGGTTGGGCAAACCAGTTTAAAGGTTACTGCTGCAAAAGGTGCAAAAATTACTTTAATTGAAAATGGAACTCTTTTGGCTTTTAATAAAACTGATGAGTCCGAAGTGGCTAATCTTTCATTTGATCCCTTATTGCACATTGGCGATGCTGTGGTAGAAATTTGTGTGAGTCATCCCGATTTTGCTCCATTTATTGATACATTGAGAGTAATTGGCCCCAATGGCCCTTATCTGGTTATGAATAATGTGTTATTTAACGATTCCAGCGGTAACCAGAATCAATTAATTGAATATGGTGAAACCATTGATTATTATTTTGAGATTAAAAACTATGGTAGTGAAGAAGCGTTAAATAGTTCCGCCGCTTTTAGTATTTCAAATCAATATGTTGAAGTTTTAAGCGAAAATAACCCGTTGGAATTACCAACTATAATGGCAGATGAATCGTATGTAACTGACAAGCCACTCCGAGTTTTATTTAAAAACAACGTTCCGGATCAAGAGGTGGTATCATTTTTTGTTACTACAACTTTTAATGATAGTTTAACTACCGAATATAATTTTACTGCAAAAGCAAACGCTCCCCAATTACAAGAAACCAACTGGTTGGTTGATCAGGCCGGAGTTGGAAATGGCAATGGTATTATTGAAGCTAACGAGGAGGTAACCTTAACCGTGTTTTTTTCTAATTTTGGACATGCACAGGTTTCAAACACCACCTTGAATTTCAGTTCCTCAAATAGTGAATTATTGGCCGTGAGTGCCGATTCATTTCAAAAAGGGGGATTCGATATTTCCGAAACCAAAGCAATAGATTTAATAATTAAAGGAGATAGTAATTTTTTTCCTGGAACTCAGGTATTTATTAACTATGAAATTACTGCTGGCGACGATAATCAGTATCTTTTTGTAGGAAAAATTCCGGTTGTTTTAGGTCAAACGCCGGATATTATAATGCATAACGGAAATGAGCAAGTTATTACAGGTAACTTCTACGATTCAGGTGGTCCCAATGGAAATTATAAAAGCAACGAAAACGATACGTTAACCCTTATGCCACTTATTCCTGGCGAAGGGTTATTAATTTCCTTTGATGAATTTGATATAGAATCAATGAATGCAGGTGGTTGTTGGGATAAACTATCAATTTATGATGGCTCTAACATTGATGCACCACTTTTGGGTTCCTTTTGCACAGCAAACTTTAAAACCTACATTCAAAGCCAAAATAGTTCAGGAGCTTTAACATTCAAATTTGAATCGGATGGAAGCACCACTAAAACTGGTTGGAAAGGATTTGTTTCTTCTTCGCCCAAAAGTTCAGTTGCCTTTAAAATTGTTAGTGCAACAGGTATAGTTTATGATGCAACCATCGATTTTGTAAATACAACATTTAATACCAATGAAAGTGGATTAGCCTTATTTAATAATACCTTGAATGTGGGGAGTAAAAGTTATTCCATTTCTAAATTAGGCTATTTTCCAAAAACAGGAAAAATTGAAGAAATAAATGGTGACACAACTCTAACCATTTTGCTGGAGAAGTTACCTGATATTTGTTTTACCACCTCTGAAAATAATCAACCTCTTTCGGATGTGGCTTTAACTTTTAATGAGAACACCATACTAACCGATTCCAATGGCAATGCTACATTTATAGGAGTACTTCCCGGGACAAAAAGTTTTAGAGCCTCTAAAATTGGATATATTGATACCATAGGAACTATTGTTGTAGGTACTATGGATTATTGTTACAACATTAGGATGCGACTCAAGCCAACATATAAAGTAAACTTTATTGTAACCGATGAGTTTGGATTGGTGGATAAGGCAATGATTACTTTAGATGGGAATTATAAAACCACCTCACAAGATGGAACCGCTTATTTTGAAGGGTTGAACGAGGGAAATTATGGATTCACTATTGAAAAGGAAGGCTACATTCTTTATAGCGGAGCTTTGAATTTTACTAATGCTGATGTTACTAAACCAATTACCATTTATCATAAAACTTTTGGTGTGTTATTTAATGTGACCCATAATGGAACACCATTAGCAAATGCCAATATATCAGTACTTGGTGATGTAATAGTTACCGCGGCCAATGGTAAGGCTTCAATGTATGGAATAATTCCGGAAAATGACATCCCTTTTGATATTACCAAAGAGGGTTATGACAAATACAACGGAGCTTTCACACTAATTGACTCAAATGTGGAATTAAATTTGGAAATGACCCCTGTTGTTGGCATTCATCAAAACCAAAACCATGGTTTTAGCGTTTTCCCCAATCCGATAGCCGGGGATAGAAAACTATTGGTTCAATCGGAAAATCAAATTAGTCAACTGAATATTTATAATTATACAGGAGCTATGTTGGTCACTATAAATGAACAGAATACGGAAATTGAAGTTGATTTTTCAGCTTTTTCTTCTGGAATTTATATCTTACAAGCAAAAGTGGGCGATGAATGGTTTTTTGAAAAAGTGATTGTTGAGTAAAGTTTAAGCAAGATTGGGAAGCTTTTGAAATATTAGACTGCTCTATAATTGAACTTTCTTGCTTAAATCGAGTATCTTCAATAATACTATAGTTATGATAAGGGTAGCATTAACATTTATAATTCTTTTATTTTATGTGGCGCTAAATGCTCAGCCCTTTACTATAGCTTTTGAACAAAACAAAATACCTGTTGAAGTTTTATCAAAGCAACCCTCATCTCAAAAATTCCGGTTCAATTATTCAGGTATAACTGTACTTGAAATAAACACTGCCCGTGGTGTTTATAATCAATTGGCAGTTCCCGGAACCTACCGATCTGGTTTAGTAGGTGAACCTCAGTTGGTTAGTTCTCAAAAGTTGATTTCCATACCCTTGGGAGCAGAAGTTACAGTAAAAGTACATTCCTATCAGAAGGAAGAGTATCAATTAAACTCTTATGTGGCGAACCACCCGATAATTCCGTATCAACCCAGTGTTTCTAAATCAGAAGACTCAATAAATCAACCCTTTGTAATTTCTGCAAAGGCTTATAAAAAGAACACCTTTTCAAAGCAACCCATTGCCACAATTGAGGAATTAGGAACTTTGCGTGGATTGAGGTTGGCCAAATTGACCATCAATCCGGTTCGGTACAATCCAATGTCGAACCAGCTAGTTTTTTATAACCACATTGAAGTTGAAATACTATATAAAAATGCAGATTTTGTTTCTACACAAAGTCAATTTGAAACTACGTATTCACCTTATTTTACTAGTATTTATAGCAATTTTCTGGGTACAGTAAGTTACCCTAACAATCCCGATTTAGTTAAACAGCCAATCAGATATTTGATTGTTACTCCGGATAATTATTTAAATTCATTGCATGATTTTATTCAATGGAAAACACAAAAAGGTTTTGAAGTAGTAATAGGGAATACCAATACCATAGGTAATACCAACAGTCAAATAAAGACTTGGGTTCAATCCCAGTATGCCGACACATTGGAAGGAAAAACAGCACCCAGTTTTTTATTATTGGTGGGTGATATTGAGCAGGTTCCAGTTTCTCAAATTGGAACCAGCACCTATAAAGCAACTGATTTGTATTATGCCAGTGTTGATGGCGATATGTTTCCTGATATTTACTGTGGCAGGCTTCCTGCAAAAGATACCATTCAATTGGTAGGCATGTTGAATAAAATATTACTTTATGAACGCTACCAATTTTCCGATGATTCTTTTTTAAATAATGTTACACTCATTGCTGGAGCTGATGCAACCTATAATCCAAGGGTGGCTCAACCTACTGTGTTGTATGGAACCGAGAACTATTTTAATGCAGTTCAGGGATTTTCATCGGTAAATTCTTATTTAACAACCTACACGGGTTGTTATAATGCCGATAAAATGGCAGTGAGCTTTGTCAATTACACGGCCCATTGTTCACAAACAACTTGGGCAAATCCTTTATTGTCATCCAGTACGGTGAGCACCTATACCAATTACGGTAAATATCCTTTGGTAGTTGGGAATTGTTGTCAATCGGGCGATTTTAGCATAAATACCTGTATGGGTGAAGCTTGGATAAGAAATGCAAATGGTGGAGCTATTGCCTATATAGGTAGTGTGCCGGATACCTATTGGTACGAAGATTTTTACTGGGCTGTTGGGGCTCATGCACCCGTTGCGAACTCTTATCCAACGGTAGCCGAAAGTTCAACTGGTATGTTTGATGCTCCATTTACTTCGGATTACCGTACTGTTGATGCCCTTTTATTTACAGGCAATTTGGCTGTTACTGAAGCTCACAATCAGGGATATACAAGCGATGCCAGTTCAAAGTATTATTGGGAGGCATACCATTGCTTGGGCGATCCATCCATAATTCCTTATTTCAAAAAAGGGTTGGTTCAAACCGTTACTCACTTACCTAAACTTGAATCGGGTTTAGGTGAATTTATGGTTGAAGCGCTACCGGGTTCGCAGGCTACCCTTTCAACCAAAACACAAATGCTCGCCACCGTTTTGATTCCAAGCGAAGGCAAAGCCTCTTTATATTTTGATTCTTCGTTAGAAACCGATTCGGTAAAATTGGTGGTTACCAAACCAAATTATAAGCCATACCTTATTGACATTCCAGTTTCTGTTACTAAAAGTTCATTTTTGGCTCTAAAAACATTTTCATTTTCCGATGAAGCTGGAAATCAAAATACTCAAGCCGACTTTAATGAAACCTTGAAACTTACCATGGAAATAGAAAATATTGGGGATTCATTATCGCAAAACATTCTTATTAGTTTAAGTACCAATGATTCCTATGTTAACTCAATTACTTCATCGGTTTACTCTGATGCAGATATTTTACTTTCGGGTGAAATTAAATTGGTAACCAATTTTTTTGAAATTCAAATAAGTGACTCTGTTCCCGATCAACATGTTGTAATTATAACAGTTCAAACATCGGATAGTGTTCCTGGTAAATCAAGAAAGTACTATACGTATCAACGTCAAATAGTATTAAATGCTCCTGATTTACATATACTTTCCGCTTTAATTTTAGATGATTTTACGGGCAATGGAAACGAACGATTAGATAGGGGTGAATTGGCGATTTTAACGGTAGGTTTTGTGAATACAGGCCATGCTCAGGTAAGCGCCACTGCTGTTTTACAGAGTTTATTAAATGAGCCATCCATTCTAATAACTAATCCTGAAGTATATTTCGAAACAATCAATCCTGCTGATACAGTGTTTCTTTCTTATTCAGTTACTATGGATACCAATTCACTGGTTTTATCCGATACGTTGCAATTTTCCGTAATTGGTGCGGTGTATCAAAAAGCAACGGATTTCATTCTTCCAATTGGCATGGAATCACCCAGAATACTAGGAACCGAAGCCGTTCAAATATCTGATTATCCTTTTAATAATTATTATAAAAATAACCGAACCCAACTGCTTTACACTAAAGATGAAATAAGTCAAGGCATCAGTCAAATATCGGCATTGGGTTTTAATTTTTCAACCATTACTGCCAATGCAATTTATCGCGATTTAAGCAATTTTAAAATTCGGATGATAACTACCGGAGCCAATGAATTAACTACGTTTATCGACATGAGTAGCGCCCAGTTAGTTTATAGCCAATCGGTATTTTATTTACCGGATACATTGGGTTGGCAAACCATTGAACTTCAGCAACCATTTTCAATTACCAAATCAAATAATGTGGTTATTGAAATTATTTGGGGAACAACTGATAATTATGCTCCTCAAGATGTGCGGACTAAGGTTTTTGCCAGTGCTACATTAGTTAACTCGGTGGCTTATGGTTTCGATGATACCGCAAATCCGCCCCTGCTAGATGGTGTTTCAAAAAACAGACCGAACATACAATTGATATATAACGAACTGAGCATTGTTACTATTGATGTTTCAGAAAAGCAGTCGTTGAGCGAAGGAATTCCAATTGTAGGATGTAATCTTTCCATTGGAAATGAACTGGTTCAAACCGATGAATTGGGCAGAGCAAAATATATTTCCAAACCATTGAATGAAAATTTACTAATAAATGCTTCTGTTTATGGGTATCGCGATTCCTCATTCACTTGGTTAAAATCGGAATTATACAGTCATCTTATGCTTGAATTAGAAAGAAATCCGAAACTGGTAGTTGAAGTAAAAAATAATTGGGGGCTTCCTGTTTCTGGTGCTAATTTTACAATTAGCGGATATTCATTTATTACCAACTCACAAGGATTGTTAGAATGTTTTGCAGCCAAAAAGGAGGCATGGACACCCTTTGAAATAGTAAAAGAAGGTTTTTATACTTACACTGATTCAGTAAATCCAACAGGGTTAAATGATACCATACAAGTTGTTTTGGGCAATAATTTTGCTGATGTCACATTCAAAGTCACCAATACAAAGTTGCAACCAATTTCCGATGCAACTATTTCAATAGATGGAGAGGTATTTATTACAGATTCATCGGGCACTGCCATTTGTTCTGATTTTGCACCGGGAATTCACACATTTCGTATTGAATCCATTGGATTTTCAGAACTTTCTGACACTTTTAATTTGGCAGGTTCTGATACCATAATTTCAAGAACTTTAAAAACCATGGGTACGCTTCAATTTACCGTAACCGATGGATTTTTGCCTTTAAAGGAGGTTTCAATTTTTGTAGCTGGTTTTGAAGAAGTTACTGATGCATTAGGCAAAGTGAATTTTGAAACGATGGTTGAGGCAACTTATGATTGGAAAGCCAATAAAATAGGTTATTTTGAATCCACGGGTACCTTCACTTCTTATGGAAATGAAACGCAAATTGCTATAATTCTAAAACCCATTCCAGATCTTACTTTTTATGTTTACAACGGATTTAGCGCCATTAATAATGCTGTTATAAATGTTAACAATGCAAGCTATTTATCTGATGTTAATGGTTTGTTGAAGATGGTTGATGTGGATACCGGAGCTTACAGCTATTCAATTTCAAAATATGGTTATGAGCCAATAAGTGATTCGTTTATAATGGGCAGTAACGATACCATTATTTCGGTGAAACTTCATCCAATTCCTGATTTAAAAGTGGTGGTTTACAATTCTGAGAGTAGGATAGAAGGGGCACTGGTTGCATTGAATACTGATTCACTCATTACCAATTCCATGGGAGAGGTGCTTTTTCCAGATTTGGGAGCTGGAAATTATTCTATAACCATCAGTTGCTATGGATATCAATCAAAAACCATCGGGGTTGAGCTATCAAATACCGATACAACGGTGAGGGTTGATTTATTAAAAATGGCTGAAATTACTTGGCAAGTAACTTCCGGAGGCCAGCCAATGGATAGTGTAATCATTAATTTTAATGGGTCGGAATACCAGACTGATATTTTTGGAAAGCTAGTTTTATCTAACGTCGAAAATGGTGAATATGCCTACCATCTATTCAAATCAGGGTATGTTGAGGTTGATTCAATGGTACTGGTTAACGGAAATGATCAGTTACTAATTCATTCAATGGAAAAACTTACTGATTTTAAGCTTCTGGTTTTGGATGAAAGCAGTCTGCCGATACCCAATGTTTTAGTTACCTTAGAATTAGGAAATTTTACCACAGATGCTAACGGAATAGTTAATTTTGATGAAGTTCGGAAGGGCTTATATCACTATAAGTTATCAAAAGAAGGTTTTTTCCCGGTTACTGATTCTATTCAGGTAAATGCGGAAAAAGTAACTGAAATAGCCTTGATGCTTCGTGAGACTTACCGGGTTCAATTCACCGTTTTTGATTCAGAGAACAATCCATTGCCAGAAGCTCAGATAGCCTTCAATGGAGAATTGAAAAATACCGATTCATTAGGAATAGCTAGTTGGAACGGTCTTTTACCAAACCTTACTTACAACTATTCAGTGCAAAAAACAGGTTTTGTTTTAAAAACAGGTACTGTTAGCATAACCACTGCTAATTTGTATGAAAATATTGTTTTACAAACCGAAACATTTGATGTGACTTTTCGGGTAAGTGATGAATTTGGCTTTTTAGAGTCTGCCAATATTACCTTCGATAACAAAGTTAAAAACACGGGTACAACCGGCGAAGCCACTTTTTATAATATTCTTCCGGCAGATTCTATGAATTACGTTGTTCGAAAAACAAACACTCATTTAGCCGATACGGGATATATTTCAATTCGTTCTGATACATTGATTATCGTTAATCTTTTAACCATTTCGGTTTCCAATAAACCAAACTTTGAATTTTCGATATTCCCAAATCCAACCAAGGGTAAAATGTTACTTACCTGTAAACCGGTTGCTAAAGGAACAGCCTATCAAATTTTTAATTCTATTGGAACTATAGTTGCTCAAGGATTCATTGATTCAAGCCCTCAAACGATTGATTTAAGTGAACAAAATCAAGGGTTATATTATATATATGTAAGATTCCAAAATTCCTACCAAGTCATAAAAATTATCAGAGACTAATCATTTTAAATTGATCCACAACTCCAAATACTAACAATTATAGCTGCACAGCAGCAGCTTTTCTATGGAGAAAATAATTATTAGTTCTACTTTCGGCATTAAAATCATTCATCAATAATTTCTTTGATGAATCGCATTATCAAGTATTAAACTAAAAACAAATTTTGTGAAACCATCATTCATCATTTTAGTAGCTGCCGGATTAACAATTGTTTCCTGCACACAGAACCCAAAAGACGTCCAAACCATGGAAAATCCTTTGTTGGCTGAATTTACAGCACCGTTTCAAGCTCCACCTTTTGAGCAAATTAAGTCAGAACATTACTTGCCCGCATTTCAGGAGGGAATGAAGCAGCAAAAAGAACTCATTGCCGCCATTGTTAACAATAGTGATGAGCCCACTTTTGAAAATACGATTGAAGCAATTGAGAATAGTAACGAATTGTTGGATAAAATTGGCAATATTTTTTATAATGTAACTGAATCAGCTACTAACGATGAATTGCAAAAATTATCTGTTGAGTTAGCTCCAATAATATCAAGTCATGGCGATGATATTAGTTTGAATATAAAACTATTTGAAAAGGTTAAGCTGGTTTATTCAAAAAAGGAAAGTTTAGGATTATCAACCGAGCAACTTACCCTTTTGGAAAAGATTTATAAAGGATTTGTTCGTGGAGGTGCTAACCTCGATGAACCATCTAAAGTACGTTTCCGGGAAATAAATAAAGAATTATCGGTATTATACTTAAAATTCAGCGATAACGTGTTACAAGAGAACAACCGCTTTCAATTGGTAGTAGAAGATTCTGCTGATTTAGCAGGTTTGTCGGAAGGTTCCATTGCTGCGGCTGCATCCTTGGCAAAAGAAAAAAGTTTGGAAGGAAAGTGGGTATTCACCATTCAAAAGCCAAGCCTGATTCCCTTTCTTGAAAATGCAGAGAACCGGACTTTACGTGAAAAGATGTTCAATGCTTATATCATGAAGGGCGACAATAATGATTCTTTAGACAACAAAGAATATATTTCAAAAATTGTGAACCTACGCCTTGAAAAATCAAAAATGCTTGGTTTCGATAGTTTTGCTGGGTTTATCCTTGATAAAAATATGGCAAAAACACCGGATAAGGTATATGAATTGCTAAATAAGTTGATGCCTAAAGCTCTTGCTGTTGCTAAAAAAGAAGTGGCCGATATGCAGCAAATAATTACTGCTGAAGGCAAAAACTTTAAATTACAACCTTGGGATTATGATTTTTACGCGGCCAAAGTAAAAGAGCAAAAATATGCCTTGAACGAAAACCAGATTCGGCCTTATATGAAACTTGAAAACGTGCGCAATGGAATGTTTTGGGTAGCCAATAAATTGTACGGTATTACATTTACCCGTTTGGAAAATATGCCACTTTATTTCCCCGATGTTGAAGTGTATCAAGTAAAGGAAGAAACCGGGGATCATTTGGGACTCTTGTACCTAGACTATTATCCAAGAGAATCAAAGCGGGCAGGAGCTTGGTGTACCAACTTTATTTCGCAAAAATATAAAGATGGAAAACGAGTGGCTCCCATTATGTCAATTGTTTGCAATTTCTCCACTCCGGTTGGCGATTCACCAGCCTTACTTTCAGTAGATGAAACGGAAACATTGTTTCATGAATTTGGTCATGCATTGGATGGTTTGTTTTCGAATAAGCATTATGCCAGCTTAAACACACCACGCGACTTTGTTGAATTACCGTCACAGATTATGGAAAACTGGGCGTTTTCTCCTGAAGTACTCAATCAATATGCCCTTCATTATCAAACCAATGAACCAATGCCTATGGAATTGATTGAAAAAATTCAAAAAGCAGGTAAATTCAATCAAGGATTTGCTACTACAGAATACATTGCCGCTTCAATTCTCGATATGGATTGGCATACCATTACTGAAGAAAAGCAATGGGATGTAGTTGCATTCGAAAAAGAATCTATTTTAAAAATGAAACTTATTAATGAAATTATTCCAAGATACCGCAGTACCTATTTTCTCCATATTTTTTCCAGCGAAGGATATGCTTCAGGTTATTACAGCTATTTGTGGGCTGAGGTTTTAGATGCGGATGCTTTTGAAGCATTCAAAGAACATGGATTGTTTGATCGGACTACGGCCAATGCTTTTAGAACCAATATACTTGAACTAGGAGCTACCGATGATGCTATGGTTTTATACAAAAAATTCAGAGGAGCAGAACCTAAAATTGAACCACTTCTTGAACGTCGCGGTTTAAACTAATTAGTTGAGGCTGAGGAATGATGGAAAATTGGAATGATGGAAGAAAAATGGGAATCAAATTTACTGATTAAGCTCTAATATTTCCATTTTTCCATTTTCCCAACATTCCCATTTTTTTACCTTGTTACCTTGAAACCCTGCAACCCTGCAACCTTTCAACCCTTCCCACCTTCCCATTTAATTTTTCAAAAACAATCGTTAAATATAAATTGATATCGATTGAAAGTAAAAATATGCCGCTAAAAACGTATAAAACCAATTATTATTTTAATTTTGTTAGAAATAATATCTTTTAATGATAAAAGAAATTGTTTAGTTACTAACATTATTATTTAGCATTATGAACATTTACGTAGGAAACCTAAATTACAAGGTTCAGGAAAACAATCTTAAAGATTTATTTGGTGATTTTGGAACAGTTGATTCTGTTAAAATCGTTCAAGACAAAGCAACTGGTCGTAGTAAAGGATTTGCTTTTGTTGAAATGCCAAACGACGGTGAAGGACAAGCCGCTATTGATGGGTTAAACAGCACAGAATTTATGGGTCGGAAGTTAGTAGTTAACCAAGCCCGCCCTAAAGAGTAAATAGTTAACTTTTAATCCGGGGAATTATGCAAATTGGTACGGTTAAATGGTACAACGATACCAAAGGCTTTGGATTTTTAGTTGATGAGCAGCAAAAAGATATTTTTGTGCATCGTTCAGGGTTGATTGGAAAACAATCGCTTCAACCGGGGAATAATGTGGAATTTGAAGTAAAAGATGGAGAGAAAGGCCCGACAGCTATAAATGTAAAAGTTATTAAATAAAAAAAACCCGGTGAATCCGGGTTTTTTTTATTTAATATTGTTAGCATCCACCGCAACAACCACCGCTTCCGCAGCTTCCGCTTTCAGTTCCGCAACTTCCTGACCCGCAACTTTCTTCCAATTCTTCGGGTTTTGCATCGCGTATTTCCAAAACTTTACCTGTAAAATGCAGTGCTTCACCTGCTAACGGATGATTGAAATCCATTTTAACCGATTCATTTGAAACTTCAATCACTATACCGTGTAGTCTGTTTCCATAGCTATCCATCATGGGAATGGTATTTCCCAAAGTTATCAGTCCTTCGTCCACTTTGCCATCTACTTCAAATGCTTCCATTGGAACATCTACAATAGCCTGTTCGGTTACTGAACCATAGGCTTGTTCAGCCGTTAATTTGAAATCAAAGGTATCGCCGGTTGACAAACCCTCTAATTTATTTTCGAAGTGTTCCAACATCTTTCCTTTTCCAAATAAAAAGGTAAGTGGATTGTCTTGTTCAACTTTTTCAATTAATTGTGCGTCGGAATCGTCATACTTTAGCTCGTAGATAACGGAAACCATTTTTTCTTTTGCAATGTTCATCGTACTATTTATAGTTAATTTATACTAGTTGAAAATTTTTTTTGCTTTTTCAAAAATCTGCGCAAAGTAACATTCAAAAAATCGTTATTCAAAATATTTCTAAATAAGAATTTTGTTTCTGAATGTTATTTACAACTGAGGAACTGTTATTGTTTTGTTAAGATTAAAGATAATTTAGGAACCCTATTTTATGTTAATTAGATTAAATTAACTCAAACCCATCCTTCAATTTCTATCAAAAAATGGAAATTCAATAAAAATAAGTAAGTCTGATTATTGGATTTGAATAGGGGGAATAGTAGGTTTCATTTAAATTCCAAAGTATCAGAATTAATAACTTAGATCTTTGTCCCATTGATTGTGCGAAACCACCACCAACTAAAGGAGAATGAACCCAAAACCGTTGGTTTTTGTATTGTAATTGGGACGGATCAAAATAGGCCGATTCCAAACTAAGGGCTTCGTATTCGGCATATAATGCCACATTTTCGAATAGAATGTAGGTTGTAAATAAACTACCTCCATAAATCTGTGTTGATTGGTGATAGGTGTTATTATTGTAGTATTGGTAATTTCCTTTTATTCCAATAAACCAATTAGTATAAGGTTTATAGCCAATCATTGGCGATATATCAACAGCCGTAATGGAACCAAATTGAAGTCCTAAGCCACCCCCAAAGAATACTTTGTCGCTCAAGCGATTTTGTTTTTCAATGGCTCCTTGTGAAAATACTATATGAGGTAAAAACACCAATAACACGAATAATCTATGCCATTTCATAAATATCTTTTTATTGGTTGCATAGTTACTTTCAGTTTTCATTTTATATATACAAAGTTTAATGGCGTTTATTTAAGAAAGATTCACCCCTAAAATCCCTTCAAGGGGATACCTCCTCTGTGGCAGCAGTGCTAGTCCTCCTTTGAGGGAGGTGCCCGAAGAGTGGAGGGTGAAAATGTTAACTAAACGACATTGATACAAGATTAGATACTTAGGTTTGTATCAATCAAAATAGCATTTTCAAAATTCTGTGAGTAAAAATAATGTAAATTAGCCAATCTAAAAATAGACGGGTTTAATAAAAATTAGTATATGAATGTTTTAATTACAGGAACCAGTAGGGGAATAGGGTATGAAATGGCAAAATTGGCAGCAAAAGAATCTGGAAATAAGGTATTTGTTATCTCAAGAAATGAAACTAAGTTACATCAACTGGCCAATGAATGCAGAACAGCTAACCCAAACAGTCAGGTTATTCCTTTAGGTTTTGATTTAGCACAGATTTCTAGTTTTGGGGAGTTAATAAAGTCAATCAATAATGAAGTTAATTCGTTGGATGTTTTGATTAATAATGCGGGTTTTCTTCTTGCAAAGTCATTTGCTGAAATGCTTCCCGAAGAAAATGAAAAAATCTACAAAGTGAATGTATTGGGCCCAATGGAATTAATTAGGCATTGTTTACCTCTTTTGCAAAAATCGAAAGCCGCCCATATTGTTAACATAAGTAGCATGGGGGGATTTCAAGGAAGCGTTAAATTCACCGGATTAGCCAGTTATGCTTCAAGTAAAGCTGCTATTGCAGTACTTACTGAATGTTTAGCTGAAGAATTTAAAGAAACAACTATTAAGATTAATTGCTTAGCACTTGGAGCGGTATCAACGGAAATGCTTGCTGAGGCTTTTCCGGGGTATCAAGCACAAACGTCGGCAGTAGAGATGGCCGAATATATTTGGCAATTTGCAAAGGAAGGACATAAAATGTTTAATGGTAAAATTTTGCCTGTCTCAAAATCAACGCCGTAGCTTAAAATCAGTAATTGTAGGGTTGAAGAAAGAACTTTAGTTATACACTTTAAGCTCTACTTCGCCGCGCATTACCAATAATCCATTCATTGCCAGGGAGTGCATTTCATCCTCGCCTGGAAATACGAAAACAGGGGCAATAAAACCAACCATATTACGGATGTAACTTACAATTTCTTTATTGTTTGCAACCCCTCCGGTTATTAGTATTCCATGAACTTCACCATACAGTACGGTGGCCATTTCTCCAATTGCTTTCCCTATTTGGTAGGCCATGGCATCTTGAATTAATATCGCTTTTTCATCGCCATTCTTTGCTTTAACTTCAATCTCATACGATGAATTGGTACCAAAATAGGCCATTAGACCACCTTTTCCGGTTAACATTTTTTTTACATCATTGTAAGTGTATTTGCCGCTATAACACAAGCGAACCAATTGTCCGGCAGGCAAACTACCGGAACGTTCTGGTGAAAAGGAACCATCACCATCCAAAGCATTATTAACATCAATTACTTTACCGTGGTAATGCGCTCCCACTGAAATTCCACCACCTAAGTGAGCTACAATAAGATTCATATCTTCATAATTAGCATCGCGGCTTTTGGCAAATTGCCGGGCAATAGCTTTTTGATTTAAAGCATGAAATATTGATACCCGCTCAAACTCAGGGTGACCTGATATTCTGGCAACATCCTGCAATTCATCCACTACAACGGGGTCAGCAATAAAGGCCCTTGCCAATGGCAAAGTTTGGGCAATATTTAATGCAATTAATCCGCCAAGGTTGCTGGCATGTTCACCCATAATTCCTTTTTCAAGGTCTTCTTTCATTTGTTGGTTTACTTCATAAACGCCCCCATGAACCGGTTTTATTAGACCTCCACGACCAACAACTACAGTAATTTTAGTTACATCAATATCAGCATTCATCAATTCCTTAATTATAACCTCTTTTCGAAATTCGAATTGGTCTGTAATCCGATTGAATTTATCCAATTCTTCGGAACTATGTCTGATGGTTTTAAGAAAAACGGAACGATCGTTATGGTAAACCGCAATCTTAGTAGAAGTTGATCCCGGATTTATAGCTAATATTTTTATTGATTCCATAAGGTTGTAGTGTTATTTGTAACTAGTGGAGGTATTATTCAAGTTTAGTGTTCTCAATATAGAGCTTCAAATTCAAGTAAGCTTTTATTTTGATAAAGCTAACATGGCGCATAATGCGATGGAATTCAATTTGGTTTTTGTGCTGTCGCCCCGTGATGAAAGAACACAAGGAACCTTTGCACCGGCTACAAAAGCGCCCATTTCGGCTGTACTCATTTTCGAATTCATTTTATAGAAAACATTGGCAGCATCCAAATTTGGGAAAAGCAAACAATCGGCATTGCCGGCAACTTCGCCACTAATCCCTTTTATTTGAGCCGATTCTAAGTCAATGCTGGCATCCAGTGAAAGCGGACCGTCAATAAAAGCACCTTTAATTTGACCCCGGTCACCCATTTTGGCTATAATACTGGCATCTACCGATGAGGGTAACCCTGTAAGCACCTGCTCGGAAGCTGAAATGACGGCCAACCTGGGTTTTTCAATGCCCAACGATTGAGCGGTTTGAATTAAGTAATTGGCAATGGCTACTTTTTGCTGCAAATCGGGTTCCGGAATAATAGCCACATCGCCAACCACCAATAATTTATGATAGTGCGAGTTTTCAATTACGGTAACATGACTAAGCACTGCTTTGGGAGGCAATAAGCCGGCTTCTTTATTAAGAATGGCCCGCATGTATTTATCGGTTGAAAGCAATCCTTTCATAAGAATGTCTCCCTGTCCATCATTTATTAATTTTACAGCTATATCGCCCGCTTTGGAATCTGATTTGCAATCAACGATTTTAAATTTTTTACTATTGATATTTTCCGCTTTGCAAACTTTTTCAATTTCAATGGTATCTCCAACCAAAATTCCTTCAACAATACCTAAATCAATAGCTTGACTTACAGCGCATATCGTATGTGAATCGTTGGCCCATGCGGCTATTAATTTCTTTTTTACAGTTCCTTGTAGCACTTCATACATTTGCTCCAACTTGGTAATATTCATAGATTTTATTTTTACGGATTACTTTTTATGGATGCAAAGCTAATGCTTGTATTTTATATATATACCGTGTTTTACAGCACGGTAAATAAAAAAGGCTGCTTCCTTAAATGAAACAGCCTTTTATTAAATTTTAGTTTAATTTTTAAGCAAAAAGCTATAATATCAATTATTTGCTATCGGTAATTTTTTCCAATGAATACACATAATTTCCCCAATTATCGTAACTGTTTTTTATTACCACATAAAGGGTATTGCTATCATATTCAATAAATGTAGGGACTCCGAATAAGCTAATTTCATTGATTTTAGTCAAATCAGGCAATTGAAATTGATAAATAGTATTTGATTCGTCAGAACTGCAATAGATTGAATTGTTCGAAAAGGTATAATCGTTACATTCATTATAATTTGCAATGTTATAAATAGTGCCAATTTGATTCATATTGTCATCAAATAAATTTCCTTGAACCCCTCTCACAACATAAGACTCAGCAATATTTGTTTTTAATATTAATTCATTTGAATAATTATAATAAGTATTATCAATTAATGAAATTTGACCATTTGTACTCAATGAATATCTATACATATAATAGTTATCACTTGCAAGTATTTGATTTTTAGAACTCAAAAACAGTAATTTAACATTTTGTCCTGTATATAAACTTGAGACTTTTTGTTTAGTACCACGATCATATATAGTTATCTGATAGTAATCTGAAACTATCAGATGGCCATTATCATCGGATGTTAATACAAATATTGAATTATCTAAAACTATCTCATCTTTTTTAGTAAGATCAATAGGGTTGTATATTAGAAGTCTGTTTCCTGATAATATGTAAAGTTCTTTTACCCCCTTATAATCGAGTAAATAAATATTATTGATTCCTTGGTTTATGGATTGAATAAGTAAACTTTTTTTTGAAACATAATTTACCTTTTCAATAGATGAATAATTGGCCACGTAAATTATATCCTCTTCTGGCCACCAGCAAGCAAAAGTGGGTGTAACAGAAAAATTGAATATATCAGGGTTGTTTAATTCAACAATATTTGAGGTACTGGTTTGATATTCATTATATTGTACTCTTACCCTAAAGTAAACCGTCATATATTGACCAAATTTAGGGCATGTATATTCAGTGGTTTGATAGTCATTAATACTTATAAGTGAAGTCCAATAATTTTTATCAATTGACCACTGAACACTATACTGAGTAAAACTTTCAACTTGTAATAACGACCAATTAAGTTTTATATCGTTTTCGGTACTTGAAATACTGAGTTTTAATTGTTTGCTTAAATGAATTGAATCATTATTATCCTCGCAGGAATATAATAATATGAGTAAAAGAAAGCTGAATAAGATATTTTTCATATACATTAAATAAGTTTAAGCAAATTAAACAATAAAATTCTTTTTTTTAAAGAAAAAAAACACTTAATTCGAAAATAATTTTAAAAAAATAGATATGAAATATTTTATTATTACAGCAGTACTTTTCATTAGTTGCTTCGTATTGAATGCACAGGTTAACACGGGTGATACATTAAAGAATAAACGTGGTATTCCTATATTGCCTACTAAAGGTAGTTATGGGCTGGGAATAGATGCAACACCATTTTTAATGTATTTAGGTAACTTTTTTAACAAAGACCACAACTATACACCTACATTTCGGAGCGTATATAGTCCGGTAACCATTTCCGGTAAGTATTTTTTTGAGGATAAAACAGCTTTAATTGCCCGTTTTAGCATTGGATATTCCCATAAAGTTGAGTATAGCGGAAGTGTTGATGAAACTCAACAGGACAAGTTGACTAATACGGCTCTTAGTTTGGGATTACTTGCCGGTATTGAAAAATACATAGGTACTAACAGTAGGCTAAGGGGAAATTATGGAGCCTTTATTGTGCTGGAGAAGTCACCGTACTTAACATTAGATAATTGGGGCAACACATACTATGAAGGAAAAATTGAATTTGAAGATGGTACTAGTTCCGTAAATGATTATACCATAGATGGAGGAAGTTCATTGGGTATTGGATTAGGCGCAAAAATAGGTGTGGAATATTTTTTCGCCCCCAAAATGTCATTGGGAGGTGACTTATATTTAATTGGAATATATAATAATCAAAGTGCAAGGATTCAAACCATTTCTGGAGGGGATGATATTTCCATTGAAGGAAAATCAAATTCATTAGATATTTCTACTGAAGGAAGCGGATTAATTACGTTGCATTTTTATTTCTAAAATAATTGAATCGATTTTTTTCGCAATTATGAAAAAACATAGTTGAAAGTTTTTTGCAATTAATAAAAAAGGCTATTGATTATAATTCAATAGCCTTTTTTATTTCCTTTAAAGCCGATATTAAAATATAAACAGTTTTTAAACAGAATAATTGCTTTGGTTTTCCAAAATTACTTTAATAGTGTCGGTAGCAATTACCATTTCTTCGTTAGTTGGCATTAACAATACTTTAACCCTTGAATTTGGGGTACTAAGTACAGTTGTTTTAGCCCGCACGCCGCTATTAATCTCTTTATCGAATTCAACACCCAGAAATTCCATATTTGCGCATATTTCTTCCCGCGTTTCTGGACCATTTTCTCCAACTCCTCCGGTAAAGATAAGAGCATCAATTCCGCCAATTTCAGCAGCGAATGCTCCAATATACCTTTTTACACGCAAGTGGTACATGTTTAATGCTAAAATCGCCCGTTCGTTTTTGTTGTTCCAAGCTTCGCTTTCAATATCACGCATATCGGATGAAATACCTGAAATGCCTAACATTCCACTGCGTTTGTTAATTAAATCATTAATACCCTTATGATCCAAATTTTCTTTTTCCATCAAGTAAAGGAGTGCCCCTGCATCCAAGTTCCCTACACGGGTTCCCATTATTAACCCTTCTACTGGAGTGAAACCCATAGATGTATCGAATGATTTGCCATTCTTTATTGCTGCAATGGATGCTCCATTGCCCAAGTGGCAAGTAATCAGTTTAGAGTTATGAAAATCGAGCCCCAAATATTCACAGGCTTTTTCAGCAACGTACTTATGACTGGTTCCATGAAACCCATAACGACGCACTTTGTGCTTGAGGTAATATTCATAAGGAATGGCATATAGGAACGATTCGGGTGGCATGGTTTGATGGAATGAAGTATCAAAAACAGCTACTTGAGGCACATTTGGAAGCAGTTTTTGCATTGATTCAATACCAGCCAAATGCGCTGGGTTATGCAAAGGAGCTAAATCGCAAAGTTTTACAATTTTCTCTTTTACTTTTTCATCGATAAGCACACTTTTTGAAAAGTACTCACCGCCATGAACTACCCGGTGGCCTACTGCTTTAATTTCATCCACATCTTCGATAACTCCATGGGCTCTGCTGGTTAAAGCTTCTAAAATAATCTGGATCCCAATTTCATGGGTTGGTATATCCTCAATAAATTTGAATTTACCTCCACCTTCCGGTTTATGGGTTAATATGGCATCGGGCAAACCAATGCGTTCAATAATACCAACTGCTTTAACGGCCGGACAATCAATTACCGCCATATCAATCAATTGATATTTTATTGATGAACTTCCACAGTTCAAAACTAATACAATCATTTTTTAGTATATAATATTAAGTGATGCTAAATTTATTTTGCAGCGGCCTGATTGCATGTTATTGCTACCAAACTAACAATATCTTCAACGGAACAACCTCTCGATAAATCATTGATTGGTGCTGCCATACCTTGTAAAACGGGGCCAATTGCTTCTGCATCAGCTAAACGTTGTACCAATTTATAGGCAATGTTACCTGTTTCAAGAGTTGGAAAAACCAACACATTGGCATGTCCGGCAATTTCACTTCCTTTTGCTTTGCTTGCTCCAATACTTGGAATAATGGCAGCATCTGCTTGTAGTTCCCCATCAATTTTCATATCAGGAGCCATTAGTTTGGCCAGTTGAGTGGCTTTTACCACTTTATCAACCATTTCGTGCTTTGCAGAGCCTTTTGTTGAAAAGCTCAACATAGCAATTTTGGGTTCAAAACCACCAATTGCTCGGGTAGTTTTTCCGGTTTCAACGGCAATTTCGGCTAATTCTTCGGCGGTAGGATTTGGATGAACGGCACAATCGGCAAAAACCAGTATTCCGTTTTCACCAAAACTTTTATCTTTTAAAACCATGAAAAAGGCTCCTGATACCACGCTAATTCCCGGTTTAGTTTTCACTATTTGAAATGCCGGACGTAAAACATCTCCAGTGGCATTGGCTGCACCAGCTACTTCACCATCGGCATCACCCATTTTTACCATCATTACTGCCAAATACAACGGATCCTCTAATAATTTAATTGCTTCCTCGCGGCTCAAGCCCTTGCTTTTGCGCAACTCAATTAGTGACTCTATATACTGTTCTTTTTTGAAATGATTTTTTGGATCTATAATTTGAGCTTTTGAAATATGTTTCAATCTAAATTTAGTTACCAATTGCTCAATCTCCAATTTATTGCCTATCAGCACTATCTTGGCAATTCCTTCAGCAAGAATAATATCAGCTGCTTTAATGGTTCGTTCTTCGGTTCCTTCGGGCAACACAATTGTTTTGTTGTGTTTTTTTGCTTTTTCTTTAATACTTGTTATTAAATCCATTGTATATCAGTTATTTAATGATTAAAACAATTATCCAGTACTTTAAAGTTATTTAATAAGACTTTGCAAAAATCACCCGTTGAGTTGAAGGTTTGCCCGAATAAATACATTTGCCCGCTTCCATAGCATTTCCTTCTGGAATACAACGAATGGTAGCCTTAGTTTTTTCCTTAATTATATCCTCTGTTTCTTTTGTTCCATCCCAATGAGCATAAACAAATCCTCCTTTGTTTCCAAAATATCAACAAATTCATCCCAGGAATTGGCTTTAAAGGTATGCTGTTCGCGGTAGTTAAATGCTTTTTTGTAAATATTATTTTGAATTTCGTCCAATAGATGTTTTACCACGTTAGCAATGCCCTCAATTGGAAGGGTTTGTTTTTCCAGCGTATCGCGGCGAGCAACTTCAATGGTACCATTTTCTAAATCGCGCGCTCCAATTGCCAATCGAACGGGTACACCTTTTAATTCATATTCGGCAAATTTCCAACCTGGTTTCTGAGTGTCTCTGTCGTCAAAAAGAACGGTAATGCCTAATTCTTTTAGTTGAGCCTTTATTTTGTTTCCTGCTTCCCTCATTATTTCGTATTGGTCGTTTCCTTTATATATAGGTACAATTACTACTTGATGTGGAGCCAATTTTGGAGGCAATACCAACCCATTATCATCGGAATGTGACATAATTAAAGCCCCCATTAATCGGGTAGAAACGCCCCATGATGTGGCCCAAACATAATCAAGGGCCCCTTCTTTAGAGTTAAATTTTACATCAAAAGCTTTAGCAAAGTTTTGTCCTAAAAAGTGAGAAGTTCCCGATTGAAGGGCTTTCCCATCTTGCATAAGCGCTTCAATAGTATAAGTTTCTAAAGCACCCGCAAATCGTTCATTTTCTGTTTTAACCCCTTTAATTACGGGCATTGCCATAAAGTTTTCGGCAAAATTGGCATATACATTAATCATACGAATGGTTTCTTCCAGTGCTTCTTCCTTGGTTGAATGAGCGGTATGCCCCTCCTGCCATAAAAATTCAGCCGTGCGCAAAAACAAGCGGGTTCGCATTTCCCACCGCACTACATTAGCCCATTGGTTTACAAGAATTGGAAGATCACGATACGATTGAATCCAATTTTTGTAAGTATGCCAAATAATAGTTTCCGAAGTAGGCCTAACAATTAGTTCTTCTTCCAATTTTGCATCTGGATCAACTTCAATACCTGAACCATCAGCTTTATTTCTTAATCGATAATGGGTAACCACAGCACATTCCTTTGCAAACCCCTCAACATGGGCCGCTTCTTTGCTAAAGAATGATTTGGGAATAAATAATGGGAAGTAGGCATTCACATGGCCTGTTTCTTTGAACATGGTATCGAGTGCGGCTTGCATTTTTTCCCAAATAGCATAGCCATAAGGTTTTATGACCATACATCCGCGTACCGCAGAATTTTCAGCTAAATCGGCTTTTACAACTAATTCGTTGTACCATTGAGAATAGTTTTCTTGGCGTGTTGTTAAAAATTTCCCCATAACTTGTTTTGGTATAGTATTTGTCTTGTTTTATTCATTGATTTGTCTGCAAAGTAAATCATATTATTTTTATTACAAAACACTAACAAATTGCCGATTATGAAAAATATCTTATCCATAGCAATTCTTTTTTCAGCAGGCTCTTTATTGCTAAATTCATGTGCAACACTTTCATCTTCTTATGTTGATGATATTTATTATAATCCTGATAATGAAAATAGCCCTGTTGTAAATAAGCAAGTTCAGGTTATTAACCCGAATGAAACGAATGAGCTTTCCGATGAATATACCGGAGAAAATAAGGAAAATGGGACTACTTATTCTGAGGATGAGTTTACCGAGCGTATTGAAAAATTTCATGATGATGAATACCAAGGTGATTATTACCAAGAAGACGACCAATGGAATATGAGTGTTAATTTTGGTTTTAGTCCTTATGGAAATTCTTGGGGTATAGGTTTTGGTTATGGTAATCCTTATTACGGATACCCTTATTATGGATACAATTATTGGTACGACCCTTTCTATTCTTGGTATTACCCTTATTATGGATATGGATATTACCCACCCTATTACGGGTATGGTTATTTTCCTCCTTATTACGGTGGATGTTATGACTGCTATAGCGACTATCCCTATTATGGTTCGGATGATGATAGGGGTTACGTTTATGGTCCTCGTAGGGGAAGTAGTTCCAATAGTGGTTCAGAAGGAACTGGAGCTGGCGACAATAACCGACAAACTTTGAAAACAGGTGACGTATCTAATAGCAATAATTCAAGCATTAATCCTAATGGTTCCTCAAGTTATAAAAGAGAGGTTGGAACCACTAGTACCGACAAAACAAGTACGAGTACTATCGGAACAAGGTTAGAGAATCCGAGTGGACAATCAGCAGTTAAAATTGATAATACTGAAAACAGCCAATCATCGGTTTCTTCTTCAAAAACAGAAACCCAGCGATTACAAAATCCAACAAAAACTGATGTTAGTTCAACAAAAAGCCCATCTAAAAATCGTTCGGGATATACTCCAAGTTATACCCGCCCGAGTTCAAGCTCAACGCGCACTTATAACAATTCAGGAAATAGCTCAAAGAGTAGGCAAACTTCAACCTTTTCAAATGGAAAAACGAATACAACGGGGTATAGCAGAGGAAGTAATGGAACACCAAGAAATAGTACTTCAGGTTCAACTTACAGCACTCCTTCACGGAGTAATTCAGGTCAGCCAAGAGTAACTCCATCACAAAACAATTCTTCCAATGGATCGAATAGTTCTGCTCCAAAAACATCGGGATCCAGTTATTCAGCACCTCGTTCCAGTGGTTCTTCATCGGGTTCCAGTTATTCTGCCCCAAAATCAAGTAGTTCTTCATCGGGTTCCAGTTATTCTGCCCCCAAAAGTAGTTCGGGTTCTTCCGGTTCAGGAAGCTCTGGCAGTTCATCAGGTTCCAGTAGTTCCGGTTCACGTAGAAAATAATGATAGTAACTTTTAAAATTCACGCCATGAATCGAATATTTCTCACTATAGTTTTCGTACAATGTGTATTGATTCTTTCTGCTCAAAACCAAGTAGATGCCCTGCGTTATTCGCAATTCAATCAAATGGGTTCAGCCCGCTATAATGCCATGGGTGGTGCATTTGGTGCGTTGGGTGCTGATTTATCGGTTATGGCTTCGAATCCAGCAGGAATTGGTGTTTACCGTAAAAGTGACTTTGGATTTTCGTTATCCTGGTCGTTAAATGAGGTAGATTCAAAGTATCTTGGTTCTGGCAATACCATAAATAGCAATAGTTGCAGGCCTTCAAATGTTGGATTTGTTATTGTACAGCCGGCCAATTCAAACGGTTGGAAATTTCTGAATTATGGAATCTCGTATAACCAATTGGCTGATTATAATCAAGCATTTTTAATAGTAGATAGAAATACCTCAAATTCTATTCTCGATGCGGAGGCAGATAAAATTAATGCAGACCTGAATCCTGAAAATGCAGCCAATAATAATGGTTACGTTCAGGCTGATGCTGTTTTTTACGATAGTATTATTGGTGGTTATTCCAATGATTTTGAAATTAATGATAGTTATGATTTGAATCAAAATCATCGGTTTACAAGTACAGGTTATGCCGGTGAATATGATTTTTCAATTTCGGGAAATTATAATGATGTGTTGTTTGTAGGGGGAACCTTTGGCATTCAGCATATTAATTATAGTCAGCAAGTATATCATAAGGAGGATCCTAATGATGAAGATTTATGGTTGGAATCGCTGGAATCAAACGACTATTTGTATTC
The DNA here is from genome assembly GCA_041664345.1 of Salinivirgaceae bacterium. Taxonomy (GTDB): domain Bacteria; phylum Bacteroidota; class Bacteroidia; order Bacteroidales; family SZUA-534; genus GWE2-40-63. The sequence continues at coordinate 81,750 of JBAYKX010000011.1, forward strand.
GAAAGGTTCCGGTTTAAATTTTAAGTTTGGATTTATCTATAAAATTAACCAATTGATACGTATTGGTGGTGCTGTTCATACTCCAACCTGGTACAATTTCCGCGATGATTATTGGACCGATGTTGATGCTACGATTGACTATCCGGAAGGGCGGGAATTTAATACTGGAAAATCACCCGTTGGTTATTACAATTGGGAATTAGCTTCACCATGGCACCTATTGGGGAATGCAGCCTTAGTTATTGGAAAAAGTGCTATTATTTCAGCTGAATATGAATATGTAGGATATCAGGATATGAAATTGTCGGCTTACGATTATTATTTTGATGAAGAAAATCAAGCAATAGAGAATTTATATGTGGCAGGTCACACTGTTAAAATAGGAGGGGAGTACCGAATTAGTATGGTAAGCTTACGCGGTGGATTTGGCTATTATGGAAGTCCCTTTCAATCGACCAGTGCTAATGCTGATGCATTTAAACTGGTTTATTCCGGTGGAGTTGGAGTTGCTTTAGGCAGTCTATATTTCGATTTTTCGTATCAATATGCCAATTCAAAAGAAAAATACTTCATGTATAATGGAGCCAGTGCTGCTGATCTTACTACCACCAATAATCGCTTTTCTACCACTTTAGGATTTAGGTTTTAGCAGAACTGTTAATTTGATATGAGTGAAGGCGTGACTCTTTGTTTTATTATCGTTTTATACATTAGTTAAGTCGTTGAAAGTTAAAAAGTCACACCCTCACTTCTGGATATTTGGATTATTTTAAATAATCATCCAGCATCTTAAGCAAATCAATTCTGTTGATTGGTTTTGGAATAAAGTTAGTACAACCAGCTTCGCGGCAAAGCTTTCTATCCTCGTTCAGTGCATTCGCCGTTTGGGCAATAATTGGTTTGTTGAAACCCAACAATCTTACTTTTTTTGCAGCTTCAATTCCATCGAGTCTCGGTAACCGAATGTCCATTAAAATTAAATCAATATCAGGGTTTAACCTTACTTTATTCAAGGCATCAAATCCATCGCCGGCATAAATTATTTTGGCACCAAATGGTAATATGATAGTTTCAATAAAATTTTGGCTCATCGATTCATCTTCAACTAATAATATTTTTTTACCTGCCCAATTGTAATCCAAATGCTCAGGCATTGAACTGGCAACTCCAATTTTAGGTGCTGCTTGTTTGTATGGTATTTCGAAGTAAAAATTTGAACCCACCCCTTTTTCAGATTCTAACCAAATGGATCCTCCCATAAGTTCAACAAATCCTTTGCATATTGGTAAACCAAGACCGGCTCCTTCAAAATTCCGGGCATATCCTTCTTCTGCTTGTCCAAAACGTTCAAATACCAGATGATGTTTTTCAGTTGAAATACCGATACCTGTATCTTTAACAAAAAATTGTAATTTATTTTCAACTAACTCATAGCCAGTTATAATTGTTCCGTGATTGGTAAATTTAATGGCGTTTTGAATTAAATTAGTAATTACTTGTTGCAAACGCGATCCATCGCACCAAATATAGGAATCATTACCAACAAGGGGAAGTTGTGTTTTTAAAATAACTTCATTATTGTCGCTGATAAGATGCATTACGGATTGTAGCGAATCAAGAATAATCTGGTTCACATCAAATTCTTTTTCAACAATTTTAGCCTGTCCCACTTCTAGTTTCGAAACATCAAGAATATTATTGATAATATTCAGCAATTGGTTGCTTGATTTATAGATTAAATCGAAATATTGCTTTTGCTTTTCAAGAGGTTGATTCGTATTACGTAAAAGCTCGCTGAATCCAATAATTGAGTTCATGGGAGTTCTTATTTCGTGGGACATATTGGCTAAAAGGCTGATTTAAGTTTGTTATTTTCTTCAGCTTCTTCTTTAGCTTTTATTAATTCAATTTCGGTATTACGCCGGTAAATACTTAGTGCATAAATGTTTGAAAGCTGTTTTACTATTTCAATGTCATTTTCGATGTAAGGACGATCGCTTCCAGCAACATAAATTTGACCAATTAATTCATTATTAAAAATGGCAGGAACCATTAAACAGTTTTCGCGGGTCATAGCACATTGCTGAATCCCATTTTCCAATAAAAAATTCTTTAAATGGTTCGATAGAAAAGGAACTTTTTTTGCTTTTAATAAATTATTGATGCACAAATAACCAGAATTATGGAAGCAAGGTTCTTGAGCTTTCATCTTTGTCTTTAACGAATAGTTTTCAGATGCTTTCCAAACCAATTCTTTGGTTTCAATGTTATAGGCGGTAACAAATCCGGTGGAACTTTTTGTTAATGATAAGGCAGCGGAGAGTATTCTTTTGGCAATATTTTCTTCGGAGAGTTCCGGTAGAAGTATTTCTTTACTTATTTCTGCAATAACTTTGTTTATGGTAGCTTCTTTTTTTAATGCTTTTTCAGTGTTCTGACTTTCTGTAATATCACGATAGGTAATTACGGATCCATTAACTTTCTTATTTTCGTCAAAAACAGGATAGGTGATAGTTAAAATGCTGGGACCGTTCTTTATTGAACGCACTGCTTTATGAAATAAGCTTGTTTTTATGACCCGTTCCATGGAGCAATTCAAGCAGGGATTGGTCATTCCATGTATTATTTTATAGCAATACGGTACTTCATTGTTATTACTAGTATAATTTGGGTATAATTCGTAGAACTTTTTGTTTGCATACCTAATTTTATAATCAGAACTAATAAAAACAGCCCCATCGAGCATACTGTCCAAAATTTGGGTTTTTTCAATTTCTGATTTGGTTAATTCTTTCAGTATTTTATTCTGTTTTAAATTAAATACCTTATATCCTTGTTCGTTAATGGGTTGAATGTTTATTTCATTTATGGAATAATTGATATTATTGTCAGTTATTTGTATATCCTTGATATTATTCTGAAAGTTTTCCAAACTTTTTAAAAGATTTTCATCTTTTATATTCGAATCAATTATAACCAAGGATGGGTCGGTTAACAAATATAATTCAGGTAAGTTTTTTAACGTATTCCAGGCAATTTGCCAGTTTTCAGTAGGTGAAATTTTCATAGTTTTTCTATCAAAACGGGTGCATATATCAATATCGAAAATTAGTAATAAAGTTATAAATGCCAATAGTTTTTCCACCAATCAATTGAAAGTTTTAATAAACATCAACTATTCATAACCAGATGGCATGGTAAATCGAACTCACGTTATTTGCGATTTTAATTTTCTTCAAATAGGTTGTTATAGTTTTGAAAGTTCCATTTGATTGTTTGTTAATAAATACTTAGTTTAGCTTATCATAAATTAAAGCTTTCGTCTATGAAAAAACTATTGGCATTTTTAGTGTTTATTACTATTCAGAGTTTGATTCCCATTAAAGAATCACAGGCTATTGGGTTGAACCAAGAGCAAAAAAAACCGAAATCAGATACACTGAAAAATGATTTAGTACTCGTAAAACCTTTGATAAACTTCAATGAACCCAATGGTGGATATTACAGCGAATATATTGAAGTATCCTTAGAAACCATTTTTTATGGTGCCATTATACAAAATTTGAGTCAAGTAAGCTCCACTGAAGTTTTTCTTGAAATAAAATTACTTGATGGTTATTATGAGGATATATTGGAAACTTATTATTCCGATACAAATAATTTCTTGGAGCCACTTGAAGTGGATACTATCCAGTTTAATCATCCTTTTCTTCAAAATGATGGAAAAGTTGATTTAGGAAATTTTAAAATAGTTTTTACTATTAAAAGTAATTTGGTTGAAAATGATATATCAAACAATACCGATACCCTTTCATTTGAACTTTTTAATCCGGATTGGGTAAATGTTTCAAGAACTACCTCACCAACCGGTATGTTGGACATCGAAAGTTATAATTCTGGTGATTATTTTATTGGTTCTACATTAAAACTTAAAAACCAAGGTCATTTTCTAGCTAGTATGAATGTTAATTTTTTAGAAGATTGGCCCTATGATGCCATATTAATTGCCAAAATTTATGAAAACCAACGGTTAATTGTAGAAAAACCTATGAATACCTATACTAGAAATGCATTGGTGGAATTCAATGAATTTTTCTATCCTGATAGCTTATATTATTTTGGCTTCAGCGTAAATTTTCTGGTTACAAAAAACTATTTTCTTCCCATAGGCATTGATACGTCTAACTTCCACAACTTTGAACATGAAAGCATTGCAAACATTGACGGGATATGGACCACTTTAAATTTTGTTCCTGCAATTCGTTTGGTATTTGACCCAGAGGGAATAAACAGCCAACATAAGGAGAATCAAATTTCTGTTTACCCCAATCCAACCCAAGGAATGTTATCACTTGAAAACGTATTGAATGCTACCATTGAATTGTACGACCTTTCCGGAAAATTACTTTTAAAAGAGACCAGTTTGAATTCTAATAAATCGATGGATCTTAGTATGTTTAATAATGGCAACTATCTGGTTAAAATAATTACTGATGATGGTGTAGCCACTAAAATAGTTTCAATTTTGAAATGAAACCATAAAAAACAGTATTGGTAAAAACTAAAAATGAAAAAAAAGTTAAATGAATTACAGGCTACGGCTATCAGTGGAAACGATATCAGTTCATCTTGCTTATATGTATCGGCTTTAACCATTATTTATGCCGGACAATATGCCTGGATTTCGTTAATAATAGTCGCTGTAGTATTGTATTTTTTCAGGAAAATTTATAGCGAAGTAGTTGGAGCCATTCCGCTTAATGGTGGAGCCTACAATGTTTTATTGAATACATCAACCAAACGGTTAGCTTCGTTGGCTGCCGCACTCACGGTTTTATCATACATGGCAACGGCAGTGCTATCGGGTTACGAAGCCATGCATTATCTGGGAGGCATTATTCCATTGGTTAATTATTTTTTAGCCACGGTAATTGTATTAGTTGCATTTACCGTTTTGGCCATTATTGGAATTGGTGAATCAGCCTTTGTTGCCGTCATCATTTTTATAATTCATTTGGCATCGCTTGCATTATTGGTTTTAGCTTCCATCTGGTTTCTGTTGAATAATGGATTTGATATATTTCACCTAAACTGGAATTTGCCTCTTTCCTCTGGTAGTATAAAAAATGCCCTATTTTTTGGTTTTGCAGCTGCCATGCTTGGGATATCGGGATTCGAAAGCTCCTCAAATTATGTGGAAGAGCAGCAAGAAGGAGTGTTCCGGAAAACCCTGCGGAATATGTGGGGAGTAGTTAGTTTTTTTAATCCGGTACTGGCTTTTCTTTTAATTTGCATCATTCCTTTAGCACAGGTTGGTGAACATCAGGAATCGCTTTTAGCATTTTTAGGCAAAACAGCCGGAGGAAACTGGTTAGCTTTTATTATTTCAATTGATGCGGTACTTGTTTTGTGCGGAGCTGTTTTAACCTCATTTGTGTGACTCGTCCTAAAAATAGTTTACACTTTTTAATTCACAATCCTGTTTCAAATCTACACTTTAATTTTAATCCTAAATACTGTTTACAGTTTTTAAACCCCTCTTTGTGGAGTGGAGCGTAGCGGAACGGAGCAAAGAGGGGTTTAAAGCCGCTAAAAAACTTCCTCCAGAGCTTTTTCTGCCTTTTTGGAATAATAGTTCTTCCATCTCCTTTTTAACTCTCCCGACCTAAAATGGGCTTCTATCGGCATCAGGTAATCGATACTGCCATGAGGACGTTGATGATTGTATATGCTTATTGCTACGGATATACATTTAACTGCCTGTCCATAATTTGCATAAGATTTTTCTAACAATTCATCTTTTAATATCCCGTTAACCCTTTCTGCAATTGCATTTTCCCTTGGGTCGCCATTTTGAGTCATACTTATACGAATAAAATTATCATTTAATATGCCAACATAATCTGAGCAACAATACTGGGAACCACGGTCAGAATGGTGTATCAACCTGCCTAAATCATCTTTGTTGTTTCTCAAAGCCATTTCTAATGCCCTAATACAGCCTTCGGCTGATAAACCAACAGATAAATAAAACCCGACTATCTTACGGCTATACGCATCGGTTATAAGGCTCAAATAGGCAAATCCACCCCCAACCACAATATAAGTAATATCGCTGACCCAAAGCTGGTTTGGTGCAGTTGGATAAAACCCTTCTATCAGGTTAGGATACTTACGCATCCAATGGTCTGAAAATGTTGTTATTGGTTTGTTCCGCTTCCTTTTCCGAACCAATAGACAACGTTCTGAAAGCAAATCAAAAAAAGCATCACGCCCTATTGAAATGTGGTGTTCCTGTATAAATGGTTCTAATAAAAACAACAGTTTTCTGCCACCTATACGCTTTTGTTTTTTCCTGATGTTTAGGACTTGGTCGATCAACAAATCATGCTGCAACGATTCTTTCTCCAATTGCTTTTTGTGTTGGTAATAAGCCTGTCTGGTATAGCCAAGCAACGAGCAAAGAGCAGTAATACTGCGGCTTTCTCTTTGACTCACATTCATTATCGCTTGGCACCAAACTTTTTTCGCAGGTCGATTCCGGTATGCTCTTCAGAAAGTTTTAGCATTTCTTCGAGCAGTTCGCCTTTTAGTTGGCTTTTATGCAAAGCATCTTGCAAAAGCTTTACATCTTTTGGCAACTCCGGTTCCGGGCTTTTACCTTCTTTTTCTAATTTGTGCCGTTTCTTTTCTTTCCAACTTGGCTTTCTGCCCTGATATTCAAGCACCCAATCGCAGATACTTCTGCTCGGAACTCCGTATTTAGCTTCTAATCCACGGTAACTTATTGACCCGGTTAGATACTCGGCTACGATGGCCTCTTTACTGATGTTTTCTTTTTTCTTGTCCATGACTTTTTGTGCGGTGTTAATTTACACTATTTGTGTAAACCTATATCAGGACAAGTCAGTGGGAGTATCCGGTTTGTTGGAACGCATTACTCTGGATAGAATTCTACCCAATTACTTTTTAAAAAAGAACAAGCGTGGTTCAAATTATCGGATTATCATTGCTTTTTTGTTCTTATGTTTATCCATTTTAGTTGCTACTCAAGGCAAGCTGCAATCATTAGCCGGCGTATATACATTTTCGTTTTTAACGGTAATGGGTCTATTTGGAATAGGCAATCTGTTATTGAAATACAAGCGTAAAAAACTACCTAGGCCGGAACGTGCCAATGTATTGGTTGTGTTGGCAGCAATTTTACTCATAATAGCAGCATTTATAGGAAATGTGAGTATAAGCAAACATTCTTTTTTTACTTTCTTGAACTACTTAATACCAACTTTATTACTTATCGGTGTTATGCTTAACCGGGTATTCCTCATTAAATTGTTAATTGAAATGCTGGAGTATTTTTACAACCCGTTGCGAAGGTTTATTATAATAAGCAATCGCTATTTGATAAAACTACAAGTTGACATTCGTTCCCAGGAATTTGTGTTTTTTACCAAAGGCGATGATGTGGCGATTTTAAATAAAGTAATGATGTATGTTGAAGAAAATGAAAGTACTAAAAAACTGAAAATTGTGAACATCATAAAGGAAGGCGATAGCAATGAACTACTAAAAAAAGACATTGAAGTACTCGACCGGGCTTATGAGGGTATTGAAATTGAATTTATAGAAATTATAGGCGTTTTTGGACCCGAAATTATTGAAAAACTGTCGAAACAATGGAAGATACCTAAAAACTTCATGTTTATTGGTTCACCAGGAAACCGGTTCTCCTATAAGGTGGCTGAATTGGGCGGAGTAAGATTGATAATGTAAGTAACAATCATTATAATAAAAATAGATATTTATTTGTATTGTTCTTATTTAACCCTAAACTGATAAATACCCGAATCCGAAGTATTGCCTCGGGTATCTTTTGTAATAATTTTCCAGTAATACACCGTGCCGGCGGAAATAGCTACATTGTTTAAAGTAGTATCCTGAAAGTTGGTTTCAATCAGTGGTGGTGTATTGGTGGTGCCAAAGTAAACATCGTAGCCAATAATATCGTCATCAATATCGCTGCCAGTCCAACTCAACGAAATTGTATTGGAAGATGCAACAATTGTTTGCGCCATTTTTGGGGATACAATTTCGGCAGGAAATGGAGCATAATTTTCAATGGCCTCCCCCGCATTGTAAAACTTCCAAATTTTACTTTTGGCTGTATTGCTATTGATATCCGATTTTGATACAACAAACCAGGAATAAGGAGCCGACCTTAAAATGCGCAACGATAATTTTGTTTGCGATGTAAGCTGCGAAATACTATCGCCTGTTGCCAAATTTTTGAGGTTGAACTCATATTCGGTGGCATATAGGCCCGCAGTCCATTCAAATACAATGGTGCCCTCGGTTACGGTGCTATCGGTTCCCACGTTGCAAAGCGAATTCTCAAACGGATAAAGCAAATTTACTGCAACCGGGTTTTTTAAATCGGGTTCCGTTTTATAACAGGCTGTGAGCAAAATTATTGCACTAATGGTTAGCAACAAGTTTTTCATTCTTTTACAATTTTAATGGTTGATACCTTGGTTTCCGATTTCATCCACAGATAATATACACCCGGCTTAAAACCGGAAGTTACTATTTGAACCGCTCCATTGTTGCCGGCAAAGCTATTTGAAAATACCACCTGACCGGAGTATGAAAACAGTTTCACATCCAAGGTATTGGATTTGTTGTCCCCGGAATATATATCAAAATAGTCTTTAAATGGATTCGGGTAAACCGCAGGCCCATCGGATAAATAGAACGAATTGGTGTATTTTCCCTGGCAAGCCGCATCCGTCGTAATTTGCACCGTGTTTTTTCCTTTTTCAAGATTCATCGTTACCTCTGTTTCCGTTGTGCTAAACTTGTGTCCGTTAAAATCGATGGTGTAGTTTGTTCCTCCCGACATTTTGAGCGTAACACTTTTACCTGTTTCATCAATCATCGGTTCCACATTCAAATCATCGGGTTGCGAAATAAACACCTCGTAGCATTGTAAATAATTCGGTATCTCATCAATGGTGATGCACAGACTATAACTGTCAGCCTTTAAATTCCTAATATCGGCATTTGTGGTGAACTTGAAAACTATGGTATCGATGGTTCCATTTAGCGTGGCGGTATAATTGTAAATTTCATTGGCACTAATATTTACTATCCCGTTATTTCCTCCCCTGCAAGTTTCGCTCTTGGTTAAAACAGTAAAATTATTGGCCGGCAGCATAAAAATTGTGCAGCCAAACACATCCACCAAATCGCCGTAAGGGGTATCGGGACAAAGGTCGTCGGTATCGGCTACGCCATCATTATCATCATCTTCGCATACCAGTTTATAGGCAGAATGCACATCTTTATACCAGCCTGAATATCCGGCCGAAGCCAATATATCATCAACTAAAATGCAATTCAATTTTGGATTGTTCCGAAGATCGAAATACTGCAAAATAGCATTGTTACCATTATTTGCATCAACAGTTATTAATTTATTTGAAGAACAGTTCACTTCAGTTAAAGCTGTATTGCTTAAAATGTTCAAGTTGGTAAGTTGGTTCGATGCGCATAACAATCGCTCTAAACCCATGTTGCTGTTTATATCGAGGCTTGTAAGTAAATTATTGGTAATGTCAAGTTTATTCAACGATGCATTGTGCGAAATATTTATGTTCGCTAAAACATTATTGGCACAATTTAAGGTGACTAAAGCCAGGTTGCTGCTTAAATCGATGCTCGCAATCTTATTGTTGGAGCAATTGAATGTGACCAAGGAAGCTAACGCCTCAATCCCGGTTAAATCGGGGATGGCTTTATCGGTAAGGGTTAAGTAGGTTATTGGGCTTATTTTTTTGGTAGGAATGTAGTCATCCAGTATTACCGTATTCGGATAATCGTACCCCAAATCAATCAGGGCTTGCTCAAAGGCATCATCAGGGATATATGTTTCAAAGTAGTGGCAATTGTTGCCAAAAGTAACCGCACTATCGAATTGCCAATTGGCATACACTCCCGCCCCACTGTTTGCCATATCGGAATCATCCACCTGAACACAAAGTAAACCGCTGTTATTGGTTGCATTAAAAGTGGTTAAATCGGTATTGTTACCATTATTGGCATACAATGTTATTAATTGGTTCGATGCACAATTTACCGATGTTAAATTGGTATTGCTTCTTAAATCGAGGCTTATTATACTATTGTTATTGCAAACCAAACTCGTCAGGAAATCAAGATCCGTAACATCAATTTCACTCAATAAATTCGATGAAACATCCAAATCGGTTAACAATGAGTTGTTGCTTAAAACCAAAGTATCGATAAGGTTATTGGCACAATTTAAGTTTGTTAAACTGTCAATTGTACTCAAGTCCAAACTGTCTAGTTGGTTTCCACTGCAATTAAGCGATGTTAATGCCGTAAAATCCTCAAGTCCGGTTAAGTCCGAAATGTTTTTGTTGCTGATATTCAAGGTTGCAATGCCTTGAATACTGGCTGTGGAAATATAATTATCGTGGTTGTTGCTTGGTTCGCCGACAATTACAGAAAGCGCTGCTTCAAAATTGTCATCGGGAATATAGGTTTCCACATAACGGCAGTTTTCGGAATACGAGGCGGTTGCATCTTTCATCCACGAACTGCCAATATTTGCGGTATCATCAATTTCAATGCACTGTAAATTGGGGTGGTTGATGGAATTGAATGAGGTCAATATTCCATTACGACCATTCTTGCCATTTAAGCTGGTTAATTGATTGAATGAACAGGTTAATGCGTTCAACTTTTCATTGTCGGCAAAATCCAGGCTTTCAAGCAAATTACTGCTACAGGAAATTCTTTGTAATTGAGCATTACCGCTGATGTCGAGGGCGGTGAGTTTATTGTTATCAACAACCAATTCTATTAACGATAATGCGCTGGAAAGATCGATTGTATCAAGGTTATTCTTTGAACAATCCAACTCAATAAGTGAAGCATTGTTACCAATATCCAATGTATTTAATTGGTTATTAGCGCATTTAATTGTCTCTAAAAGGAGATTGCTACCGGTATTTACCGCCTGCAACTTATTGTTGCTACATAACAAAATTTGCAATGAATCGTTCTTTGAAAAATCCAATGCAGTGATTTGGTTATCGGCAACATTCAATTTGTTAAGAAAACGGAGGCTATCAATACTCATTAGGGTTAATTTGTTGTTGGCGGCCGATAGCTCCCTTATGGAGTCGTTGCTTGCTAGATTAATACTGGTGAGCTTATTGCTTTCACAATATAAAGTCCGCACCAATTGGTTTTTGCTTACATCCAATGCTGAAATTAAATTGGAATTGCAATTGATGGAAACCAATAAAGTATCCTTTGACAAATCAAGGCTGCTTATACCATTTCCGGAACAGTCCAACCGAATCAGGTCGGGATTTGATTGAAGATTCAATTGGCTTAAATTATTGCTTGCGCAGTCCAACTCATTCAATAAAATGTTGTTGGTGAGATTCAAAGAGCTCAATTTATTGTTTGCACAAAACAATTTTTGAATATGGGTATTCGTGTCAATATCAATGGTTGAAACATAATTGGTATTAAAATTCAACTCCTGCAAATGTATATTAGTGGTCAAATCAATGCTTTTCAAGTTGTTGCCATTGCAGATTAATTGCTTCAAATCTGAATTTTGGCTCACATCGAGGCTGGAAAGCTTATTGTCGCCACCTATTAGATTGGTCAGCAAGGTGTCGGCTGTAACATCAAGGTTGGTTAAAAAGTTTCCTCTACAATCTAAACTTTTCAGTTTTACCAGCGTGCTCAGTTCTATGGAAATTAAATTATTTTCAGAACAGTCCAACGTATCAAGTGCCACAAAATCGGCAATCCCCGTAAGGTCAAGTATGTTTTGGTTGCTAATATCCAATTTATGGATGGTGTTTATGGAGTCGGTTACTACATAATCGTCCAAAGAACCTTTATCGTAACCCAGCATGATGAGGGCTGCTTCAAACCTATCATCTGGAACGTATGTTTTGCTGGCATTGCAATCCAGGTTATAGGATGCAGTGGCATCTTTCAACCAATTTACCTGGGCATCTGCCGCAGCTACACTATCCACCTGAATACAAGTAAGCGCCGGGTTATTTCGGGCATCCACGGAAAGTAAAACAGCATTGGCTGCATTTTTTAAATTCAAATCGACCAAGTTATTAGATGAACAATTCAATGTTACCAGGTTCGTTTGATGGGTCATGTCAAGATTAACCAGTTGGTTGGTGTCGCAACGAAGCGTTTCCAGATTTGTAAAATCCTCAATACCGGTTAAATCGGCAATATTTCGATTGGTTACATTTAAAGTGGTCAGGTTTTCGATGTTGGTGGTTGGAATGTATTTATCGTTGGGTATATCATCGTACACAGCCAAAGCTGCTTCAAAATTGGCATCAGGAACATAGGTGTACAGCCCACAAACCAACTTGTAAGTTGCCGTGGAATCTTTTTTCCAGCCCGTTTTACTATTAGCCGCCGCCACATTGTCAACCTGTACACATCTTAGATAAGGATTATGGGTAGCATCCAATTTTTCAATAATCCCATTGTTTCCGTTCTTGATATTCAGAGTGCTTAAAAGGTTATTGGAACAATCCACTGATTTTAAAGCGGTATTGGTGCCCAAATCTAAATCGCTTAACAGATTGTGGGATAAATCGATGCTTTCAATGGCAGTGTTTATTGAAAGATCAATGCTTGTTAACTGGTTGGATGCACAAATGAGATTTAATAGAGAGTCGTTGTTGGAGATATCGAGTGCCGATAATTGGTTATTGCTTATATTCAAGAAAACCATCGAATCGTTTTGGGCTAAATCAATGGTGCTTAATTGGTTTGATGAACAAGTTAAATAAGTCAAGTATGTATTGCTGCTAACATCCATATTTTTTATTTGATTGTTGGAGCAGTCAATCATGGTTAATGATTCATTTGTAGCAGTAGCCAAAACTTCTATTTGGTTCGATGCGCAAAATAGCGATGATAAGACGGTATTATTCGTTAAATTAAGATTGGTTAATTGATTTGACGAACAATCTAATGACACCAAGGAGTCATTTGCTGTAATGTTTATACTCGTTAATTGATTTGAAGTGCAAGTAAGTTGCTCTAATAGGATATTACTCGATACATTTAAATTGGTTAGTTTATTATTTGAACAATTGAGTGTGGTCAAGGCTGTATTAACAGCAACATTCAACGATGCCAATTGATTTGACGCACATACCAACGTATTTAAACCGGTGTTATTTACAATACTTAAGGTTGTTAATTGATTCGAAGAACAATCCAATGATTTTAATGCGGTATTTTTGCTCAAATCGATAGTTGCTAATTTATTATACGCGCAATTCAACGAAGTCAAGGCCACAAAATCCTGGATACCTGTCAAACTTGAAATATCCTTCGAAATCACGTACAAATCCTTGATACCACTAATAGCAGAAGTTAATACTCTTCCATCAATGGTTCCGGAATCAATACCTTGATCGATAAGCGCCTGCTCAAAATAGCTATCGGGAATTGTAGTATAGCTTTGGGCATGTAACAGGTTTAAACATAAGGTATTGAACAGGATAAAAAGCAAGATCTTTTGGTTCATGATGAATGCGTTTAATGGTAACAAACCTTATTTTGCAAATTTCTGATTTATTGCTTTATGCGTATGCATCGCTTTATCGAATTTATTTTCCATCAACTGTAAAATTTCTTCCTGATAGGCTGGTTCTTCTTTCATTTTTTTCCAGAATGGATGATCTTCGAGATTATTTCCCGCTTCCAGATACATCGCTTTGGCCTGTTCAATCCCTACCATCAATTGTTCTCTTGTGGGGGTAATATAAACAATATCGTTAGCAGTTGATGCCAAAAGATGGTCTTCATTATGAGTTGATGTCTCACTTTTTTCGGCTTTTTCATTGCTTGATTTTTTCGCTAAAGTAGTATCCTCAATATTCACATAATTTTGATCCAAAGCTTCCTTAAAACCAGGAACTAAAGTACTCAGCAAGCTATTTGTATGATCAATTTGTTCTTGCAAGTCATTCAATTGGTCGTCCTGTTTTTGAATTATCATGGCCATGTCGTTGGTATTTAAACCAACAGCAAGATTAACATAATTATAATTGGGATCTCTTTTAACCGACCAAGCTACACCGGCAACTTTTTTATAATCTGCTATTTTCATATCATCAGGATGCACGGCTGTTCCAAAACCTTCAACAAATATATTGGGCAAAATATAATCCCCAGGTTCTACCTCACCTATTACCCTTACTGGGACTTGCCCCATAAAGGCTATTTTTTCGTAATTCTTCTCCTCATTCAACTGTGGCATATTGCCTAATACAATTGGATTGGTTGAAACCACCATAATTTTGTCGGCTCCACTGGTACTTTTAGTAATTGAACCATTCCGAACCCCAACTATTTCACCCGGCAAAAAGGCTTCAGTTGAGATAGCTTTTGGCAGCCATTCAGCATAATCACCTGCACCTGATTGGTAAGTAACCCCGATATTTTCCTCTGAACTTATAATAAAATCAGCTAAACCTGCAACGTTCATACCAAGGCCTGCCCCTATTAAAGCTGTATTTGCAATTTTTAAAACCAAGTTAACTACACTAGCAGCAATTGTTGACGGTATTGGTGCGGTAACGCAAGCCCCAAGCCCCACACAAGCGGTTGATGAGGTAGAAGCTGCTGTAAGATCAATACCTGCCTGGATAGCTTCCAATCCGGCAATCACAAAATCTCTAGTGCCCGATATAATACCCAATGTTTGGTTAGCAATACTAAAAGCATACCCGGGATCACTTGTTAGCTCCCCTATTGTTTGTCCCTCAATTCGGCCCCACATCTGGGTTCCATCCCAGAATGAAATGTAATTATTGGAACTCGATCGGGAACCTTCAACTTTTATGGCCATTCCTTGGCTGCCACCTTCAACCAGCAATGGATAAGCATTATAATTCGTTTTATCGCCAAGGGTATCCATATCGGCATGAACCGTAACCTGTCCATTCAAATGCGAAGGGCCGTTTACCGTAATTTCAACAAAATCGACCGGCGCATTAAATATGGCAGGGCCGTTGAAAGTAGCCGTATCTTCAACGGCTATATTTCCATCGAAATGTGAAGGACTCTGATTGACATTCAAAGAATCCATTAAAGCAGTCTTTCCAACAACAAGTAAGTTACTGTCTAATTGGGTAACTCCCACTACGTTCAGCATCCCGGTAAGATTGGTATTGTTGCTGTTATTAACATCCAATGAACTGTTGAGATTGGTTGGGCCTTCCACTAAAAGCTCTCCATTTAAACTGGTATTATCGTCAACGCGCAAGGTGCCGGTTGCCGTAATATTCCGGTGGTAAGCGTACGGTGCAAAAGTTAAATCTTGCCGGCTCAAATCCACAAAAGTATCGCCCACGCCTGTAAAATCGATATCAACTTTTAAATCCTTCTGGGTTCCGTCCCAACTAATACGTGTAAAATCATCAAAATTTTCGTGTCCAATAATAAGGTTAATCATCCCATATCGGTCAGTATTGGTAATTTGCACCTCAGTAAATTCTTCGGCATTTGTTGCATCCAATATGGTAAAGCGGATGGCAATTTGTGTGTTCGGTAATATATTGCCTTCTTTATCAACACCGGGTATTTCCTGTGCATTTGGGTCAATTATAACTGCCTGGTAGCTGATTCCATGTTTTTGCGAAAAAACACTTACCGTAAATAAAAGGGATGCAATCAATAAATATAGCTGTTTCATAATGTATTTATCTTAAAAATTATTATTCAATTAGTTAGCTGTGGAATAAATAAAACTTATGGATTCAGGTTTACCGAGATGCCTACATTTATACTGTGGGTAATGATGCGTAGCTGTTCTTTATTGCTGTAATCGCCAAATAGGAAGCTTTTGCCACCCATGTATTGGGCATAAACGCTCAGCGATTTTGAAAGGTAATATTTTCCCCCTATAGCACCACGCGCAAAATAAAGCGGTTGGTTGAATTCCTCTACCCCTTTTAAATCAGTCAGTTGGTTGTTCACAATTTGGGTACCTTGCATCAGGAATTCCGCTGCTATCATCCCGCGCAGATACAAAGTAAAACGATACCGCTCGCTGTAATTGAACTCGGGTTTAAAAAACTCATAATCGAAACCCGCATTAGCTCCAATATAGGTTGCATCCCACTTGTAATAATTATCCAATATGGTATCGCTGGCTTGAGCCCCATATTTTTGGTACGATACCCCGCCCAAAACATGAAAACCTGTTTTTTGGATGCAATGGCGGTATCCCACTCCCAAGTTGTTTTGGTTGGTGCCTATCATATTAACCAACTCATTGCCCTCAGAGTTTTTATATTCAAATGTTGAAAACGTTTTGCCAAAATCCATGTATATCTGCTGACTTTGGGCAGTTAAAAGGCTCCCTAAGAGGATGCTGAGAAAGATGATTTTTTTCATTGCTTATTCTTTTATAAGTTTGGCACTAAAGTATTGATTACCAGTGGTTACTTCCATAATATAAATTCCGCAAGCCAATGGCAGGTAATCCAGTTTTATCTCTTGCGAAACCGGAAAATTATCCGTGAAAAGTGTTTTGCCACTGATGTCGAAAAGGTTGACCGTAATAGGTCCATTAACCGTTTCCGTAAGGGTAATGGTCATTTTTTCGGATGCCGGGTTTGGCGAAAAAGTAACTTGAAGCTTGGTGGAGGCTTTTGGTGAAGCCGCCATTTTCGATGGTTGTATAAAACCTTGCCTTAACACATACCCATTTTGATTAAAAGTGCCAATAACCGAACCCTGGCCAATGCTTTGCTGTACAGTAAATTCCTGACCATTGGATAATAAAATGACAGATTTTCCGGCATTCCCCAAGGATGAGCGGAGCAAATAAGTTGACTGAGAAAATATAGGTAAAATACCACCTATTAATAAAACTAAGGTAATTATGTAACGATTCGCAATAATTTGGAATTTAAGTAATTGGATACTTTTAATCATGGGTAGTTTCATTAAATTTAATAGACTTCAACAAAAAAGCAAAAAATATCCTTAGGTAGCGTTAACGACCTTTTTTTATAAAAAAATTGATATAGGGCTGTTGGTAGAAACCAATGAAGCGAAGATAAACCGTATTGAAATAATTTCCAAATAAATTTATTGTTAATTTAAAATAATTATATTTCGCTGTATTTAAGGACGAAACATGGAGGTAATTAACTATAGGTAAATATACCTTAAATCGCAAAAAAAAAGTTAACCTGCTAAAAGTCACGGTGTGACTCTTAAATTAAAATTACCGAGTCAGCTTTAAAAAGCAACTTTTAATAAATAAGTCACGCCGTGACTTGCGGATATTAGGATATATTTAATTCATTCCTTAAAACAAAACGCACCAGGCACAATCCCCACCTTAAAGGTATCAATGGGTTGGCCTTGCGGAGAATAGCGGTAAACCAAGCCAGGCTGAAGATAGTCGATGGCATTGGAGACATATACTTCGGAAGTTGCTGGATCGACGCCGAGCGCGGAGAATAGCCGGTTCTGCTTGCTGATAAACGGCTCCAAAGGGAATTCCGCCCCATCCACAGGTAGTTTCCAAACGTGGTTGTTGATAAAATACAAGGTATCGCCCGTTCCGTTGAACTGAATATCCAACGGATTATCATCCAACGCAAAAGAAAAGGAAACCTCTTTTTGCTTTGAAACCGCATCGTACCGGCACAATGTAGGTGCTTCGTAACCCAATGGATTTCCCTGATACCCGCCATCGGTAAGTACCCAAAGTTTTTCGTTTATATCTAATCCAATAGATACCGGTTGAAGGCCTGTTTCAATGGAATCAACTACTTGGTCGGTTTCGATATCAATAACCAATATTTTGTTATCGAAGCTCCAACAGTTGGTAAAAATCCATTTCCCAAAAGGTACCATAAGCTCGGTGGGATGCTGGTAAAACTTCCCTGAATGGTTATCAACCGGAATGGAACCGGTGACTTTGAATGTGATTGGGTTGAAAATGGCAATTGCTTTGGCATACAAATCAGTAATGTAACCTTTGTTCTTGTTAATGATATGCACATAACGCGGCGACGACAGCCCGCCGATGGTTCCCACATAGTTGAACGTGTTGATGTTAATCACATCAACCCGTGCTGAATTGTTTACCACAATAAAACCCAACGAATCATGAATTTGCATACTTTGGGCCACATCGCCCAGTTCAAAACTATTGGCCCGGTAAAAAACCTTGTTTTCTATTTCGCGTGTAACCGGATTGTAATAGGAGAGGGAGCTATTTGAAAACATATAATTGCCCTCATTCACAATAAAAACCCCTTTCCCAATTTTAGAATCAATGGGTTGAACTGTATTTTCATCGTTACACGAAAATACCGTGATTAAAAAGAACAAATAAAGTGAGGTTTTCCAACTCATGATTAACAGTCTAAAATGCAATTTTTAATTGTATGGAGTAGTTCCGCATTGGCATGGGACGGTCTTTCAGATTGGCATATTCAACATTAAAAAGGTTATCAATCTTTCCAAAGATACCCAGTTTCAAATGTTCGCCGCTCCAATT
The DNA here is from genome assembly GCA_041664345.1 of Salinivirgaceae bacterium. Classification (GTDB taxonomy): domain Bacteria; phylum Bacteroidota; class Bacteroidia; order Bacteroidales; family SZUA-534; genus GWE2-40-63. The sequence goes on from JBAYKX010000011.1 coordinate 100,369, forward strand.
AGTTCCCAACGAAATGTTGGTTAACCAATATGATGCTTCAGAGTAAGTGTCCGGATCGTTAACTGTTGAAGTTTGGCGTTGTCCTAAATAGTTGGTAAGCCAATTCAATTCAATTTTCCTATAATTGAGATAAACCCAACCACTGCCTGAGTGTAGGGGAATGTAAATCAATTGCTGACCTTTGGAGGCATCTCCAATTGAAAGCGCATCCGATTCATTGGTTGTGGGTGTATAGGCATATTGGAATCGTACCTTACTGCTAAAATTTCTCAATTGGTAGGTTAAGGTGCAATTGTATTCAATACCCCTTGTATTCACTTTTTTGTAATTGGTTGGTTCCCAATAACCAAACTGCGATGGAGTCCATTGAATCCAGTTGTTAATAACGGAATAATAGGTATTTACCGATTGCGATAATTGGGTATTTCCAAAATTAGTTTGTTGTTCCAGGGCAAATTCACCGGTTGTCCCCTTTTCTGGTATCAGGTTTGGGTTTCCTCCTGGCGTGTAATACAAATCGTTTATACTAGGAAAGTGGTAATTTCTGGAAATGCTTGTTTTTAGTTTCACTTGATGGGTATTGCTCAAAAGATATTCGGCCCCAATGTATGGAAGCGGTTGTAAGTTCTGATTTTGAACCCACTGACTTCGCAACAAAGCGGAAAGGTTCCATCGTTCCCCAATGGTTTTGTGGGCTGATAGTAAGGTTGAAACCGATTGTTGAGTGCGCGAATACCCCAAATCAGTTTGCTGATCAAGGGTATGAGCCTTATCGTACCGATATTCTACATCAAAACTAAATCGCCATTTATTTACCGTTTTATAGGTTGAATTCCATTGGGTTATGCTACTTTGATTCTGGTTATCGGTATCAAAATGAACCAAATATACCGAGGTATCGCTCATTTGATTCATCAATTGGTACGATAAGGCATCATGAATAAATGCCGTTTGCAGCTCCCACGAAAAAGCATCATCGTAATGTTTATAAAAAGCCAGAACCTTTGCATTTTCGTCAAGCTGGTTTTCCTTATGGTTATATACCGATGAAGTGATTAATGCAGGAATATTTCTATCGCTGGCTTGAATCCATAAGTTAACTCCTGCCAACTCCTGGTCATTTAACCTTACAAAAACCTCATTCAAAGCACCCCATTTTTGGTACGATGCGTTTTCTAATTTTCGATAACCAGACTCTTCACCGGTGCGATGTCCTTGAAAATAGTATTTATAATTGTTGTCCGACGATTCAAAAAACACCCGGCTCCTTATATTTATAGTTTTGTTGCTCCAACTAAGCTGCCCAAACGAAGAATAGGTATTATAGCTGCCAACGCTTTGAATCAACTTGGTTTGAAAACCCTTTTCCCAAGTAGGTTTATTACTTATGGCGACACTGCCGCCCAATGCTCCACTATTGTGCTGCAAAGCTGCTGAGCCATAAAAAAGCTCCAAATCATCGGTAAAATAGATGGGAATCAATGAAAAATCGACTTGTCCGGTCATGGGTGAATTTATAGGAATATTGTTCCATAAAACATTTGTATGCGAAGCCCCAGCACCACGTATGGAGGCAGTGGCTAAAGCCCCCCGACCGTTTGTTTTGATAAAAATAGGTGTTTGTTCCGCCAATATATCACCCAGATTGCCTGAAATATTATCCATCAGGGCTAAGGTATCAATTCGCTGAGTTACTGCACCCGCCGAGGGTTGGTTAAAATCCTGCTTGGCCAAAATCAACACTTCATCAATGGGAATGGTATCGTGGAATGAATACTGCGCTTGTAAATGATGGCCTGAAATGCCAATCAAAAAAGTCAACCCATATTTGAAGATTTGACTTGCCATGGGTCAGTTTTTAATCAGTTTAGTTGATTTTACTAATCCATTTACTTGGTAATAAATGGTATATAAACCACTTGGTAAATCCGAAAGATAGAATTGGTTATTACTTTCCTGTTTCAAAACCCATCGCTGGCCAAGAATGTTGATAAGTTGCAATTCTCCCACCCATTGATTTTCTGAAAATTGAATAAATTCCCTAGCGGGATTTGGAAAGAAGTTAGCTTCTTTTTCTAAAGTTTCAGACGCATAAATTGGATTTTCAATGAAAATTTCCAAACTATCCATTATTGAAGCATCACCAGACAATCGGGCATAAACTGTAACTTGACCCGGTTTTAATGCTTGCATTTCACCGGATTCAGCAATGGAAGCTATATCGTTTTTATTCAACGAAAAAATAACCGATGGGTTTTCAACCGGTTTTCCCGACACAAAATAGTAGGCTTTCAGGTAAATGGCTTCATCCGTTTTCAGATTTCTAAATAAGGGTTCAATAACTAGCATCTGCTGTGTCCCTGTTATAGAAATATCGGGGGCCACATCAACCACACCCAGAATTTCAGGCGACAATTCTCCCAACCATCCGGCAGAGGCATTTACCGCCGTTTGAATCTTGATAAAATCGATTCCATCCAAATCCACTGATTTACCCCCGGAATCAACCGCCCACGAAATATCGAACCCATCACCTCCGCTACCTTCAATTATAGCTGTATATGGGTTATTAGGTTCCCAACCCACATAGTTTAGGTTTCTTGGACTGTTATCGGCAAAACCGAACGGACAAACCTGAACCGCCACAAAAGCCGGATCCGATTTATCGATGCGGGGCTGAACCAATAAACCAGTTAACGCATATTGTTGGCTGGGAATTTCGGGAAAACTATCATGCAAAGGATAATAAAGCTGTGTATGAAAACTATTGGCTTCTATCAATCCAGCATTTCCAAAAATATCGGTCCAAGGAACATCAGCGGCTGAAAGGCTGTTTGGATTGGTGTAAGTGACTTGATAATCAGTATGCGATGTTGAAAAATAATAATCGCTCCCAGCCAATAAATACCAGGTATCGTCGGGCAAGTGGTTTTGGTTCACATCCTTCATTACATAAACGGCAGCCGGTTCCGAAGAATTTGGGCTGGCATTTCCCAGAATGGTAAAATCAACACCATAAGGGTTTTCGGGGTGATTTTCAATCCGATAATCGAAACCAACTACTACGTAACCGCCAAATCCTCCAAGACTTAACGTTCCGGAAACACCACCAATAAGACTTTGTGCCGATGATGGATTACCGTAAGGGGTATTTATGAATTGTCCCGGAGCCGGTTTATATTCCAACACATTGGCAACAAACTTGTTTTGCTGAGCCAGCGATGGGTTTTGGGAGCCTGAAACGGCAACCAATAAAAAGCTAAAATATGGCCAAAAAAAATGCATCTCAAAATAAATTAGATGCTCGGGTGGATTTCACTGAAATCGCGCCTTTGATCCCGAAAGCATGGTAAAACAATTTTAGGCAGGTCTTCTGACTTACTCCCCTTTTACCGGCCTTCCCATCCCGAGTACTCGGGACAGTGGCGAAAGTTGGCAAAGGTTTTATAGAGTTTACAGCAGCGGGTACTGTTGCCGATTTACACGGCATTCCCTCTTCGTTCCAATATTTCGGAAACCTATGGGTACAAAAGTAGTAAAATTGGCGATTGGTTGGTTGGGAAGTTTGTAATTTGTTATTAACAAGTGGAGATGCTGGTGGCTGGAAGTTAGAACTGCTTCTTATTGACGTTTCCATGTCCTACGGACGATGGAAAGTCGGTAGTTACTCCTTTTTAACTTTCCATCGTGGCGTAGCCTCATGGAAACGTTAAAAGAGATGGAAGTTTGCTAATTAACGTGAGTTCGATGTAAGAATTGTGTTTAAAATTTGCATAAAAAAAGGTTTTTGATTATATTTAATTGCTTGAATATTAAATATATAACAATCAAAAACCTCTTATAATATGATAGACAA
>JBAYKX010000012.1:0-103929 GCA_041664345.1 Salinivirgaceae bacterium
CACCCGTTTGGTAGAATATATTTTGGAATGAAAATGTGTGTAGTAACTTTGATTTTTATAAAGGTTGGTTAAAGTAAAGACCCATCCACTTGTCAAGGACAAGAAGCGATGGGTCTTTTTAAAAAACAATTCCACAATGAAAATTAAAAAGGTAATTTTAATGTTGTTGACAATATCAACCATAAAAGGGTATTCACAAAACTATATTGTAACCGAAGAGTTAGGTGTTGATGAAATAAATGGGCTGGAATTTCCATTTGAAAAAATGGCTTATGATAAAAACACAAAGATGATGTATTCCATAACAGCTAACGACACCAACCTGTTTTTTCACCTTCGTATAGCCGACGAAAAGGTGCAGCAGCAATGTTTGAGGCATGGGGTAACCTTTTGGATTGATACCAGCGGGCAAAAAAAGGAAACCATGGGATTCACACATCTTGGCATAAAACCTCATGAGGGGTTTTTACCTTTTGAAAATCAAGGAAGAACTCCCCAAGAACAAAATGGTAGCAACCCGGAAGTAATTTTGGAGCCTTTTATAATGAATACTCAAGATGAGATTCAGCTTATAGGAATAGCGGCGAAAGGTTCGGCGGTTTTTGTACCCAATAGCAACCCATTTGGAATTTCAGTTCAGAGTCAGATAACCGATAAAAGGGTACTGTTTTATAAAGGTACCATCCCGCTGAAATACTTGGGAACCATGAAAAAATTAAGTATAGGCATTACCTCTAAAATCAATGAACAGGGCGTAAAACAGCACTCACCCGGCAAGAATGACCAGCAGGAAGGAGATTTTGGTTTTTCAACAGGAGGGCCACCAGGGGGAAAGGGCCCGGGAGGTGGTGGTCAATATAGAAATAATCATGCAATGTCAGAAAGTAATACTGCCAACATCAGGATTTGGATAAAAAATGTAAAAGTTATCAAGCATCAATAAGCACACTAATGTTTATATAGGCAAGTTTAATATAGTTGTTAATCAGATTAATTGAGCCGGATCAAGCTGTTCCGGCTTTTTTTATACCCCAGTTTACAAAGATTTCTTACCTTTGAAAAAAGGTTGATTTATGTCGGGGATTTACATTCATGTTCCATTTTGCAAGCAGCGATGCTATTATTGTGATTTTTTTACCTCTACTCAAATCAAGCAAAAGCCAGAGTTGGTATTGGCGTTAATTCAAGAAATAAAACTTCGAAAAGATTGGTTGGCCGGCGAAGAGGTAAGAACTATATATTTTGGTGGGGGCACCCCTTCGTTACTTTCTGTTGATGAAATTAATAGTATTTTGACAGTTATTTTTCAGAATTTCGAAGTCATTCAAAATCCCGAAATAACCCTGGAAGCAAACCCAGACGATCTCTCGTTAAAATATATTACCGAACTAAAGAGTACCAGGGTAAACAGACTGAGCATAGGGATTCAGTCTTTTAATGATGCTGAGTTAGCAATGATGAATCGGCGGCATACTGCGCAGCAAGCAATTGATTCTGTAATAAACGCACAGAAATGCGGATTTAACAACATCAGTACCGATCTTATTTATGGACTGCCCGGCAGTGATGAAAAGACCTGGCTGTTGAATCTGGAAAAAATGGCATCGTTGAAAATACAGCATTTATCAGCGTATCATCTCACCTACGAAAAAGGTACTGTATTTGAAGACCGAAGAAAAAAACAAAAACTATTTCCCGTTTCGGAAGAAGAGAGTCTTTCACAATTTAACCAATTAATGGATTGGGCAGCACAGCATAGTTTTGAACACTATGAAATCTCCAATTTTGCAACTGAAGGTTTTTATTCAAAGCACAACACCAATTATTGGAAACAAGAAAAATATCTGGGCATTGGCCCTGCAGCACATTCTTATAACATTCAAAGTCGGGCATGGAATCCATCCAATATCAGCCAATATATTAATGCAATAAAAAATTCAAAGCCAGAGTTTGAAACAGAAACACTCACCTTGATTGACAAGCACAACGAGTTTTTGATAACCTCGTTGAGGACTCAATGGGGAGTTGATTTGAACGCGTTTGAAAATCAATTTGGCAAGGAATGGAAAGAGCGTTTGATGCAGCAGGCAAAATCATTTATTGAGAATCAAAAATTGAGAATAAAAAACCAAAGTTTGGTGTTAACCAAAAATGGTGTTTTTGTTTGCGATGCTATTTTAACGGAGTTAATTATTGAATCAGAATAGAAAAGTGAAATACAAATTATTGATACTTTGTTTGTTAAACGGATTAGGATTTGTAGGCCTATCGCAACCAAAAAAGGCAGTTATCCAAGCGAGTAACGAGGAGTTTGCCAACTTAATAATGGAGTACAGCAATGAGATTATTATTGATGTTCGGGACACGGCATTTTACAACAACCAAATTATTCAAGGAGCAATCCTTGTTCCGACGCAAGCGCAGTTAAATCAACTAGTAGATTCGTTGGATTTAGATACTCCACTATTGGTTTATTGTTCCGTAGGAATACGAAGTAAAAAAGCTTGTGAAGTTTTGGTAAAACTAGGCTTTAAAACGATTATTAATTTAGAAAAAGGTCTTGATAAATGGCGGGAAAAACAATTTCCAGTAGAAACAATTCCATAAAAAGATAGCAGCCATGGTAAAAAAGAATTTAGTAATACTAACTGGTGCAGGCATGAGTGCCGAGAGCGGGATAAGCACCTTTCGGGATTCCGGTGGATTGTGGGACAAATACCGGATTGAGGATGTGGCAACTCCTGAAGCATTTCAAGCAAACCCAAAATTGGTACTTGATTTTTACAATGCCCGGCGAAAACAACTGGACGAAGTTGAACCAAACGAAGGACACCTTACGTTAGCCCGTTTGCAAAAATGGTTTAATGTGCTGGTAATTACCCAAAATGTGGACAATCTGCACGAGCGGGCGGGAAGCAAGAATATATTACACCTTCATGGCGAGTTAACCAAAGTAAGGAGCACCAAGTTTCCTAATTTAATTTACGACATTGGCACCAAAGGCATTCATTTAGGCGATGTTTGTGAAAAAGGGGCTCAATTGCGACCGCACATTGTTTGGTTTGGCGAGGCGGTTCCGGCTATCGACAAGGCGGTGGAGATAGCGGCAAAAGCCGACATTTTTGTGGTTATAGGCACATCATTGAATGTATATCCGGCAGCCGGGCTTATCATGTATGCTCGTCCAGAGGTTCCGAAATATATCATTGATCCTTCTTCTATTGAAATTCCATTGGGAATGAATTTTACTGTAATACAAAAAAAAGCCGTTGAAGGATGTATAGAGCTTGAAGAATTGCTAAAAAAACCCCATTAACATGAATAAGAGACTTATCTTAATTACTTTAGGAATTCTATTAATTATCCATTTTGCAACAGCTCAAGAATTTAATTCCGGAGTTTATGGAGGAATCACGGTTTCGCAACTCGATGGCGACACCTTTTCTGGGTATAACAAAGCCGGTATTGTGGGAGGAGCATTTGTAAACCGATATATGTCAAAAAAAATGGGCTGGCAGCTAGGCATCCGCTATATAAGCAAAGGAAGCAAACATGCTGACTCTGAAGCCGGGGAGTATTATAAGTCGGTGCTTCAGTACATAGAAAGTCCTATTACAGCCCGCTATTTTATTCGCAAAGACATTGATTTGGAAGGTGGATTGGCTCTTGGGTATCTTATGAAGTCGCTAGAGGACACCGATGGAAATGGGTTACTGGAACCGAAACCCCCATTCAACAAATTTGAATTAAGTGGGTTGGCGGGCATTAATTATCATTGGAACAAGCAGTTTAGTTTTGGAGCTTTTTTCAGCTATTCGCTTACACCCGCCCGACCCTATTCAAGTGGTTATTCGGTTCCTATGGACCGGGGACAATACAACAACGTGATTTATTTTGCTTTCTGTTATACTATATCATCCTGGAAATAAAGGATGCCTGTTGAGGCAAAAAGTGCTAATTATCAAAAACAGAGCGAGAAAGACAGGAAAAAAGCATAATTTTGCAATCAGAAACAGGAATATAGAATAGAATCAATGAAAATTAGCAAGCTTTTTTTTGGGATAGTTTTGGGGTTGATTTTTTTAACTAAATTTTTACATGCCACGGGCGATGATACGGCCAATGACATGAAGAAATTGGTTAATTACCACAAAATGAACAAAAGGCATTATGCAACGTACAAAAAACAGAGGGAAGCCCAATTTGTATCGTGGCAAAAAAACCAGATTCCCAAACGGTTTCAAATTCCTATTGAAATGCAAAGCTTCCGCGACGACTACTCTACACGATACTATGTAATTTATAGCCCGTCGTACAAAACAGGGGTTGGGTATATACCGTCGAACTTAGTGCAGTATTACGAAGAAGAAGCCTGGGCGGCCTATCAAAAATTAGGGGCCGATGCCCCCAGTCTAAGCATCGTATTAGCACAACAGTTTACTGAATCGGCTTTTAATCCGCAAGCAATTGGCGACGAAAAAATGAGTATTGGGTTACCTCAGTTATACCGTAAAACAGCAAAACTTCTTTACAAAACCGACAGAGAAACTTGGAAGGAATATTTTTATTTTGATAAGAAAGGGAGGCATCATTTTAAGAGTAACCGGGCAATGGTCAAATTCCCCTTTGTTTTTCTTGGGAAAGTTAAAAATTACGACTTTGAACATAAATTTGAAGGGATAAAAAGTTACAATGGAGCAGGGGAGGAGGCAATTAAATATGCGGAGAAAGTAATGAAGCGGAGTTTGTTTTATGAGGAATTATTCGCTCAATACAACAGTATTCCCTTAGATACCACTCAATTTAAGGAAAACCTCTATGGCATGATTAATTTAACCTTTATTGCACGTGAAGAAAGCCCAATTGACCATGAACTGATGGATCAGATTTTTGCTAATGCGCTGGCTGAATTTTATTCCGGGTATGTGCGCACCACCTATTTGCAACATTATCAGATTCCAGCTTATGAAAACCAGCCGATGTTTGCCCAGCAAAAAGAAGATTACTTAATACCCGTTGATGATAAGGACTATTACCTTATTGTTGAGGATGGCGAAGTGGTGTACAATTATTTTATTAATTCCGAAGAATTATTGAAAACCATCAACCACCCAAAAAACAAGGAGTTTTATTTATACTATGTGGAGAATAAAAAAAGAGTTCGGATTACAAGTTTTAAGTCGGTAGGTAAAAAACAAATTTATTCAAACGTAAAAGCGGGCGACAAAATATTTATTCCGCCCGGAACAATTATAAAAACCCCAAAAGCCAACCTGGCAGTTATGATTCGGTAGTTAACCGCTTAACGAATAGCTAGTTTCTTTGATATGGTTCCTTCAGTAGTTTCTATTCTTACGTAATAAATGCCATCCGGTATTTTACTTATGTTTACTTCTATTTTTTTTGATTGGTGCGTATATTTTTCCTGAAATAATTGTTTTCCTGAAACATCAACAATTTCAATACCGATAATAGGAGTGTTTTTCCCCGATTTTATTATCAGCAAACTATTGGCCGGGTTGGGAGCAATGGAGATTGTTTTTTCTAGCTCTTCATTAGGAACACTTACAACAAATGTAGCCGGATGGGGTGCAATAAGAGTATAATCCGGATCAAATTCAATACTGGTCACAAAGAAGCCCGGTTTGCATGTAAAGGATTGGTTATTTTGGGTATTGTGAAATACCACAAGGCTTTGGTTTTCGGCACCTTTTAACAACAAAGGAACTTTCATAGCAAAAAAGGAGATAGAGGGATGGGTCGTTTTTTGAGAAATGGTTATGTGAACGGTATCATTCACATCTTGACGCCACTCCAAACTATACTTAGGATACCCTTGGCCATAATACCAATCGTTGAAATAGGTCGTTAAATTGGTGTCGGCGGCGGCTTCTAAAAACTCTTTAACTTGCGTTGCTGAGGCAAAACCAGCTTTCGTATCAACATGATTAAGCAGGTTTTTAATTCCGGAAAAAAAAGCAGCATCACCCATTTGATTTCGCAATTGGTGAATTATTAATCCCCCTTTTTGATAGGTTAAAGCATAATTAAAAATTCGATTTATATCGGTGGTGTCTTCAACATAGATACTTCCTGATTTGGCATTGGATATTACATATTCCATCCGGCCTTTTTTCCAACTTAAATAATTTTCCGGATGTAGATACTCCTGACACAGACTTTCACAAAACACAGCAAACCCTTCGTTAACCCAGATGTCGTGCCAATTGGAGCAGGTAACATAATCGCCAAACCACTGGTGCGATAATTCATGGGCAATTAAATCAGATGAAAACCCTCCCATGAACGACATGGTTTGATGCTCCATACCGCCGCCCCAGCCAAACTGGGCGTGGCCATATTTTTCTTTGTAAAAAGGATAAGGAATAAACAAGGAACTATATAATTCAATGGCATCAACCGTATATTTAGCCATCGGCTCTGCCCATTCCAACGATTCTGGATACACATAATTAAGTATCTCAACCGTATCGTTTTGTTCATTTACTTTTGCATAATCGGAAAAGGAGGAGTAATTGGTAACCGCTATGGCAACCAAATAAGCAGCAATCGGAAACCGATGTTTCCAATAGGTTAGCTTGCTGTCTCCCGATATTTTTTCAAAAATAAGTTTACCGTTTGAACCCACTTTATTAACGGCTGGGGTTTTAACATAAATATCAATGGAATCTATTTTATCGGTTAACGTTTGCTTGCAAGGCCACCATTCCTTTGCTCCATAAGGCTCCGATAAAGTCCAAAGGATTGGCTTATTATCATGCATGTTGATTTCGAAAGAACCAAATCCGCTCCCCGACATTGGGATTCCCTGATAAAAAACGGTTACCGAATCAAGAATGCCGGCATTAAGCGCTGAAAGCAAATTAATTTTGAGCACCCCGGCTTGGTGGGTGAAGGATTGTTTTGTGTTATGATATAGAACACTGTCAGTAGTTAATTCATCAATCATATCAAAATGGATGGCAGAAAAACTATTGGTAAGTGTTTTAAAATAAGAAGTAATGGAACCTTTGATATATAATTGGGAAGGGTCTACCTCCCAATAAATCCGGTGGTATATAATATCATAATCAGCATGATTGTTGATTGCTTTAAAATTCATTTTTTGAGAAAAGGAACGCTTTTCACTTCGCTGAAGCGTATTAAAGTAGCTATTTTGACCGATCACAACTTGAAACAAAAAGGTAATTGCAAATAGGAGCTGGACACGGATTTTCATAGCTTAAGAATTAGAATCATAAATATAGCAAACATTATAGTTTGGCATCAATAAAAGGATTAAATTTTATTAACCCTTTTATATAACGCCTAAATCAGAAGAGGAACTATTATTTTTCGATTATTTTTGCTACAATTTTTAAAATCATTTAAAAAGCAGCACATGGTTTTTGTAACCGGAGGAACAGGCTTGGTAGGAGCACGCCTGATTGTTGATTTAGTGGAAAGGGGTGAAGAGGTAATGGCTTTAATCAGGCCGGGAACTTCAACCACCAAATTTGAGCAAATGGGAGGTTTTTACACCGACCAAATTCAACAAATAAGTAAAAAGGTACAATGGGTTGAAGGCGATTTGCTTGATATGGAAGGCTTACTAAGCATTATGCCTCAGAAAGCAAAAGTATATCACTGTGCTGCAATGGTTTCTTTTAATCCTTCGGATGCAAAAAAGCTTTTTGAAACAAACGTTGATGGAACGGCTAATTTGGTAAACGCGTGCTTGGCAAAAAATGCAGTGAAGCTTTGCCACGTGAGCAGTATTGGGGCTCTGGGAGGAAAAATTATTGGTCAACCGATTGATGAAAACACACCTTGGTCGGCAACCGGCAAATCAGCCTATTCAATAAGCAAGTATAATTCTGAATTAGAAATATGGCGGGGAATGGCCGAAGGATTACCAGCCGTAATTGTAAATCCGGCGGTAATACTGGGTCCTGGATTGTGGAATCACGGAAGCGCCCAGTTTTTTAAAAGGGCGTATAAAGGGCAATCGTTTTATACGCTTGGTTCAACAAGTTATGTCGATGTTCGCGATGTAACCCGCGCCATGATTCTTTTAATGGAAAGCACCATTGAATCGGAACGGTTTGTTTTAGCCTCACAAACGCTCAACTACAAGGAATTGTTTGTTCAAATGGCAGAAGCTTTAAATTGCAAAGCACCAAAACATTATGCCAGCAAACAGGTTACATGGGCTACTTGGCAAAGTTTATGGTTGTGGGAAAAAATATCAGGGAAAGCATCCTCATTTACAAAGAGCAATCATCGCAGTGCACATGTAAAAGATAATTATTCCGGAAAAAAAACCACGAAATTTTTCGATTTTGAATATAAGCCAGTTGCAGAAACCATTCAGTTTGTTGCTGAAAAATTCAAAAAAGATCTCAACTTATAAAAGAGGGAGTGTTTTACAATTCAAAACAGTTTTCAGTGAAAGCATTGTTTTTAGTTACCGGTATTCTGTTTTTTACTGCAACAATTAGTATCGCACAATGCTCGGTAAACAATACGGTATTTAATTCGGGCGAGGAAGCATACTATCAGGTTTATTATCACTTAGGATTTATTTGGTTAAATGCTGCCGGTGTTTCTTTTAAAACAGAACCGCTTAGTTACGATGGGAAAAAAGGCTTTCATTTTACCAGTATTGGCAACACACACCCGAATTATAGCTGGATATATGAAGTTCGCGATCGTTTTGAATCGAAAGCCGATTCAGCTACTTTAAACCCAATCTGGTTTTCGAAAAACACCAGTGAAGGTGGAATACAAGCATACAATAGGTATGTGTTTGACCAAAAATATAGTAAAATATATACTCAAATTAAAAATGGCGATGAACCAATGAAAGCAGACACCCTTTTAATGAAGGGATGCGTTTTTGATTTGCTAACTGCTATTTATGCCTGTCGCAATTTAAACTTCGAAAACAAGAGAATTAACGACACCATTCCAATCAATTTGGCGATTGAAGATAAAATATATCCCTTGCATTTGCGTTATTTGGGGAAAGAGGAAATTTCAACCAATGATTCCAAAAGATACCGATGTCAGAAGTTTTCCATTTTGTTGGTCGAAGGGACGATTTTTAATGGAGGTGAGGATATGTTTGTTTGGGTATCGGACGACAAGGCGCGGGTTCCAATCCGCATTGAGGCAAAAATATTGATAGGTTCCATTGAGGCAAATCTTGATAATCATAAAGGAAATAAATGGCCAATTACCGCCATCGTAAATCAAGAACAATGAAACTGGATTATCAGGCTGTAAGCCTGAAAGAACTCAGCCCGGTGCGCTGCACCGGGTATAATAATGGCAAGCGATTGTCGGCGCAAGCAGTATATCTAAATTGGAATTATGAAGAATCCATGTGCCGAAAACGGGAATTTCAAATTTCGGTTCTTAAATGCGGTTGCCCTGACCGGGTTTTTTTAACACCGTTGAATATTGTAAAAAAGTAATAAATTTGTGCCCAAATAACGCCTAAATTTTAAAAACGTGGATAACATTAAAGAATTCAATTCTGCTTCAGGAAAAAACACCGGACACATTATTATTATTGTTGTTTTATCAATACTAGTATTGGGGCTTGGATACCTCTACTTTAATCAGAAAAAAACAACCGAAGTAAAAATAGTTGAGCTTACCCAAGTGAGCCACGAAAAAGAAACAGTTACGTTTCAATATCAAAATTTATTGGATGATTACAACAGCTTGGAAACATCAAATGACAGCATCGCAAAACAGCTCAGCAGCGAGAAAGAGCGGATAAAAAAATTAATGGATCAGCTACGCACCACAAAAGCAGACAATAAAGAGCAAATAGAAAAATACAAAAAAGAGTTAAAAACGCTCCGCGACATTATGAAAGGGTTCATTCATCAGATTGACTCCCTAAATACGGCAAACATAGAATTGACGGAAGAAAACACTCAAATTAAAAAACAAATTACCACAGCCAAAAAGGAAAATAAAAAGCTGAATGAAAGATATGAGGAGGCCGCAAACAAAGTAGCTATTGCTTCGGTTATAAAAGCCATTAATGTGAGTATGTTGTCGTTAAACAGCAAAGGAAAAGAAACAACAAGGGCAAAGAAAACAAAACGGTTTGCTATTGCTTTTGAATTGGATGAAAACGTGATTGCGGCAAAAGGAACAAAAAGCGTATATGTCCGGATTACAAACCCGAGTGAACATATTCTGATTCAGGATAACCAACCTGTTTTTTCGTATGAAGGGGAGGAAATTGCGTATTCGGCAGTACGTCAAATTGAATACGATGGAAATACTACTAAAGCAATTGTATATTTTGAGAACACCGAAGAAGGGAGCCTAATTGAAGGGACTTACCGGGTCGATATTTTTTGCGATGGGAGCATGATTGGAACCGCAGCCAGTAGTTTAAAATAGGAAAAAGGATTTTAGTCGAGTAATTAGGGGGATTGCTCCCTCGTCCTCTCTCCCCTCTGGAAATGATCTTGTATAGGGAGGGTTTCTTAAATTTTTTATCTGCCCGTAATTTAATGATATATAGTTACCGTACAAAATAGAACAACAATTCCTATATAAAAGAACAGAAAGACTACATCCACGACAACATGGTAGCCTGTTTAAATCTCAGTTTTATCAATGCCAGCCTGTTTAAGGAGGGAAAAGAAAAGACCTTTAGACAGGTCTTTATTGCCGTGTACAGGAACTATTATAGTTTTGTCAGTTGCAGCATTGTAATATAAATGGTGACTGCCATTGGCACGTTTAAAATAATAGCCTTTTTGTTCGAGTACTTTGATTAAGTTCTTAGCCGAAAAGTTCATGCCGTTTGCAAGTTTAAAGAGTATTCCAAAGTTTCGCTATCATCGGGAATATCTTCGCCTCGCTCATGAAGCTCCTCAATATAAAGTTCAATCGCTTCTTTTGCCATTTGAATGGCATGTTCTACCGTCTCGCCAAAAGTCATACAGCCGGGCAACGCTGGCACCGAAACAGTATAAGAGCCTTCCGGTTCTTTGCGCATTAATATTTTATACGTTAGTTGCATATTGTTATTTTTAATGAGCTATTTGTAACGCATTTTGTAGTTTAATTATTAGTTTTTGTAGGTAACGGTTATTGTTTATCTAAAAACCCAACCAAAATTGATACGCAACCACTTTTTATTAGTTCCCCGGTATTTGATTCCGGTACGCTAACTTCAACCACCAATTGTTGTGTCGATTTGGTTCTAAAATCCCAGGTTTCAGTAAAATCGTGATCCTTGTTGGTAAATAGTTCCTGACCTTTTTCGTCAACCAAACGGAATACAATTTTTCCCAACTCTGGTGCAGCGCATACCACAATCCGGTAATCCTGATTGCTGTAAAAAGTTAACATTAACTCTGCTATATCACCTTCGTTGAGCACGGCGCTATTTAGCTGACCATTATAAATATACGGCTCAAGACGTGGTTTGCAGTCGTTTTTAGTAAATGTTTTACATTGAGCCGATGCAATAGAATTTATTCCTATCAAAAAGCCTAAAAGGAGAATAAATGTATGTACTGTTTTCATAGTTTCGGTTTTTGAATTCTTGATTAAAATCGGGAATTACGATACAATTTTTGTTCGGATTTCACCGATAAGGTTTTTTATTTCATTCAGCTGTTCTTTGGTAATTTGTATATTGGTTTCGCTTTCAATCGATGTAATTTTGGTGTCCTGATCGGTTACAATTACTGATTTATCGCGGGTTATGGTTACGTTGCTATAAACCAACACTAATTTTTCAAAAAAGGGATAAATCTCGGCAAAAGCGCCGTTATCTTTATATTCTTCAATTAAGGAAATCAAGTTTTCAAGTGAATATTTTTGTTCGGCAATACTGCTAATTAACGCTTGATTGTTTTGATTGCTTTGAAGGTTAACGGCAAAATGCATTCCCTCTACCCATCCGCCAATAAGAATTAAGGCAGCGGTAAGTTCCCGATCGTTTTCTTTTAAATAACCATCAGCTTCAGAATATGTTTCTGATATTATTTGAAAGATGGAATCGCGGTTTCCAATATTCTCTTCTATGCGGTTGATAGTCTCGGCTCCGGCATCTTCCGGAATTTGAAGTTGTGTGGTTAATTTACGGATAACCGCTAAATAGGCAATAGCCGATTGAAGTTGATCGTAAACACGGCAATAGCACAAATCGGCACCATAAACGCCAAAGTTTAAAGCTAAATCGGACGACGAACTATAATTGCTCAAATTGGAAACAGGATTGAGTAGTTCTTGGTTAAAAGCACTTTTTGTAGCCAGAATGGTTTGAGTTATTTCAATGGGAGAAGGCAAATTAAAAAACACCTTTTTTACCGTTTTTTCATTATCCAATTCTTTTTCAGAATCAAAGGAAAGAACATCCTTTTTTTGTGTTTCTTTTTTATTGTTACAGCTTGAAACAATGAATGCTGAAAAAACCAATAAAAAGAGAATTTTTAAGTGCTTCATATCATATAGGTTAATTAATTTATTTTAAAAAAAACCATCATTTGTTCAAAAGTAAGGAATTATGTTGTTTTATTATAATCATTTATCGAAAAAAAGAAACTTAGCTGAAAACAGGATTAATTTATCTTGTTCAATTGCCTATTCCATCAAAACATAAAAACCTGATAACCATTAAGCTGATGGTTTTTTTAAAACGCTTAGGGAGCAAGAATTTATTCTGCGATAAATAAAATGAGTCGTGATTCAATAAAACCAACAAACAACTCCTTAAATTCCGGCTTGGGTTAAAAAGAAAAATTAAGATTCAACCCAAAAATGTATTCTTTTTTAGGTTTAATCAGAGAATAGGATTTTTCATTCAAACGATAGTAAGTCTCCACGGTACAGTATTTGGTTATTGGATATCCCAGCCCGGCAGTATATCGGACTTTTTGAATGCTGTTTTCAACCGGATTGTTTAAACTTTCGTACAGTTCAATTTCTGCAAAAGGGTATAAAGGAGTTTTGGCAATGTTATATTTTACCGAAAACTTATGCCTCAAATGCTGGGGATAAAAGGTGCTGAATTTGTCCTGTGAGGGCGGCTGAAAAACGATTTGATAACGCACCCGATAACCTAATGTAAATCGTCCGGGTTATAACGAAAGTTTAAATCGGTATAAATGCGGTGGTTTGATAGGGTTTGTTCTTCTATATCATACCCTAAAGTATATCGGTAGGCTGCTCCCACGCGAAACCAGGAATTAATTTTGTATTGCAACCCAACAACCGTGATATAGGAACTCAATTGACTGGCATTGTTATCAAAACGGATTTCCTGTTCACCAGATGCTGTTAAAGCATCAGTCAATTTCCAATCAATAGAAACCGCGTTCCAGCTTTGAAAATCCTTTATTTGAGCAGTTAAAACCGAGGATACAAGGCACCAAAAAAACAAGAATGTGAGGGTTAGTTTTTTATTCATTGGTAATGGTTCTGTAATCAATATCTTCTTCGGATCCCCAAGTTTGATTGCTTTTCATAAAATAGACGAGAATTTTAGCGGTATCTCTTTGAAAATTCACATTGCTGATTGAAACCCGTGATATTTTCATTCCTAAGCGAGCTTCTAAATCGGCTATCAATTCAGCTTTCCTATCGGGAGTTACCAGTTCAATTTTTTCATAATTAACAACGGTATATGATTCGTTAGCAATGTTTTTAATCTTTTCAATAAAATAGGAAATTCCAAAAATAACAACATTTGCAAACACCAATTCGGCATAGCTGATTTTTTTATTCGACAATGCATTAATAACCGATAAACCAATAACTACAAACAAATAGGTCATTTCTTTAATTGGAATGGAAATGGTACGATAGCGGATGATTCCGAAAACGGCGAATAACCCAAGGGCAAAACCCAATTGCAGTTTTACGCTTTCAAGCAGGTAACAAAGTAAAAAAATGACAATTCCAAATAAGAGAAAAGTAAATAAAAAATCGCGGCGATGTGTTTTTGGATAATAAACGTACCGTACTATTATAAAAGTAAAAACAAAATTGAACAAAAAACGGAGGATTAATTCAATAAGCGAATTAACGTTGAGCAACGGAACACCAAAAATCTCCGATGCCTGACTAATTTGTAACAGGTTCATAATTCAATTTATTTAAATAAGTTATAGTAGGTTTGAATGAGTTTTGTTTAAGTTTTGGGTTTAGTAAAGCCACGCCAATGCAATATTTGCTGAACCCGCGCTGATAGATTCGGTTTGTTTTAAGAATCTTAAAGAAAGGGGAACTTCCGGTTTGCTTTTCCCGTTTCACTTCGGCAATGGCAACATGGTTAAGTGAGGTTTTTCCAAATTGGTTTTCCATGGTTAAGCCAAAATCAAGGGTAATGCGCTCATTGCTTTCAAAAGAAATTAAGGTTATCCGATTAAAAAAATTGGTTGACGAAACATGCAACGATCGTTCCTTTAATGGCACAACCGATTCAATAAACTGATAATGTGGTTCGCTAAGTTGAGACTCTTCGCACACCTCAATTCTACTTTTTAATGTTTTTTCTTTATTGGTTTTTCGCTTAATTTCCAAAAAGGTGGTTCCCGATTGAGTATAGGTTCGATACCGAATTTTATATCTACTGAGCCGCTGGTTATGATGTTCTAAGTATAAGCTCATTTCCGGCGAATCAAGGTATTCGGTTTTATACAAAAACGATCGTTGGTTTTCTATTTCCAGAATTTGATAAAATGCGCTGGCTTCTTTTAAAATGATGGGCAATAAATGAATAGGCAATACAAACTTGCTGTCCATTCGGTTCATTAGCTTAAGATGATTAAGCTGGTTGAGATTTACCGGACGAAATAGTGTTAACAGTTCCGAATAGGAATTGGCATTCATTATTACTTAAAGATGTTGATGGTGGGAATAACTACAACCTGCCCTTTATCGGCAACGGAGACTTTAACAATCACCGGTACTCGCCCCGAAGGTGCCGTTAGGGTACTGTCTTTTGAATACACAAAAACGGTATAATCTCCTTCCTGCAGGTATTCAAACATAAATGCCCCATTGTAAGTAGTTTCTGTCTTATCGCTGTGTATGGAATCGGTTCCGTACACTAAATAAACATCTTCTTCTTCAGCCCAAAAAGTGTTAATTAATCGCGAAAAATCGGCATTATAATCTTTCACCCAAACGTTACCTATTATTTTTGCAGTACCACCAGGACCTTCTTCTTTCTCGCAGGAAACAAAAACTAAAAGGAGGACTAAATTTAAAAGGGAAAAAAGGAGTTTTTTCATTTGTATTATAAGTTTAAAAATGAATTGCAGATACATTTATCAAGAGATACAAATGTAAAGGAAGTGTTTTATTAACACATTACAAAATTGTAACAGTTATAGCACCGTAAATATTCTATAGCTTTAAAAAACAGGTAATCATTTTTCAGTTAGTGTGCCGGATTTCAATTTGGTGTTTATCTTTGCAACAAGATAAGAAGAATAAAAACCAAGATTATTGAAGAGCAAGAAGAATGGCTCATTAATGAAATTAGAAAACAATTTTAAAGACATCGAAAAGGTTACTACGATGAAAAAAACAGGAAACAAGGTATTAATTGCCACCCTTTTGCTCATTTCTTTTGCAGGAAAACCCATTGATGACAATGGAAATAATCACTATGTGTTGATTGAAACCGGTTATGGAACCATGAAAGTAAAGCTCTATAATGAGACGCCATTGCACCGCGACAATTTTGTAGCATTGGTTGAGAAAGGTTTTTACGATAGTTTGCTTTTTCATCGGGTTATTAGCAATTTTATGGTGCAAGGGGGAGATCCGGAATCAAAGAATGCGCCAGCCGGAAAGCAATTGGGAAACGGTGGTCCCGGATATGAAATTGATGCCGAGTTTATTCCAACACTGATACATAAAAAGGGAGTTATAGCCGCTGCACGAGAAAGCGATCAGGTGAATCCACAAAAAAAATCATCGGGGAGCCAGTTTTATATTGTACAAGGCCAAGTTTTTAATTTAGAGCAACTGAAGCAAATGGAGGAAAAAGTCAACTTCCCAAAACGGAAGCAATTGGTTTTTGATTACATTTTAAAGCCGGAAAACAAGGCGTTGAAACAAAAGTTGGATTCATTACAAAAAGCCAACGACTTTGCATCATTAAATGCTGCGTATAGCGAAGTTGCCCTAAAATTGGAACCCGAATATCAAAAACTCGAACTTTTTCATTACACCGAGGAACAGAAAATAGCCTATTCAACCATTGGAGGAACCCCACACCTTGATCAAAACTACACCGTTTTTGGAGAGGTGATTGATGGATTGTCGGTTATTGACAGTATTGCCCTAGTTAAAACAGATTCAAATAACCGCCCGTTAAAAGATGTGATTATGAAAATGAGGGTGGTGGAAGAATAGATGGTTATTAGTTTGTGTCAAGAAGAAAACTCAAAAAATCAATACTCAAAAAACAATCATAATGTCTTACAATTTTAAAATTTGAATTTTAAATTGTAAGACAGCTGCCTTAAGATGCGGGCTTTAGCCAAAACATATAAAATGAGGAAATTTATCCCCATTTAGGTATAACTTGCTATATTTAGCTAAATTTGGCAAGTGTAGTTGCCGAAATTGCATTTTTATTCCAACATTCCAAATGGTTTTAAGTACGATTAACCATTTTATAAGTGCCGAATATTCTATATCGAACTCAGGTTAAATTAAATCAATTTCCCGGTAACGGCACGTACTTTTTCTTCCAACATATTTTGGGCTCCCTTTTTAATGTCGAGCTTTATAGTGCAATAGATTCGGGAACTTTCGGTTTGCAAAAGGGTGGCGGCATCATCTACAATTTTGAGAGCTTCGGTAACAGTGGGGGTTTCAACCAAAGTTCCCATTGCCGTTAATTGATAGGGAAATTCACTCTCCTTTATTTGACGAACCACCTTACTTACATCGTCACTTACATGAACCCCTTTATCGGTTGGGAAAATGGCAAATTCCATTAATACTGACATAGTTATACTATTTTTACAATCGTTGAAAAATCGTATCACAGATTTTCCAGAA
The DNA here is from genome assembly GCA_041664345.1 of Salinivirgaceae bacterium. Lineage (GTDB taxonomy): Bacteria > Bacteroidota > Bacteroidia > Bacteroidales > SZUA-534 > GWE2-40-63. The sequence continues at coordinate 17,068 of JBAYKX010000012.1, forward strand.
ATTTTTTATTGAGACGGTTTTTTCTTATCTTTTTTACTTTTCAGCAAATGCGGGGGGGTTACTGGGAATAATTCCCAATCATATTCCATATCCCAATTACTTTTCGTTTCCACTTCCTGAGGAAAGTAAAAAACGGGTTCCGGTTGTAACTGTGTCTTTAGGTTTCCGGTATCCCATTTTCCATTGCTATTCCAATCGTAAAAGAGTTTAAAAATGTATTTTTTAGGCACCAAATAATTGTAAACAAGGGTTGTATCGCCAGTAATACTGCGCTCTTCTAAAACGTTCTCTTTTTCATCCATAAGTTGTATTCGCGATTGCGCCAACACATCTTTAACGTGCAATGTAATGATGCTGTAATAATCCAATGCTCTAGTGCTAAAGGCGTATTTTAGTGTATCATTGCTGTTTCCATAAATGTCAGTAAAAACGCCGGACGGTATTAGCAACTCATATTTTGCTTCTTCGTCCTTTTTAAATTGAATCACGCATTTTCTTAACATCAACGTATCTTGAAGGAAGGTTACTTTAACCGGTTTTTTTATGGTGTCGTCCACAATAGTAATCAGCTTAATTCTTGAATCGTTGATTGATAACAAAGGATAACGAACCACAAGTTCAATTGAACTGTTCAATTCAAAGGGAGATTTGGCATTGGTTATAAAAGTAAGCTCTGATGGTTTGGGTCCCGAGTCAATCTTTTGCTCTTTTTCTTTGCCCCCAAAAAGATTCATGTTAAATAGCGACCCTTTGTTTTTCTCTTCTTTTGGTGCTTCTATTTCAGGTTTAATAGTTTGAAAATAGGCCAGTAAGGTATCCGTTTTCAGATAATCAACCCGATTTGAATCCTTTGCGGTAAAGTTAACTTGAAATTTTAAGCTATCCTTATTATAAAGCAATGAGTCAGTTAACCAATAGATAAAAGAATCCCGACGCTGTGTTTTTTCCTCAACGAACCAGTTATTTGAAAAAGTATTAACCGACAAAGGAGTTATAAAAAAATTGGAATCAACGTTCCTATTAAAGGCAATAATTACCTGTTGCCTTTCGGGGCGGTATATTTCTTTTAAATATTGAAGCGTATAATCTTCAGTAAATAAAAATAAGCGGATATTGTCAATTGTTGTTACCATTTCAGTTCTAATTGCCACAGAATCAACCATAACAGTATCTTTCCGGTCGGGTGATATGGAATCAATTATCTGAATGGTATCTATAAAGGTTTGTTCTTTAAAGGTTGGCTGAAATAAGGAATCGGAAAAAGCAATGGCCTCATTTGGCAGGTCAAACTTCAGGTTGTTGTTTAAATCTTTTAATGCAAAAATTTGATAAGGTTTGTTTTTTAGATTCGTTACAAAAAAGTGACCCGATTCATCGGTTTTTGCAATAATATCGGGGAGGGTTGTACGGGGGGTAGAGTCGCAAAACTGTTCATAAAGTATGGCATAAGTACCAACTTCTGTTTTATAGTTAAAAGCATCTTGCACCGTTCCGCCCATATAAAGGGAATCAAACACATCTCCCGTTGATAATTCAAATTGAAAATTGGGGAGGGGATTGTTTTCGTTTAAATCGACAATAGCATTATAAAAATTGAAATTATAGGTAGTGCTGTCTTTAAGTTGGTTGTTTATTTTTATTATCAGGTTTTTACCCTTTTGTTTTACAATGGGCTTTTCGGGCAATGGTGGCGACACCATCAATTCCTGACGGACATTTTTAAGGCTAACGAATTCATTGAACTGAATAATGATTTTTTCTCCCTTGAATTGGGTTGAGTAATTGAGGGGTTTGCTTTTTACGGGAATTGGAGGATCTACGTCTTTTGGGCCTCCCGATGGTGAGGACATTCGTGCACAAGAATTTGTGAGCATTAAATAGCAGCACAAACCGATTAGGTAGAGGATAAAACGCATCATTCAGCAACTCTATTTGGTTAGGAAACAAACGGGTAAAAAAAAAGATATGCCCGGAAAAATTCTTTACTTTACTTAATGCAAACTTACAAAGAAATATGAATAATTTTCAAAAGTTCTCTGCTATCAAACGACATGCCTTACTTGAAGAAATTGGAAATGATTTTTTTGAGGTGGTTATATTTGGTGGAGGTATAACCGGTGCCGGCATTGCTCTCGATGCTGCATCGAGAGGGCTGAAAGTGGCATTGATAGAGCAAAACGATTTTGCCTCAGGAACCAGCAGCCGCTCCACAAAATTAGTTCATGGCGGGTTGAGGTATCTCGAAAAATTGCAATTCCGTTTTGTGGCTCAACTTGGAAAAGAGCGTAAAGTATTGCACCACAACGCCACCCACAATGTAATTCCAACCCCTGTTTTTCTTCCAATATTTGAAGGAGGGCAATTAAAAAAAGGATTGTCTTTTTTGGGACTTTTGGTTTACGATTATTTGGCAGGAGTTAAAAAAGAATACCGTACGCGCTGGATCACGAAAGAGCAGCTAATAAAAAAGTATCCACTAATTAACCATCAAGGACTCAAAGGAGCTTTTCTATATTATGAATACAAAACCAACGATGGCCGGTTGGTGATTGAAACCTTGAAAAAGGCATCCGATTTAGGTGCCCGGGTAATCAATTATTGCGAACTGCTTGAATTACATAAACGGCACGATAGAATAGTTGATGCTCGGGTTGTTGATTTAATTTCTAATCAAGAGCATCTAATTAAAGGCTCTTTTTTTATCAATGCAACAGGGCCTTGGAGCGGCGAATTTATGAAGCAGTTTGATACGCCCATGCCAAAATCGTTGTATCCAACCAAAGGCATTCATGTTGTTTTTTCTAAGGAGCGATTTCCCATCAATGAAGCGTTTTATTTTGACACCCACGACCAACGCATGATTTTTGCCATCCCACGGCAAGATTGTGTTTATGTGGGAACAACCTACACCCCATACTCCGGCGATTTAAGAAACCCCCGGGTTGATAACACAGATATTGAATACCTTCTTTTGGCGGTAAACCAGAAATTCAATGGGTTGCATCTGACCAAGGCCGATGTAATTTCCTGTTGGGCCGGTATTCGTCCGTTAATTCAAGATCCGGGAAAAAAGCCCGATGAAATAAGCCGAAAAGAAGAACTGTTTGTTTCTCCGGCAGGTTTGATTACCATTACCGGCGGGAAACTTACCGGATTCAGGCTCATGGCAAAACAGGTAGTTGATCGGATTATGAAACAGATGCAGAAAACCTTTGTAAAATGTAAAACCGAAACCATTCGGGCCTCAGGTAGCGAATGGCTTATTCCTCCTGATATAAACAAATTGGTTGAATTAGCCGATCATCAGTTCGATTTAGCCAAGCAAACGGGAATTACCCCCGAAGCGTTTAAAAAGTTCTTTTATCGCTATGGAACCAATATAGAAATACTTACTGAAAAAGCTTATGAATGGAAGGGGCAGGAGGGAAGCCCGGAGATGCTTTGGACAAAGGTGGAAGTTTGGTATTCCGTTAACCATGAAATGACAGCATCTCTTTCCGGATTTTTTATTTATCGCACCGAGATGGTTCTTTTTGAACCGGAAAAAGTTCATCACCAATTGAACCGGGTTGCTCAATTAATGGCGGAACTATTAAGCTGGACGCCTCAAGAAAAGGCAAATCAACTGGTGCAGTTTAAAAAAAATTGGGAGGAATATCAGCCATGAGCAGCAATGAATTGACTCTTACCGGACTCAAATTAAACTTATGGGTGTTGTTTCTAGGCGCGCCTATGTGGTTATTGGTTAGCGGATTTTATGTTTATACGTTTGGAGGGTCGCATTATTGGAAGGAAGTAAGCCATTTGATGGACGCCGCAATTATATTTATTTTAATTCTTGGTATTGTGATGCATGAATTGCTGCACGCCACAACCTGGATGATACTGAACCGAAAGGGATTTCGGAGCGTTTCATTTGGTTTTAACAGTTACTCATTTACCCCATACACCCATTTCAGACATCCAATGAAAGTTTGGAAATATGCTATCGGAGGAGCAATGCCCGGTTTACTGATGGGATTAATTCCATTGCTGCTGAGCTATTTCCTGAAATCGGCAATCTTAAATTTCATCGGGTTTCTATTTTTGTGGACAGCCGGTGGCGATATAGTTTCACTTTGGATGTTACGCAAGTTAAATGTAAACCAATTGGTGTTGGATCATCCGGACAAAATGGGGTGTATTGTGATAGAACCAGAAATAAAACCTTAAAACGACTTAAAATTAAGGAAAAAAGTCTTTTGATTACAATCAGAAAAGTATTATTTTCGAAGATTAAAAATTAGTAATGCCACAAAGTCACGAAGACAACAAGTTACACAAAGAAATGTTTTTACCTCTTTCTCCAGAGGAAGAAGCAATTGGACGAGTAATAGTGAATGCAGCTTATGTTGTTCACAAGACACTTGGTCCTGGTCTCTTGGAAAAAGTGTATGAAATATGTTTTTGTCACGAGTTAATGAAAAGAGGGCTTAGTTTTAAAAGGCAGGTTGATATTCCTATTGTTTACGACAATTTAACTTTTAGCGAAGGATTAAGACTTGATGTTTTTGTTGAGGGCCTCGTTATTTGCGAGTTGAAAGCATTAGAAACGGTAAATCCCGTTTGGGAAGCACAATTACTTAGTCACCTTAAGTTGACAGGTAAAAGATTGGGGTATCTAATTAATTTTAATGTTCCTCTAATAAAAGATGGAATAAAGCGAAGGGTTATTTAATTCTTAGTGCAACTTAGTGAATTTGTGACTTAGTGGCAAATAGTTTTTGTAATACAGAAATATTAACAAACAATGTAGTTTATATGGGAGCTTTTCATGCGTACGATATCCGCGGAATTTACAACCACGATTTTAACAAAGAAGATGTGTATAAAATAGGGTACTTTATTCCCCGATTACTTGCATCGGAAAAAGTATTGGTAGGTCGCGATGTAAGGGTTTCGTCACCCGAAATTTATGAATATTTGTGTAATGGTATTACCGATGCCGGCGCCGATGTTTACAACTTAGGATTGGCTACCACACCCATGGTTTACTGGGCTACGGCAAAACTTGGGTTTACCGCTTCGGTACAGATTACCGCCTCACACAATTCAAAGGAATACAATGGGTTAAAAGTATCGCGCGAAAATGCCTTGCCCGTAGGGCTTGACACTGGATTGGGAACCATTCAGCATTGGATGGAAACCGAACCAATTGTTCCCGCGGCCACCAAAGGGAAAATAATTGATAAAGACATTAAAGCGGAATACCTTGAGTTTCAGCGAAATTATTTAGCCGACATTTCGAACCTTAAAATTGCTATAGATTGCTCCAATGGAATGGCCGCTTTATTAATTAAGGATTTGTTGGGCGACGCTCCAATATATATTTACGATGAGCTCGATGGAAGCTTTCCCAATCACGAACCCAATCCGTTGGTTGAGGAAAATGTGGCGGAGTTGAAAAAACAGGTCATCACAAATCAGTGCGACATCGGAGTCATATTTGATGGTGATGCCGACCGGGTTATGTTTGTAGATGAAAAGGGAAAATTCATATCCCCCGATTTGATAATTGGTTTGATGGCTCACTATTTTCTAGAAGAAAAAGGGCTGAAAGGCAATGTATTGCAAGATATCCGTACTTCGAAAGCGGTAGCAGAATACATTTCAACGTATGGTTCCACCATGAACATGTGGCGTGTGGGCAGGGCTTTTGCGGCTATAAAACTGCGCGAGATTGACGGTATTTTTGGGGGAGAACTGGCCGGGCATTACTATTTCCGCGATTTTTATTATTCCGATTCGGGCATTATGGCTGCATTAATAGTGCTCGACATTGTGAGTAAAATGAAAACAAAAGGAAAAACCCTTTCGGAACTAATAAACGGCATTCGCAAATATGCCAACTCCGGCGAAATAAACTTCCGGATTGAAAAAAAACAGGAAGCCATGGATGCTGTGCGCACTTATTTTCTTACTAGCGAAACGCCTACTGCCAACTACGATTTTGATGGATACCGGGTGGAATTCCCTGAATGGTGGTTCAACATCCGCCCATCGAATACCGAGCCCTATTTGCGCTTGCTGGCCGAGGCCCGCACCGAAGGACTGTTAAACCAAAAACTTACAGCTATTAAAGAGATATTGAAAGGGTTTGAGTAGGCAAAGCAGCTGTAAATCATGTACCCTTTAAGCTAAGTTGAGGTGCTTAAATTAATAAGGAGCGGAAAAGTTGCAAAACGGAAAACTCAATGATATATCAAAGGCAGGGTATTATAATTAGTCTTTAGTTTTTAACTGTTGTATTTCGGATTCAGCAAACAACGCTTTCCACGAATTGTCGCTGGCATATTGTTCCCAAGAAACAAAACCCAGGGAAAGAGCTTTTTTAAAGTTTTCAACCATCAGCTTTTTATCCCCGGAAAGCAAATAATACCGGGCGTACATCAGATAAACATCTGGGTTTGTGGCGTCAACTAACGCATAAATTTGGATTTTTTTAAAAGCATCGTCTAGTTTACCATCGTCCAAATCGTTTTTAGTAAACATAAACGAAACCATACTTAAATAGTTTAATAAACGCCGACCAATTAAAGCCACCTCTTTATCTGAATTTGATGTAGTTTCATTGAAACGGGTTACTTCAGCCCGCCACCATTCCAAGTCGCGCAATTCAATGGCTTTTATAAATTCCGATCGCAGGGCAATTTCCTTTTGAAGTAATGCCTGCCGCTTAGTTACCTGTTTTATGAATTGAGGATTTTGTTCCAATGTAGCTTGTTGTATTTTTATGTCCGAAATGTTTCGGATGCCATTAAACCAACGCTCAGTTTGGCGCAAAGTCAGCAATTCAGCAATATAATTCTGTTTTTTTTCACTGTCATTGATACTATCCTGCATTTGATTCCAAAGGGTATTCATCCATTTTTCGTTTTTAGGAGTACGGTTGGTTTTCATGCAGAAAAGTTCCAAACCGGAAAAAGCCAAATTAAATTCAGCCACAGGAGGCCATTCGTGTTTTCCGGCAAAAGTGATGGCGGTATAGTCAATTCCTTTTTGATCGAACGCCGAAAAGGACTGCTGAGCTTCCAGATAATTGAAGTCGGCTAGGCCAACCATGCCCACATAATAAAACCGGGTCAATTCATCCCCATTAAATGGGATGCTGCCTCCGCAAGCAATTACACCGGCAATTTGTGGAAGCTGCTGAGCAAAAATAATAGCCAGTTTGGCTCCACCGCTAAAACCGGAGGTAAATATCCGTTTGTTATCAATTAAAAACCTCGATTGGGTTTCATTAAGCAATTGTTGAAAAACAGAAAAGGCATACGATCCCGACAACCCATTTTTAATATTGTTGCTACCAACTAGGATGTAACCATAGTTGTTAGCCAGCGATTGGTAGTTTTTCAAGGGCAGACTTCCATCGCCATGCGGATCGAAAAAAAAGAGTACCGGCAGACGGTCTTTTCCATTATAGGAATTGGCAAATAAAAAGAGTAGTGGAGCAATGAGTCCGTTGGGCTTTGCTGGTGATAATAAACCGTTTGTTTTTCGACAGTTTTGCCATATAAATCTAACAATGGCTTCTCTTTTGGGGCGCATGAAACAGCAAACACAAAAACAAGTAACAAAACATAATTTTGTTTAATGCGAAGGATGATTTTTTTATTCATACAAGTTTCTATTTGTATCGTAAATATAGAAAATAAGTTAAACCCCAATCCCCTTAATAAGTTTGTATAAATCGAGGGCATACAAATCGGTCATGCCGGATACAAAATCGAGTACCGATCGTATCCGTTCATAATCGTTGCTGTGAGTTTCCTGATATTGTTGAGGCAAAATTGAAAGCAGTTTTTTTGAATAGATGCCACGGGGTTCAAATATAGCACCCATATACTCAGTTAATAAGGTGTTCAGCACATTGTATCCGGTAATTTCCACTTCAATTACCGAACGGTGGTTATAAATTTCATTCCAGGCAACGGTTGAACAATCCGAAAGGGCCTGTCTTGATGCACCCACCAACCCATCAGCCAGAGTTCCGGGAAAGCTTCCCCTTAATAGGAGTTCCTCATTTTCAATAAAGAGTATCGCCACCTGATGCACCAAATGATTGATAACCGATGCCCGTAAGAAAGCAATCTGTTCGTTGCGATCGGTAACTTCTTTATAAATTTGATTCTTTTTCTCAATAAATGCCTTTTCAGTCGAGGGATCAAAAAACGACATCAACAAATCGGTGGTCCGCTCTGTGGACAATATCCCAAGCTTGTGTGCGTCTTCAATATCCATTATTTGATAGGAGATATCATCGGCAGCCTCGACCAAATAAACTAAAGGATGGCGAAAATAGGAACCCACCCCTTTTAAATCGGGAATTAATCCTGTTTTGTTAGCGATTTCGGAAAAAATTCCTTTTTCTGTATCAAAATAGCCGTACTTGTTTTTTTTAGTCCGCTCCAAAGAACTAAACGGGTATTTAACCACACTGGCTAGCGTAGCATAAGTTAGAACAAAACCCCCTTTTCGGCGGCCATTGAAGGTGTGGGTAAGCAACCGCAGGGCGTTGGCATTTCCTTCAAAATGGTTCAAATCGGCCCATTGCGCTGGGGTTACCGGGTTTTTGAACAGTGCTCCGGTACCCAATCCAAAGAAATCGGAAATGGCTTTTTCCCCTGCATGTCCAAACGGTGGATTTCCCATGTCGTGCACCAGGCTTGCTGTGGCAACAATGGAACCAATTTCGCTAAGTAATAATTGGTTTGGGTTCTTTTTTATTAAATCAGATGCTACCCGGTTTCCTAACGAGCGGCCTACGCTTGCTACTTCGAGGCTGTGGGTTAATCGGTTGTGTACAAAAACACTTCCGGGCAAAGGAAAAACCTGTGTTTTGTTTTGCAACCTCCGGAATGGAGAAGAAAAAATGATGCGGTCGTAATCACGTTGAAATTCCGACCGGAATAAATCGGGCTCCGTAATCGCCGGATTATCTTTTCCAAATCGGGCAGGGGACAAAAGTTTATCCCATTTCATGATTTTTTGGTTGCGTTGCAAAAGCTCGCGAATTAAAGTTCTTTTTGAAGTGTTTTTCTGAAAAACACCAAAATCATAAGCATCCCGGTACTTATGGATGCATCGGCAATGTTAAAAACCGGACGAAAGAATATAAATTGCTCTGAGGGATTAATTGGAGACCAGGAAGGCCAATGGGTATTTATTATAGGAAAATATAACATGTCAACAACCTTTCCTTGTAAAAAACTGGCGTAACCGCCCGCTTGTGGTAAAAATTCGGCTATTTGGTAATTGCTGTGATTAAAAAAGATTCCATAAAAGGCGCTGTCGATAATGTTTCCTGTTGCACCTGCAAAAATTAGGGAAACGGCAATCAGAAAACCGATTCGGACTTCTTTTTTCACCAATTTGGTTAAGTAATAAGCAATGAAAATTACGGCTACTATTCGAAAAACACTGAGCAGGTACTTACCAAATTTTCCAAAAAACTCCAAGCCAAAAGCCATTCCGTTATTTTCGGTAAAATGAATAATGAACCAGTTGCCCGCAACATGGTATTCCTGGCCAATCATCATGTTGGTTTTAATCCAAATTTTGAGAATTTGGTCGAATAGTAAGACAAGTAGAATAACAAGAATTGATAAACGCCCTTTTGACATGGTTTATATTGTATTTATAAAATTGAAAAAGAGGGAACCTTTTGATTCCCTCTTATATACTTTTTAACAAGTTTTTTTATTTCTGATTCCTTTTAGCATCAATACTTAAGGTAGCATGAGGCACAGCACGCAAACGATCTTTAGAAATCAATTCTCCGGTTTCACGGCAAATTCCATAAGTTTTGTTTTCGATGCGGATTAAAGCAGCCTTTAAATGTTGAATGAACTTTTCTTGTCGTTGGGCTAACTTCCCTGTTTCTTCGCGTGATAGCACCATAGCTCCTTCTTCCAAAACTTTAAAAGTAGGAGAAGTATCCAAAGTGTCGTTTCCATCGGAATGCGAAAGGGCGCTTTTCAAGGTGTCATAATCTTTCTGTGCTTTATCTAGCTTGTCCGCAATAAGTTGCTTAAACTCAGCAAGCTCATCATCGGAATATCGGGTTTTAATTTTTTCGTCTGTCATAGCTTTAATTTTTAAAGATGCCTAAAGTAATAAAAAATGCTATCTGCAACTCACACCTCATTCTTTATTTTCCAAAAATTTATTAACAATTATACCTTAACGATTCTAATGTAAGTAGTTATCGAATCATCGAGTTCTACGAGTTTAGCCGTATTAAGTTCCAAATTTGCAACCAATTCTATTTTTTTGGCTAAGGTTTGTGCACTAATATAGCTTTTGTGTTCGGTAATGGCTGCTGAAATTTCAGGATGATCCATAATCTGTACCAGTATTTTGTCGGTTACTTCAAAACCACTGTCTTTCCGCAGGTTTTGGATGCGGTTGATAAATTCACGGGCGATACCTTCGTTTCGCAACTCTTCGGTTACCGTAATATCAATAGCGACGGTTAACGGGCCATCGTTGGCAACCTGCCAACCTGGAATATCTTCTGAAAGTATTTCCACATCATCGATGGTTATAACTACATCCTGTCCGGCAACCGCGGCCCTTATTTGGTTTTCGCGTTCCATAGTGGCAATATCAGTTTGGCTCATTTGTCCAATAAAATCGGCAATAGGCTTCATGTTTTTGCCGTATTTGGGGCCAAGGGTCTTAAAGTTTGGTTTTATCTTTTTTACCAGAACCCCCGATGTGTCATCCAGGTATTCCATGGTTTTAATGTTCACCTCAGCCAGAATGATGTTTTTAACAGCATCCAATTGGCGGGCGGTGTTTTCATTCAGTACTGGAATCAGTATTTTATTGAGCGGCTGACGTACTTTCAAGCTAACCTTGCGACGTAACCCAAGCACCATAGATGATATGCGCTGAGCCATGTTCATGCGTTCTTCCAAATCCACGTCAATGTACGATTCGTTTTCAACCGGAAACGTGGTCAGATGAACCGACATCCCTTGGTTTCGTCCGGTAGAAGTGCTTAAATCTTTAAACAAACGGTCGGTAAAGAAAGGGGCAATTGGGCAAGCCAATACTGCCACGGTTTCCAAGCAGGTATAAAGGGTTTGATAAGCCGCAATTTTATCTGCGTTGTATTCGCCGCCCCAGAAACGCTTCCGGTTCAGACGAACGTACCAATTGCTTAAGTTATCGTTCACAAAATTTTGGATAGCCCGTCCCGCACGGGTTGGCTCATAGGTTTCGTACGATTCTTTAACTTCTTTTATTAAGGAATTCAACAGCGAAATGACCCATCGGTCAATTTCGGGACGTTCGTTCAACGGGATTTCCTTTTCACGATAATTGAACCCGTCAACATTAGCGTACAAGGCAAAGAATCCGTAGGTGTTGTAAAGTGTTCCAAAGAATTTGCGCTTTACTTCATCCACCCCGTCCATATCAAATTTCAGGTTATCCCAAGGCTGCGCATTGGTTATCATGTACCAGCGCAACGGGTCGGAACCGTGCTTTTCAATAGCATCGAACGGATCCACCGCATTGCCTAACCGTTTCGACATTTTGTTACCGTTTTTATCTAACACCAGTCCATTGGAAATAATATTCTTAAAAGCGACACTATCAGAAATCATAGTAGAAACCGCATGTAACGTAAAGAACCATCCACGGGTTTGATCCACTCCTTCGGCAATAAAATCGGCCGGATACAATTGGCTGAATTCTTTTTCATGCTCAAACGGCCAGTGCCATTGGGCATAAGGCATTGCACCGGAATCGAACCAAACATCGATGAGGTCCTTTTCGCGGAACATTTTATGCCCTTTTGGGGAAACCAATACTATATCATCGACATACGGACGGTGAAGGTCAATTTTGTTGTAGTTTTCTTTGCTGTTGTTGCCCACCTGAAATCCCTGATACGGATTTTTTTGCATGAAACCGGCCGCTATGGCTTTTTCAATTTCAGCCATCAACTCTTCGGTGGAACCGATGCATTTTTGTTCCATGCCATCTTCGCTAATCCAAATAGGAAGCGGTGTTCCCCAATATCGGGAACGGCTCAGGTTCCAATCTACCAAATTCTCCAACCATTTGCCAAAACGGCCTTCGCCGGTGCTTTTAGGCTTCCAATTAATGGTTTTGTTGAGCTCAATCATGCGGTCTTTTATAGCCGTGGTTTTAATGAACCAACTGTCGAGCGGGTAATAAAGCACGGGCTTATCGGTACGCCAGCAATGGGGGTAATTGTGGATGTGTTTTTCAACTTTGAATGCTTTGCTGTCTTTTTTAAGCATAACCGAAATATCCACATCCAAGGTAGCATCTTCGTCAACCAAAGTGGCATCATAAGCATTTTTTACAAAACGGCCGGCGTATTCTTTATATAAGCCAACATTCACAAAATCGGAAACAAAATTGGGATCCAGATCTTCAATTTTGTAGAATTTACCGGTTAAATCAACCATGGGACGAAGGGTACCATCTTTATCAATCAACAATAAAGGGGCAATACCCGAAGTTTTGGCAACCCGGTCGTCGTCGGCACCAAAGGTTGGGGCAATGTGCACAATACCGGTACCGTCTTCGGTGGTTACAAAATCGCCCACTACCACCCTGAAAGCATCGCCCATAGGCTTAACCCAAGGAATCAGTTGTTCGTAGTTGAGTCCTTCCAATTCGGTTCCTTTGTATTGGGCAACCTTTTTAAATGGGATTTTTTTATCGCCCGGTTGGTAAGCATTAAACTCCAACTCCGCATTTTTAGGGCTGAAATAATTATCGACTAAATCGGCGGCCATTATTAATGATACGGGCTCGCCGGTATAAGGATTAAAGCTCTTTATTTTTATGTATGTAATGTTGGAGCCAACTGCCAGTGCGGTGTTCGAGGGCAACGTCCATGGGGTGGTAGTCCAAGCCATGATGGTGAGTTTTTCAGTTCCCTCGAAAAACCGTTCGCTTTTTGGGTTGCGTACCACGGTAAATTGAACCGTAGCCGTGGTATCCTTTACATCTTTATAACATCCGGGCTGGTTCAGCTCATGGGTTGACAATCCAGTTCCGGCAGCAGGCGAATACGGCTGAATGCTGTACCCTTTATACAACAAGCCTTGGCTGTACATTTTTTTGAGCAGGAACCAAAGCGATTCAATGTAGCGGTTGTCGTAAGTAATATATGGGTCGTCCATATTTACCCAATACCCCATTTTGTGGGTAAGGTCCTCCCAGAGGTCAGTGTATTTCATTACCTCTTTGCGGCAGGCGTCGTTGTATTCAGCCACGGTAATGGTTTTCCCGATGTCTTCTTTGGTTATGCCCAGCATTTTTTCAACGCCCAACTCCACCGGAAGACCGTGGGTGTCCCAACCGGCCTTGCGTTTTACCTGGTATCCTTGTAAGGTTTTATATCGGCAAAAAATATCCTTAATAGCCCGTGCCATCACATGGTGAATTCCCGGCTGGCCGTTGGCCGATGGGGGGCCTTCGAAGAAAACAAAGGTTTCTTTTCCGGCACGGGTGCTCATGCTTTTGTGAAAGGTATCGTCGTCGGTCCATTCTTTCAATACATCCTTATTTATCTGCGATAAGTCAAGTTGCTTGTATTCAGGAAATTTGCTGCTCATTGTATTATTTTTTATGCTCAATTTTAGAACCGACAAATATAGCGTTTGAGTTGATAAATTCAAAACTACTTTTTTTGATGTCTCTGAAAAGGGATGTACGATATTTTTCCCGTTTTAATGTTTTTTAGTCTTCGGGATTTGTTTGATTGAAGGCTACCAGGAACCTGAAAATTTCCGCTGTTGTTTCAGCGGAAGGAATTGGTTATAAAAAAAAGGGTTGCCACCTTTAATTAGGGCAACCCTTTTATATTAAGAATTTTGCTTTACCAGCTCAAGCCATAAATAGTAACTCCTCCTTCGATGGACAATTGTCCGGTCCCTATAAAAGTAATGGGTAAATCAGCATCAATATTTCTCCCTTGAAGGGTTAACCGCAATTCAAGCGGCGATTTATAAATGGTCCAATTGAGATTCTGCAATTCATCGATGGAATACAGATTGTCTTGTGTAAAGTGTAATTTAATTTCAATGTCGTAAGTTTTATCATCAGGAACTTTAACTGCCAAGCTGTAAGTACTGGTTTTGCTAATATAAGAGCTGTCGGATAAAGCAAGTACATTTTGTCCATAGAGGCCACTTTGAGGTATATCAAAGCCGGTTGCATTGCCGTTGGTTAGTTTTTTTGGCCAAGTGGGTTCAAGTGCCCCGTTTTCGTAAATGGAAAGTATTACTGGGCTGGAGGTAGATGTCAATGTTGATTGCATTTTAAAGTCTATTTCACCACTTCTTGATGAGGTATATGAAGAAATATACTTATCTCCTTCAGTTCCTAAATATTCATAGTTCCAACCGGCATTTTCAAACTGAGGAAAATAGGTCCAAAATTGGTTTCCTTTCATTATTACCTTTAAGGAAAACCCATCGGGAAGTATTGCTTTCATTGAATAATCACCGGAAGGGAAATCGGTATTTTCGTTGCTTAATATATTCAAACCAAAAGTTCCCGATGCAGGATATTCAATGATTGGATCAAGTCCAGTACTGCTGGTTAAATTCTTGGTCCAAGTTGGTGCAATATCTCCATTTTCATAAACAGTAACAGTAATAGATTTGGAGGATATTATTAGTTCAGAATGCATCTTAAAATCAATTTCATCACTTCTGGTTGAGGTATATGAATAGACTGAATCATCTCCTTCCTTTCCTAAAAACTCCATGCTCCAACCCGTATTTCCAACCAGAGGGTAATAGCATCCAAAATCATTGCCTTTGATGACAACCTTTAAGGTAACGCCAACAGGTAAAATTGCTTTCATGGAATAATTTGCGGCTGGAAAATCGGTGTTTTCAGTGCTCAATATATTTAGTCCAAAAGCTCCCGATGCTGGATATTCAATGATTGGATCAAGTCCGGTGCTGCTGGTCAAGTTTTTTGTCCAAGTTGGTTCAATATATCCATTTTCATAAACAGTAACAGTAATAGGTTTGGAGGATATTATTAGTTCAGAATGCATTTTATAATCAATTTCACCACTTTTCGACGAAGTGTAAGAATAGACAAACTCATCACCTTCCATCCCGATAAAATCCAGGTCCCACCCGGTATTTTCGCTTTGTTGGGAATAGCTCCCAAAATCAACTCCCTTGACAACAACCTTTAAGGAAAACCCGATGGGCAGTATTGCTTTCATGGAATAATCAGCAGTTGGGAAATCGGTGTTTTCGGTGCTTAGAATGTTCAATCCATAAGCACCGGTAGCTGGGTATTCAATTTTTTCGGTTTGCTCAAAGTTAGAACTATCGATGAAATTGGTAACATGTTTTTCAAAATCAGCAACCGTAACCATTTGACCCAATGTTTCATAACGAGCCTCAAGGTTGGTTCTGATTTCGCTGAGTTTCAATTTTTTAGCTGAATTCATTAATTGAGAGCCCAGGAGTTCACTGGTAAGGATTCCATCTTCGCGAATATCGGAGCTTATGTTGGCCAGTAATTCCGATAGTTCGGCAACTGTTAAATAGCCCTGAAGTATTACTGAAACAGCAATTAAAGCCGCATTTCCTTCCCCCGATTTCGAAATATCCAAAAGTTCAGAATCCGAAACATCATCTAAATTGATGGAAAAGATTGCAAGAATTTCAGTTTGTGCCTGTATTTTGGCTGGTTCAAAATCCATTCCTTTGGAAATCAAATATTGTATCCTGCTTTTTTCCAAATATGATAGAACATTCACATTCAATGTTGTTTTATTCGAAACATCCGAAATGGCGTAAAGAGTTAGTTGAGCCGAGGATATTTCATTCGTCACTTCATTAAAATAGAAACCATCGGCTTTTAATTCAACGTATTTCGAAGAAAATGCAACCTCATTAATTTCGAAAGACCCTTTGTTATCCAAAATTTGAGCAAAATAATTTTTGCCCGTTTGTGTCTGATCTTTTTTTAATTCGCTAATGGAAACGGAAGTTCCATTTATAAATGGACCTTTTTGAACATGCCCAGAAACGGAAATGGTTGTGGGAACTACGTCTGTTTTATTAGAGTCATCGATGCATGAAACTAAAAAAATGGCCATTAGCAGAGACCATAAGTATAATTTATTCATACAATAAGAATTGAAGGTTTATAGTAAGGCAAAGATAACATTTAAGAGGAATAATAACACCTGTTTTCATTTCAGGGTAATTGTGTGGCAATATTGTTAATTTACCACACGAGGGTATTGCGGTAGTGGGAAATTACAAATTGTAAGAAAGTTACGTGCGAGCGGGGGATTGTCATTCAAAGGCATAATGGGGAATGTCTGGTTTAAAAGAGCTATTTAATTATATATACTTTCTTTTTCTCTAAATTAGGCTGTAATTCTATGAACTTGGGAATTAACGGGATAAAATCCTGAAGCCTGTTAAAAATTACATCGAACACAACTATGGCAATATCGTATTCTTTAAGGTTTTGCTGATATTGTAAATTTTTATCTACCGTAATCATTACTTCAAAGCCCGATTGGATCGCTACTTTCATCAAATTACCGTTTTTAAGGCTACTCCAACACATTTCACTGACTGTTCTAACTTCAAAATCTATCAAGTGTTGTTTTAACCTTATTGGAATGCACTCATCAAGCAATATTTTCATATAATATTTCCGATGAGGCGGTTAATAATTTTTGAGCCGCTATAAGCAAAGCTATTGCCTGTTCTCTTTGTACCGATGGAAAATCCAATAAAAATGTTTCCAATGATTCCCCTGTTTCCAGGTAATCAAAAAGATTCTTAACAGGCACCCTTGTCCCTGATATCACAGGCATGCCGCTTAATATCTCTTTATTAATGGTGATTAGCCCTGTCATAGTTTTTAAATTCATTTGCTACAAATTTAACGATTTATACCCAAATTGAGCGATTTAAAAAGGCAAATCACTCAATCGGCTACGAAAAGCGCTTTTTCGCTGCGCACAAACCGCTCAACTTAGAATAAAGTTATAGCATAAATATATTTTTGCTGGAATGTTCTGCCTGATACTCGGAAGGGGTGCGGCGGACAATTTTTTTAAACTGCTCGTTAAAGTGGGAAATATTATTGAAGCCGCTTTCGTAGCAAGCCCGCGAGATGGAAGTGTTTTTTTCCGACAATAATTTACAGGCATGGCCCACCTTAAATTCATTTAAAAAAGAAAAGAAGGTTTTACCGGTGCGTTTTTTAAAATACCGGCAAAAAGCCGTGGACGACATGCTTACATGGTCCGAAATTTCATCAAGCGTAATTTGGTTCTGGAAATTGCGGATGATGTATTCGTGCACCTTGTTGAACCGTTGAAAGTCGTAAGTATTCACAATTTTGGAATACCCAACACTGGTAAGTATCTTCAATTCAGTGTTGGAGGCCATACGGTCCAACAATAAAATCAATTCGGTGATGCGCTCAATGCCCGAAAGTTTAAAAATCTTGCGGATGTGTTTTCCAAATTCCACTCTTGCTTTGCCTGTAAATTGAATTCCCCGTTGCGAGCGTTCCAGCAAATCTTTAATTTGCAGCATCTCGGGTAAGTTGATAAAATTCGAGTTGAAAATTTCTTTTCGGAACTGGATCACCAGCGATTTGGTGTTCATGCTGTTTGCATTTTCAAGAAAAATAGGATCGCTTTTCCACCAGTGCGGCACATTCTCGCCAATAATACACAAATCGCCCTCGCCAAAATTATTAACGCTGTCGCCAATATACCGTGTGCCGGTACTTTTTACCACATACAGGATTTCAATTTCGGGGTGGAAGTGCCACGGTACCATAAAATGGGGAATCTCTTCGTCAAGGAAAATGATGGATTCCTCCGGTAAGGGTGCTAGTTTTTGAAAAAAGGGCTTCATATAAGTCCGACTTTATTTGTGGGTGTAATTTAGCGATATTTTATTTAGAAAACAGAAAAAGGATAATATTCCATCATAAGTTGATAAAAACAGGGTTCATTGTCGCGTTACTGTGCCTAATTTTAACTTACTATTTTAGTAATAATAAAACACGCTCAACTCAACTATGCAATTACCAATAAACCATCTTTTTAAGCAGGCGTACGGGCATTACGGAATTGCGGCCTTCAACGTGTTTAACGCAGAACAGGTTTGGGCGGTTTTTGGCGGTGCTTCAAAATGCAAATTGCCTGTAATTATTCAAATAACACCGGCCGCCCGGAATTACCTGTCTTCAGAATTACTGATCCATTGCATCAAAGCGGCTGAAACCCGGTTTCCTGGGGTTGATTATTCCATTCACATGGATCACGGAAGCTTGGAACATTGCTATAATGCCATCCATTCGGGGCATTACAATTCGGTAATGATTGACGCCTCGCACGAAACATTTTCCGAAAACGTAAGGATAACTCACGAAGTGGTAGCCCTGGCCCATCAAAAAGGGATTGCCGTTGAAGCAGAACTGGGAGTTTTGAGCGGAGTTGAAGATCACTTAACCATTGATTCCGGAAGTGCCCGTTTTACCGATCCGGCACAAGCCAAAGAATTTGTGAAACTAACCCAATGCGATAGCCTAGCCATTGCCGTTGGAACCAGCCATGGAGCATACAAATTCAGTGGCACCCAAGGGTTGCAACTGGAAATACTCACAAAAATCCATCAGCAATTGCCGGGTTTTCCTTTGGTGCTGCATGGCGCCTCGGCGGTTCCTTTTGCTGAAATAGAACGGATTAATAAAGCGGGAGGCCAGATCAAGGAAAGTGCCAAAGGGATTCAAAAAACAGAATTGCTGCAAGCCATCAAATTGGGTGTGTGCAAAATAAATATTGCCACCGACATTCGGTTGCTTTGGACCCGCGTGCATCGCGAATTCTTTTTGGAAACCCCGGAACTATTCGACATGGTGGTTCCCGGAAAAAAATTCATGGCTGAATTGGAAACTTTTGTGGTTGAAAAATGCACCGGACTTATCATCAATGAACGTTAATACATAATAATTATATGAATGCAAAAAAAAGCAATCTGCTGGTAAAATCTATCAATAACCCGATATATCAAAGACTCACTAATGAGCAGGCCGATTGGAAATTCCTGAATTTTCAGGCCCGCCACATGAACAAAGGCGAGACGCTTTGTGGTGATACCGGCGCCCATGAATATTTATTTGTGCTGCTGGGAGGGAACTTTACTGCTTATACTTCGTACGGAAATTGGGAAACCAAAAATGGACGAAAGGATGTTTTCAGTGGATTGCCCCACGCTCTGTATTTGCCTCCTCACACACCCTACACCCTAAAAGCGGAAAGCGATCAGCTCGATTTGGCTTACGGATGGTGCCCGGCCAACGAAAAACACAATGCCCGGTTTATAACTCCCGAAAGTGTCCAAAATTTGGGCATTGAATTCCGTGGTGGCGACAATGCAAGCCGCCAGATTAACAGCATCCTTCCTCCGGGTTCCGATTGCCAGCGTTTGGTTTGTGTGGAAGTTTATACCCCTTCAGGAAACTGGAGTTCGTTCCCTGCCCACAAACACGACAACCGGGTGGTAAATGCTGAATCCGGAAAGGTGACTGAAGCAAGCCTTGAAGAAGTTTACTTCTATAAGATTGACAAACCTCAAGGATTTGCCATACAAAAGATTTATACCGATGATAAAAGCATTAACGAATTGGTTGAAGTTGCCAACAACGATTTGGTGATGGTGCCCCGCGGGTATCATCCGGTGGTGGCCGGGCACGGGTACAATGTGTATTACCTGAACTTCCTTGCCGGAAGCGATCAATCGTTGGCAAATACCGACGACCCCAAACATAAATGGATACACGGAACATGGAAAGGCATGGATCCGCGGTTGCCTATTGTTACGCTTGATATGAATAATTGATCTTTCGGGCTTATCTGCAATCGCAATAGATTGGTAGATTTTTAGACACAAGATATGAGACATGAGATGTGAGACAAAATATATCTTATTGGAAATCATCACATAATCTGTTTGTCAATACTTTTTACATACAACAGATTATTATTTTTTATGAAAATATAACGAACTAGTGCAATTTAAAATGGAAAAAAAATACGATGTAATCACCTATGGAAGATCTTCCATTGATTTATACTCCGCAAATATTGGTGCCCCTTTTGTTGATATAAAATCATTCAATGCTTATGTTGGAGGATCGCCACTGAATATGGCTGTTGGAACCCGCCGGTTGGGGTTAAAATCGGCCCTTTTAACAGCCGTTGGCGATGACCAGATTGCCAATTTTCTGCTCAATTTTTTAAATAACGAAGGGGTAGAAACAAACCTAATTCCACGGAAACCGGGTAGTCGCACCAGTGCAGTGGTGCTGGGGATTGAACCTCCCGATAATTTTCCACTGGTTTATTACCGCGACAACTGTGCCGATTCAAAAGTTAACATCGACGATGTAATTCATGCCGACATTGCCTCCACTCGACTTTTCGAGATTTCGGCCACGGCATTGAATGTGGAGCCTACCCGCTCGGCTGCTTTTTATGCTGCCGAAGTTGCCGTTCAAAACAAGATCCCCATTTTAATTGATTTGGATTTCAGGGCCGACCAATGGCACGATGCCCGTTCGTTTGGGGTTACCGCTCGCGCGTACCTAAAATACAGCACGCTGGCCCTGGGTACCGAAGAGGAGATACTGGCTACCATGCTCAAAGACCCAAACCAGATTAAGATTACAAATCAACAAATTTCGGCGCCTGAAATCCGTGGAAACGTGAACGAAGCCATTAGTGGTATTATGGAACTTGGGGTGGAGGCGTTGATTGTAAAACGCGGAGCCAAAGGTTCGTCGGTATTTTTAAAGGACGGCAGCGTGATTGATGTCCCGGGTTTTCCGGTTGAAGTTTTGAATGTGCTTGGCGCCGGCGATGCCTTTGCCAGTGGTTTTATGTATGGTTACCTCAATGGTTGGGTTTGGTACAAATGCTGCCGCATGGGCAATGCCTGTGGGGCAATTTTAGTTACCAATCCGGGTTGTTCCAATTTTAACCCCACGCTGCAAGAAGTTTTGGCTTTTATTGAAAGTAAAGGAGGATTTTAATAACCGGAATTGTATGGAAAAAACAATTAAAATTACCGTGGCTCAAGCGGTTATCAGCTATCTTAAAAACCAATATGTGGAAAGCGATGGCGTTGAACATCGGTTTTTTGCCGGTTGTTTGGGCATATTTGGACATGGAAATATAGCAGGAATTGGTCAGGCATTGAGCCAAAACCCCGATTTTAAGTACATTATGACCCGCAACGAGCAAGCATCGGTGCATATTGCCATTGCTTATGCCAAGATGAAAGACCGCATGGGAACTTTTGTTTGTACCTCTTCCATTGGCCCCGGTGCAACCAACATGGTAACTGGAGCTGCCTGTGCTACCATAAACCGGCTGCCTGTGCTGCTCATTCCCGGCGATATTTTTTCCACCCGTCAGGTTGCCCCGGTATTGCAGCAATTGGAATCATCGCAAACGCAAGATATTTCAGTAAATGATTGCTTTAAACCGGTATCGAAATACTGGGACCGCATTAACCGCCCTGAACAGTTGATTATGGCATTGCCAGAAGTGATGCGGGTATTGACTTCGCCATCGGAAACCGGTGCGGTAACTTTATGCTTGCCACAAGATGTTCAAGCCGAAGCTTATAACTTTCCGGAGGCTATGTTCAACAAGAGAGTGTGGCGCATTGCCCGCCCAAGGCCAGATTTATCGGCCTTAAAAGAAGCTGCAGCCTTGATTAAAAAAGCACAACACCCAGTTATTGTGAGTGGTGGCGGTGTTATTTACAGTCAAGCCACCGATTCATTGAAAGCGTTTGCTGAAAAAACTGGAATCCCGGTAACGGAAACATTTGCCGGAAAAGGCGTGCTGACGTACCATCACCGGCTAAACCTTGGTGCTGTGGGTGCTACCGGAACCCCCGGTGCCAACGAAATTACAGCCAAAGCCGATGTGGTAATTGGGATTGGCACTCGCTACAGCGATTTTACCACCGCTTCAAAAACAGCATTCCAAAATCCCAATGTGCGTTTTATAAACATAAACATTTCGGAGTTCTATGCTTACAAACAACACGGAATATCGCTTACCGGCGATGCAAAAACCTGTATTGACGAGCTTTCCGAATTACTGAACGGATACACCACTTCAAAAGATTACCAACAGCATATTGAAACCTTGAACCAATCGTGGGATGAGTATGTGACCAGCGTGTATACCAGTCATCAATCTGACTCTATTTCGCAAGCTGAGATTATTGGTGCGGTAAATGAAATTGCCAACCCGAACGATGTTGTGTTGTGCGCTGCCGGTAGCCTTCCGGGCGATTTACATAAATTGTGGAGGGCAACACATCCCAAATCGTTCCATTTGGAATATGGCTATTCAACCATGGGCTATGAATGCGCTGCCGGAATTGGTGCCAAACTGGCCAACCCCGAACGCGAAATTTGGGTAATGGTGGGCGATGGCAACTACCTAATGATGAACAGCGACATTATTACGGCCATTCAGGAAGGAGTAAAATATAACATTGTGTTAATCAACAACAATGGGTTCGGGAGCATCGGAAACCTTTCGCAGACAATTGGTTCACAACGGTTTGGAACCAAATACCGCTATCGCGATACAGCTACCGGGCAATTAACGGGTGAAATATTGCCTGTAAACCTTGCTGAAAATGCTAGAAGCCTGGGTGCCGAAGTTATTGAAGCAAAGGACTTGCCCTCGTTGAAAAAGGCATTGGTACAAGTTAAGAATAATGAACGCACCACCGTGGTAGTGGTTGAAACCGAACTAACCAAAGGCATTCCCGGATATGCTTGGTGGGAAGTTGCCATAGCGGAAGTTTCGCAGGAAGAATCGGTAAACGAGGCCTACAAACAGTACGTTGAACATAAAAAAGGGCAAAAATATTATTGGTAAAGATTTAAACAACAAAAGAAATGGAACTATTAAAGAATTATATTGATGGAAATTGGGTTGAAAGCAAGAGTACAGCTAACTTTGGGGTAGAAAATCCGGCCACGGGGCAAATTATGTACAAAGTACCTGCCGGCTGTCGCGAAGATGTGAACTTTGCCTCTGAAAAAGCGAAACAAGCCTTTCCCGCATGGCGGAATACTCCCGCTACACAACGCATCCAATACCTTTTCAAAATGAAACAGGTACTTGAGGCCAACGCCGATGAAATTGCAACCCTTTGTACCCACGAGAGCGGAAAAACCTTTGCCGAATCGAAAGCTGAAATTGTGCGGGCCGTTGAAAACATTGAGGTTGCCTGTGGCATTCCGGTATTGATGCAAAGCGAATTTTCAGAAGATATTGCCGTAGGTATTGATGAATACATGATAAGGCAACCCCTTGGACTGGGCGCCTGCATTACCCCTTTCAATTTTCCGGTAATGATTGCATTTTGGTTTATGCCCTATGCTTTGGCCAGCGGCAACACCTACATTGTGAAACCTTCGGAAAAAGTACCCAAAACCATGGCGAAAATATTCGAGTTTTTCGAAGCCCTGAACCTGCCCAAAGGGGTGCTCAACATGGTTCATGGAGGCAAAGAAACCGTGGATGCCATATTGGAACATCCGTATATCGATGCCATTAGTTTTGTGGGTTCCACGGCGGTAGCCAAACATGTGTATCAATACGGAACCGCTCATGGCAAAAGGGTTCAGGCGCAAGGCGGGGCCAAAAACCCCATTATAATTATGCCAGATGCCAATATGGAAACGGCGGTTAAAATTGTTGCCGACAGCGCATTCGGTTGTGCCGGACAACGGTGTTTGGCTGCTTCCATTGTAATTACGGTAGGGAGTGCCAAAGAGGCTTTTGTTTCAAAAATGGTGGAAGCCGCCAAATTGAAAACTACCGGAAACGGTTTGAGCAAAACAACAGAAATGGGCCCGGTAATTACCTCCGAAAGCAAAACCCGTATTGAATCGTTTATCCAAAAAGGTGTTGATGAAGGCTGTAGCCTTTTGTTGGATGGACGAAATGCACAAGTTGAAGGGCTTGAAAAAGGTCATTTCATTAAACCAACCATTTTAAGCGACATTAAGCCCGAAAGCGAAACCTTTTCCACCGAAATATTTGGCCCGGTGTTGAGCATCATGCACGCCGACAACCTCGATGAAGCCATTGGCATTGTCAATAGAGGCCGGTATGGAAATGCCGCGTGCATCTTTACCCAAAGCGGTTCAGCCGCCCGCAAATTCCGCCACGAGGCCATTGCCGGAAATATTGGCGTAAATATTGGCATTGCAGCACCCATGGCCTTTTTCCCTTTCAGTGGCTGGAAAGAAAGTTTCTTTGGCGATTTGCACGGGCAATCGCGACATGCGGTGGAGTTCTACACTCAAACCAAAGTGGTTATTGAGCGTTGGCACGATGAATGGAGTCGAAAATTTTAACCTTTTTATGATATGATAAAAATAGCAAATGCCCCATGCTCGTGGGGCATACTGGAATTTGACCTCCAGGGTGAGGCCGCCGGATTTGAACAGGTTTTGAACGAGATGAAGGAAACCGGATACGAAGGGACTGAACTTGGCGACTGGGGCTTTATGCCTACCAACCCAAATGAGTTAAAAAAAGAACTTCAAAAGCGCAATTTCCAACTTTTAGGGGCTTTTGTTCCGGTGTTTTTAAAAGACAAATCGAAACACCAAGCCGGGGTAGAATTGGCAGTAAAAACGGCAAAACTTATGGCTGATGCCGGGTTTAAAGATGCCTTTATTGTGTTAGCCGACGAAAACGGCAGCATGCCTGCCCGCACCAAAAATGCCGGACGGGTAACTCAAGCCATGAAATTAACCCATGAGGAATGGAACGTTTTTGCCGAAGGCGCCAACCAAGTAGCTGCCGAGGTAAAAAAACAAACCGGGTTGCGTACCGTGTTTCATCACCATTGCGCCGGTTACGTAGAGACTCCCGACGAAATTGATATGTTGCTCAACCTAACCGACCCAAAACTTTTAGGGTTGGTACTCGATATGGGGCATTACTATTTTGGTGGAGGAAACCCTTTGGAGGCACTGAAAAAATACAATCAGCGTATTTGGCATGTCCACTTTAAAGATTGCGACCCGACCATTGCCATAAATTCGCGAAAAAAAGAACTGGATTACTTCCAATCGGTGCGCGATGGGGTTTTTTGTGAGCTTGGCAAAGGTGCTGTCGATTTTAAAGCCATTGTTCAGGAATTGCATCAGCAAAAATACAATGGCTGGATAGTGGTTGAGCAAGATGTGCTTCCCGGAATGGGCAACCCAAAAGTTTGTGCCCAACGCAACAGAGATTATATTAAATCATTAGGACTATAGACATGAGATTAGAGATTAGAAGTTGAAAATTAGTAGCAGGAATACCGAAGTTGGAAAAGCCCCAAAGGGGCGTAAGAACAAAACCCG
This sequence comes from Salinivirgaceae bacterium, assembly GCA_041664345.1. Taxonomy (GTDB): domain Bacteria; phylum Bacteroidota; class Bacteroidia; order Bacteroidales; family SZUA-534; genus GWE2-40-63. The sequence goes on from JBAYKX010000012.1 coordinate 42,568, forward strand.
GGGCAACGCCCCGGGTTAATAGGAAAACGACCAAAGCGGTGCATCCAACCATGTTTCAATGGAATGGTAACGCTACATGCATCGCAAAATAGATAAAGCAATTGGAAATAGGAAGATGGGAGACCGAAGTCAGAAGTCCGTTACCAGCAACCAGTCCCGATAGCTATCGGGAAGAAATCAGTTACCAGAAACAAATCATTACTTAACTAAAAATAAAGACAATGAAAAAAATAAAAATTGGAGTTATAGGAGCAGGAAGAATCGGTAAAGTTCATGTTGCCGCCCTGGCACAAGGAGTTCCTGCTGCCGAGGTATTGGTAATTGCCGATACCGATATTAAAAGTGCTCAGCAATTAGCCGAAAAATACGGTATTGCCGAATGGACCACCGATTACAAAAAAGTAATCCACAATCCAAAGGTGGAAGCTATTATTATTTGCTCGCCTACCGATACCCATGCCAAATACATTATTGAAGCTGCCCAGGCAGGCAAGCACATTTTCTGCGAAAAACCGATTGATTTGTCTATCCCCGTGATTCAATCGGCACTTGAGGCCGTAAAAAAGGCAGGGGTAAAATTCATGGTTGGGTTCAACCGCCGGTTCGACCCAAATTTCCAGAAAGTGAAACAAATGGTTGTGGAAGGTAAAATAGGTGAAACGCATCTACTAAAAATTACCTCAAGAGACCCGGCACCACCACCCGCAGAATACAGTGCTGTTTCCGGTGGAATGTTTTTGGACATGACCATTCACGATTTTGACATGGCCCGGTATATTATAGGCAGCGAAGTGTTGGAAGTTTATACCAAAGCCGCTGTATTGGTTGACCCGGAAATTGGGAAAGCCGGCGACGTAGATACCGCCATTATTACCCTCACTTTTGCAAACGGAGCACTAGGAGTAATTGATAACAGCCGGAAGGCCGTATATGGTTACGATCAACGGTTAGAGGTTTTTGGAACCAAAGGAATGGTGAATGTTGACAACAATTTCCCTGAAAACCACAAATACTATTCAAGCCACGGAATTTCAGGTTCGTTGCCCCTAAACTTTTTTATGGACAGATACACTCAATCGTATGCCAATGAAATTATTGCTTTTTGCGATTCGCTGAACAAAAAGGTTGACTCCATTGTATCGGGTGATGACGGTTTAAAGTCAGTAGCCATAGCCATGGCCGCAAAAAAATCGCATATTGAAAAACGGCCCGTAAAATTGGACGAAATATATAAATCCTGATTTTTAAACAAACACTAGGTGAAAAACAAAAAATTCTTTCTGGTCCTGGTTCTCTTTTCCAGTGTAAGCTTGATGGTGGCACAGCCCTACCACACGTTTATCGATCCTTTTATTGGTTCCAGTGGCGAAGGAAATGTTTTTGTAGGTACTTCCTGCCCGTTTGGAATGGCAAAACCCGGTCCCGATTGCGATGTGTCGTCCAATAGTGGATATTCGCCCAGCCTGAACAAAGCCATTTATGGTTTTAGCCAGGTTCATGTGAGCGGTACCGGCGGCGGCCCAAAATACGGAAACGTTTCCTTAATGCCTTTTTGCGGCCCGTTTACAAAGGTGGCTCAGGAATCGCTTCGCGAAAATGAATTGGCTAAAGCAGGCTACTATTCCACCACATTAAAAAAATGGAACATCAAAGTGGAGATAACCACTGCTCCAAAGGTGGCTTTTCATCGGTACGTTTATCCAAAAAATGCCAAAAAGGGAATTAAACTCGATGTTGGAAGTTTTTTAGGTGAAGAATCCATACCCGATGCCCGCGAAGCCCAGCAATTTGTTGGTTCCGAAATTGAAGGGGTTTCTGAAAACTCCATCCGCGGCTATACCCGAATCAGAGGCGGATGGAACAACGGAAAAGCTTATACCGTTTATTTTTACGCCGTTTTCAGTCAACCATTTTCAAATTTCGGAACTTGGAAAAACAACGAAATTGCTCCACAGGCAAGCTACCAACCCGACGATGGCAACAAAACTGGAGCTTATGTTTACTTCAGCCCAACATCGGCTGATACCATTGCCGTAAAAATCGGAATCTCCTTTATCAGCTCGCTTAAAGCACGCGAAAACATTAATAACGAAATCCCCCATTGGGATTTTGAACAAGTACGGGCCGAAAACGAAGCCCAATGGGAAAACCTAATCAGTCGGATTGAACTGGATGCCTCGGCCACCCAAGCGCAAAAAACCATGTTTTACACAGCGTTGTACCACACCATGCTTATGCCGGTTGACCGCACGGGTGAAAATCCGTTATGGGCATCGGGCCAACCGTATTACGACGAATTTTATGCTATTTGGGATACCTATCGGACCTCACACCCTTTGATAACACTGATTGCACCGGCAAAACAAACTGAAATTGTAAATGCCTTGATTGACATTTATAAATACGATGGGTACATGCCCGATGCCCGGAGCGGCAATTCCAACGGACGCACGCAAGGTGGTTCCAATGGCGAGGTGCTTATTGCCGATGCGTATATAAAAGGATTAACGGGTGTTAATTATCATGCCGGTTTGCGGGCTATGCTCAAAGACGCCACCGTTCCTCCGGGTGGAAACGAAGAAGCTGAAGGCCGCGGCGGTTTAACCGATTACAATTCGCTGGGATACGTTTCCGACAATTTTGTGCGTGCCGGAAACCGCACCCTGGAATACGCGTTTAACGATTATTGTTTGGCGCAGGTAGCCAAAGGGTTGGGCCGTTTGGGCGAATACCACCGGTTTATTAACCAATCAAACAATTGGCAAAACCTGTGGCGCGACATGGAACACAATGGTTCGCGGGGTTTTATTATGCCCAAAGATGCCGCCGGCAAATGGATTGACAGCGTTGCCTGCGATATGAGCAACGGACGAAAGAGCTACGTGGTTTATTCCCCGGTAGCCCAGGAGTGGCCAATTTGCGTGTGCTGGTGGTGCGGATTTTTTTACGAAGGAAATTCCTGGGAATATTCCCTGTTTGTACCTCACGATGTACCAACGCTTATTGCCAAATCGGGTGGTACCGAAGCTTTCCGTAAACGGTTGGATACTTTTTTTGATGCCAACTATTATAATGTAGCCAATGAACCTTCGTTTCTTACCCCGTTACTTTATCATTGGATAGGCCGCCCCGACTTAAGTACTAAAAGGGTGCACGAAATTGTTGACAAGAATTACAACGCAACCTCATCTGGCATTCCGGGCAACGACGATTCAGGAGCCATGTCGTCGCGGTTGGCTTTTCATTTGATGGGATTTTACCCCAACGCCGGTTTTCCCTACTATTTAATTACCACGCCTTACTTCAAGAAAACGGTAATTCACTTGGAAAACAATCGGTCGTTTACCATTGAGGCCAAAAACCTTACGGACAAAAATTGTTTTATCAAATCGGCCAAACTAAATAACCAGAATTTTGATCAGGCATGGATAAACCATGAACAGATTGTAGCAGGAGGCACACTTATTTTAGAAATGGCACCGGCAGCATCGGAATGGGGAAAAGCGGTAAACCCTCCGAATAATCGTTAAGAATAATGTCGAATAACCAAAAAATATTTTGTTTAACAAAAACTTATCCCTCCCAACCTCCCTTTAATAAGGGAGGAGTAGTGTCGAGTAACCTTGAAAGACTTCTATTCCAATTAAACACAAATCTGCTCCCTCCTTTAACCAAAGGAGGGTTGGGGAGGATACATTTTAAATTATTAAAAGCCGTTTCCACATATTTTTCCGAATAACCAAAAAAATCCGCTAAGCACAAAAAATGTGTTAACGATAATTTTACATTAACGAATGATAAAAAAGGCAAAATGGCTAAAATACCATTACAAGTGGTTAAAAAATCAAAACACAACAACAACGTTTTCATTAATTTTAGCTAACTGATATAATGTGCATTATCAGGATACCAGAACTAACAATTTATTAAGTTTTAGTTAATGCAATGCCGAAAAAAACAACTGATTTTTAACCTGAAAAATGAGCAGAATTACGACAGCAAATCGCTCAATTTGGGTGATAGTAATTAAATAATTTAAAAAGATTACTTATGCAACGACGAATACCATTACTTATATTAATGCTCCTGTTGAGTCCGGTTTATTTGTTTTCGCAACAAAAAATAACCGGTAAAGTTACTTCGCCCGATGACCCGCTTGGGATACCCGGCGTTAATATTATAATAAAGGGAACCTCGCAGGGAACTATTTCTGATATAAACGGCGACTATACACTCGAAGTGCCCAATGATACCTGTACCCTTTTGTTCTCGTATATGGGTTTTAATCCAGAGGAAACACAAATAAACGGAAGAGCCATCATAAATATGCAGTTGTTACCCTCCCTTGAATCGTTGGATGAAGTGGTTATTACGGCACTTGGAATAAAGCGTGACGAGAAAGCGCTCGGCTATTCGGTACAAAAAGTGAAAGGTGAAGAGGTATCCCGGGTAAAAGAGCTCGATGTGGTAAATGCCCTATCGGGTAAAGTGGCGGGGGTTAACATTATACAGGCCGATGGAGCCATTGGTGGCGGAGGTTCCCGCATCGTTATACGGGGTGAATCGTCGTTAGCCGGAAATACCGATCCCCTATTCATTATTAATGGCATTCCGGGAGATGCCAATGATGTGGCTCCTGACGATATTGAAAGCATTTCGGTACTTAAAGGGGCTGCTGCTGCTGCCCTTTATGGATCAAAAGCCGGTGCCGGTGTAGTTATGATTACCTCAAAAAGCGGAAAAAATATTGGGGGAATGCAGGTTGAATTCAATTCAAACAATACTTTTCAAACCCCATTGGTGCTGCCCAAATATCAAAACAAATACGGAATGGGTGAAAGTGGCGATTATAGATACTACGATGGAAACGGAAATGGTGCTTTCGACGATACCCACTTAAACTGGGGACCTGCTTTCGATGGACAATCGAGGCCCCAGTTTACAGGAAACTTACCTTGGAATGCTTTTAATGATAATGTGAAAGATTTCTACCAAACGGGTCATACTTTTGTGAATAACTTCTCTGTTGCCAACTCTTCCGAAAAGGGAAACTACCGGTTTTCCTATACCAATACCAATCAAAAAGGGATTATGCCGAACAACGGACTAGTGAAAAACAATCTGGGACTGAATTCCAATTTTGTGGTAAACAAATACCTCACCATTACCTCAAATATTAATTACAACCGCACCGAATGCGATAACAACAAGCAGGTGGATGTTAGGTTTTACCCACGGAGCATCGACATTAGTGCATTAAAAGATTATTGGGTGCCCGGAATGGAAGGATACCAACAGATGAATTACCGGCGCAGCGGGAACAACCCTTACTTTGAATTGTATGAAAACCCCTACTCCTATATTGATAATAGGCTGATTTTAAACGTAAGTGCTAATTTAAAACTAACTGAGAGTTTTAGCATAATGGGTAAATATGGTACCAATTATACCAACAACGAGTATTACGACCAGCACGCATACAGCACCTTTGCAAAATATGAAAAACGCGATTTGAAAGGGTATTACAAGAATGGAATGAATAATTTCTGGGATAACAGCGCGGAATTTTTGGCAACATACGATAAGAAATTATTTGATGATTTTACCTTAAAAATCTCTTTTGGAGGAAACCATTTCAGGAAGGAATTCAAAAAAATTGAAGGTTCAACCTATGAACTTACCTATTTGGATATTTACAACCTAAATAACCGCGATGGATATCTGTCAGTATTGGATGAAATCTCGATACAGGAAACCAACAGTTTGTACAGTTTCTTAAACCTCGATTACAAAGGTAAAATTTTCCTCGATATTACTGGACGCGAAGATTGGGCATCGACCCTTCATCCCGACAACAACCATTTTTTCTATCCTTCAGTGGTTCTTTCGGCATTGGTTCATGAGCTTTTACAACTTCCTGAGCTTATTTCGTTTTGGAAAGTTCGGGGAAGCCTTGCCCAGGTTGGTAATAGCATTCCCGGCCCTTATTACACAGCAGAACATAAGTTTTCCTTTGAAACTTATAGTAATGGCTTAACCCATTTAGAGCCTTCAAATATTAATGTTAATCCTTATTTATTACCGGAAATATCAACAGGCCTTGAATTCGGAACTGATATCCGCCTTTTTCAGAACAGGTTGGGTTTAGATGTTACCGTATATAATACGGTAACCAAAAATCAGATTCTGACAACAGACAAAACTATTACCGGCGGAGGGCAAGACAAATTTACGACTAATGCAGGGCAAATTACCAGTAAAGGGATAGAAGCCACATTGAACCTGGTTCCCATCAAGAATAAGGATTTGATTTGGGAAATGCAAATAAATTGGTCGTTGGACCGGACTTACCTCGATGAATTGATTGATTCAATGCCTGAAATTAACAAAACGCAACAGGTAAACAGCTTTTTGGCAATTGAAGATAGAGTTGGTCAACGCAGAGGGACATTCTATGGAAGAGCTTATGTACGGGCTCCCAATGGGGAACGGTTGTACAGCCTTTCGGGCGATACCCGCTTAACGGAAAATACCCAATTGGGCAATTACAACCCCGATTGGATGGCCTCCCTCAACAATACCATTACTTACAAATCGCTGAGTCTTTCTTTCCTTTTCGATTTGCGCTATGGGGGGTTGATTTTCAATGAAATTGAACGCAAACTAAATATGTACGGTTTATCGGAAGCCACATTGCTAAACAACCGTGAAGGCATAGTTCCCGATGGAATGGTTGAAGAGAACGGTACCTATCGGAAACTTACCCTCGAAGATTTGGAAAAAGCTGGAAAAATAGGTGGGCAATCGGGACAGGAATATTGGGCAACCCAAATGGAAGAAGCAACTCCGGAAAATGTTTTGGTTGACGATACTTATTTAAAACTGCGTGAGATGCGGTTGGCTTTTGAAATGCCCAAAGATTGGATCAAAGTATCCTTTGTGAAAGCGGTTACCATAGCACTCGTTGGGCGTAACCTGGCCGTTTGGTCCAAAGTAAAACACGTCGATCCTGAAACTTATGGTGAAGCCTCCGAAAAAAACGACTTTGGCGGTACCACAAAAGTGCCCGGATATGCCAATTCCAACATGCCCTCGGTAAGGAGCTATGGTTTTTCATTAAGTTGTAAATTCTAAACTTGTTGTTATGAAGAAAAAAATTATATTCAATCGCTCATTATATATTTTCCTTGGATTTATGCTTGTATCGGGCTGCGATACCTGGGAAAAGGACATCAATATTAACCCCAATAGCCCATCAACCGGTGGGGAATCGACCAGCACTTATGACTTTGAACCCAGTGAGTTTATGCAGGATATGCTTTACAATGTGGTGCATGGTTGGGATTACATTTATTGGAACGTAGGATCGGCAGTATGCGAATACCACGGAAAAACTATTAGTTTGAGCCAGGGTAACCGGCACCAGGCATGGCATGCTTTTGACGACTCCAACGATGGTGGCCCTTGGGTACAGGGATATAAAGCCGTTCGTTACATTAGAAGTATGCGGAATGCCGCCGTTGCTAACGATGATAAAGAATATCAGGCTATTGCTACTATTTGGGAATGTTATGATTTTTTTGGCCTTACCCTGTTGTATGGAGACATTCCATATACCGAATCCATTATGGATGATGCCCCGTTGACACCTGTTTACGATAAACAGAAGGATATTTATTTCACCCTTATATCTAAACTGCGGACAGCCAGCAAAAACCTAGACCCAACCGCGATGATTGACGCAAATACGGATTTAATTTTTTATGGCGATGTAAGCAAATGGAAAAAATTTGCCAATACTTTGCTAATCCGGTATGCCATGTATATGGCTGATGCTGCACCCGACTCTGCAGTAGCTCTGCTGAACGAAATTTTACTGAACCCCGAGGTTTACCCAGTTATGGAATCGAATGTCGACAACGCCATGTTCCATTTCGATGGGGTTCAATACCAATCTCAATACTACAAGTTATCTTCATCCAAAATTGATGAAGCCCCATTCAGCAATGTGTTTATTGAGCGATTGGTGAGCCTGAAAGATCCCCGCTTGCCTATTTATGCCAGACCAGCGGCTTTGGTTCATACCGATGCAACAAAAAACGTGCTTCCTTCCAACGAAGGGGTTGATAAATATGCCGGCCATATTTATGGCATCACTACCGACAACGCTTATGCCTCGGCTTGGAATGATGGCGCCAATTACGCATCAAAATTGGGTGACTATTTCAGGACGGAAGATGATAAAGGGACTGCCACTTTGGCTTGTGCCACAGTGCCATTAGCATTAGCCACCTATTCCGAAATGTTATTCTTTTTGGCCGAAGCTACCGAAACAGGAATGATTACCGGGCAAACCGCCAGACACTATTACGAAAGCGCTATTGAAGCCTCCTTTGATCAATACAAAGCCACTTTTACCAGCGATAAATATAGCCGTGCTTTTGGCAGTAGTGCCCTCAATTCGGTAACCGATTATGTGAGCCAACCCGATGTATTATATACCGGAGGCCGCGACAAGCTTACCCTAATTGCCGAACAAAAATGGATTGCCGATTTTTTGCTGATGTTTGAACCTTATTTTGATCATCGCAGAACCATGCTGCCAGAATTGAGAGCTTCATCAGGTTCTATGGCATATAATTCTACTGGAAGTGCTACAAAATGGCCATCAAGGTCAGCCTACCCAAATTCAGAAACATCAACCAATAAAACCAATGTTGATAATGCCAACGCCAATGCCTTTGATATACCCGTTGTGGATCAGGCTACCCGGAACCTAGCGCTCATGTGGCTTATGCAACCCAAAGGTCAAAACTGGCTGCAAATGCCTGTATTTCAGGAACCAAATTACAAGGCCGATTATCCGGCACGGTCAACCGATGCTGACTTTGGAACCAATTTCAATAACTGATACACCCAAAACTGGAACACCATGTTTTGGTGGAAAAACAACGACAATTAAACTCTTATATCTATGAAAATGAGGAATTTTTATATAATCCTGTCTTTGGCTTTCCTTTTGGGAATGGCCTCATGCGATAATGTGGATGAAGGATACCGCATTGATTACGGGGAATCAACGGCTCAATTTACAGTAACCCTTTTAACTGCCGACCGAGGAGCGGTGGGCGACACCATCATTTATGCGTTACAAGCAACATCGGATGCCAACATTAAATCAATGGTAGTAAATAACTCCGTTTCCGGCGGAACAGGAACAGGGTATGTTATCCCAGGAGGTGAAACGGATCCACTCATCGATCATGTGTATGGAACCATCCAACCAAACACCAAAGCATTTAACATTCGGTACTATTATGTGGTGTCGCAAGATACTTTAGATGCAACCATCAATTTTATCATGATTGATGAATTGGGCAAAAAAGAGACGACTCATGAATTATACACCGTACCATCAATCGTATCGTACGACAGTCTTGTTTTGTTTTGCAAATCACAGTCGTTAGCCGATGGATTTTCAACTTCGGATGGAATGGTCTATCACAATCTTCAAGAGTACGAAGAAGTAAGTGAGATAAATAAAGCCGTTCAGGAAGCCTTAGACATGGTGTTTATAGTTGACAATGGCATTGGTATGCTTGTAGCTCCCTACAGCGGAATATTCTACAGCTCAATGGCAATAAAAAACAAGACCTTATTTAAATTGACTCCCGATGTTAGTTCATCCGATTTTGATAACCTTACCAATGCCACCTTGTCGATTATTACCGAAGAAAATGAAGTTAAAAAAGGAAGTACAAGCATTGACAGTTTAAAAGTTGGTGATATTCTAGGTTACCGGACCGACTTGGCTTCTACCAACCCATATCACTTTGGGTTGATCCGCATTAACGCCATTCATCCCACCAATGTGGAATACTATGATGGTGTAAGCTATATGATTGAAATGGATGTAGTAACTCAAAAATAAAAAACCATGAAAAAAGGGATTATACTGTTTTACCTGATACTTGCCTTGCTAACAACAGCAAAACCGCAAGATTATTCAGGTTATACCCGTTGTGCCGAGCAAGATTCCCTGGCCTTGATAGCTTTCTACAATGCCACTGACGGCCCCAACTGGACTTCCAATTCGGCTGCTGATTTTTCAACGGCCTATCTGTCCGACGATGTGCTTACCTACTATACGGTTGATTATCCCAATGCCGGTTTGGGTAAATGGCTCGAAGGACCTGTAAAAAACTGGTTTGGAGTAACCCTTGCCAAGCGGCAAATTGGTAACACTACCGATTCAGCCTGGCGGGTAATCCATTTGCATCCCACACTAAGTAGGCGTTCGGCCGGAGAGAATAAACTGGCGGGTTATGTTCCAAAGGAAGTGGGTTTGTTAACAGCCTTAGAATGGTTTAAAGTAAATGGAAACGTTGGTTTGAAAAACACCGAGTTACCCGACGAATTATATCAACCAACCATTCTGGCTTTTGATTTTGAAGGAGCCTTTTTTTCTGGAATCCTAAGCAGTGCTTTACGCAATTGTACTAACTTAAAATATCCCAATTTCCGCGATAATTATTTCGACAGCATACCCGTAATTGATTTTATTACCGATCCCTGGGCTTCGTTATGGGTTTACCGAAACCAAATTTCATGGACCACCCTGGAGCCTACGGTAGCATATATGGTTGATAAAGGTTATTCGTATGAAGCCTGCGATCAGCATGATGTAGGCCGGGCATCTGAAATTGTGGTTGCATCAGGCGGTAGTATAACACTAACATGCAACGATGCCGGAACACAGGGAACCTGTACTTGGTATAAAAAGGGTTTTAATACCTACATGACGGGTACCACTTATACCGATAACAATGTTACTGCCAGCGATACAGGCAATTATACCGTGGTTGTGGCTAACGAGTATATCCGATTAAACGATGGCAACGCCGACTATGTGAATACTTTTACCAAACCCATTCATGTTACATTTGTTCCTTCGGTTCCGGTGGTTAAAAAGGTCGTTTCCTCTTATAGCGGTAACACAATTTCACTCACCATCAGCAAACCGATGGCTATCCCAGTATTAGCTCAAACCTCTGAATTTTCAGTAAGCAAAAATGGCAACCCGGTTACTGTTACTGGAATAAGCCGTACCGGTCGGTTGAATAATACCATCAATCTCGAATTAGAAGCATCAATTTTGAAAGATGATGTGGTAACCCTTTCATATACCAAAGGTACCGTGGTTGATGTTAATGGCGGTGCGTTAGATTCATTCACAGCAAAGGCGGTAACAAATATCGCCCGTGAAACCCCAACTATTTTATCAGCCATTACCAATGCTAACGGGGAAAGTATAATTCTGGAGTTTGACCAATTTATAGATCCCGCCACATTTAATGCCAGTAATTTTACAGTTACGGCCAACACAGAGGTTAATGTTACCGGGATAACCCTAATAAATGGAGATATCAACACGAACATCTCCAAAAAAATTGCCATCAACCTCGATGGGGCTTTTAACAGTACCGACATTATTTCGGTAACCTACCAAAAAGGCAATTTAACAGCTTTGTACGGAGCGGCTCTCCAATCATTCTCTGATTTTGTGGTGGAAAATATTGTGAGCGAAAACAAGGTTTCAATGAACTTAAAAGTAGTTGATGGTACCAGTATGATTGGCCAAGTGGTTGTTAAAGGCGATATGATGAACCTACCCTTCCCGCTTTTCGATGATGGCACCAATGGCGATGAAGTGTCAGGCGATCACACGTGGACCATAAATTTACTGTTGAACGATGGCAGTTACGATTGGGAAGTGTATAACCGCACAGTAACCATTACCTACGATACGGTTGCAAGCACTGATCCAATTACCGGGGTCATTACCTATACCATTACGCCGGTGCAAAACAACAGCGATTCATTGATAAGCGGTACTGCAAACCTCAACCTGATCGTTTCTTACGCCCAAGGTTCGGTAACTGGCGATACCGTATATAATTACCGGACCAATTCGGTAACAATGATCCTGGACATGAAAGAATACTTGGCTGCCAATGCAGTGCAAGCTATTGAACCCTATATGATGGGAATTAACGATGATTGGGGTACTGGTATGTTAATGAAAGCAACAGACCAAAATCATCCTGATTCCAGCTACATAGCTACAGCAAAAGGATATTTGCCTGGTGAAACCGTAACATTCAATTTCAGGAACGGCAACACTTGGGAAAATAGCACCCCAGCAAAACGGTCGCATACCGTTGTTGCTACCGATACCATATTCTGTACTTTTGGACAATTAACCGGCATTCCCGGAAATTCCCAAACCGCAGAAAAAATAAGCATTTATCCAAACCCAGTGGCCAATGGCTACCTCTGGATACGGTTGCCTAATAATGAAGCTATCAAAGAAGTAACACTCTATACAATTTTTGGACAGAAAGTTTTTGCTATCCAAAATGCTGCCTCACCGGTGGAAGTAACATCGCTGAAACCCGGAATATACTTTTTACAGATAACCGATGGTTCCGGAAGCAAATTCCAAAGCCGATTTATTAAAGAATAATTGTTCAAATGTTTAATTAATAATTACTTGTATGAAAAAAACCATTTTACTACTACTTGCAATTTGCCTTTTACCCGGGTTTTCAGGGTTGAAAGCTCAGGTTCAGGCAACGGATTCCCTGGCCTTAGTGGCTATTTACAATGCCGGCGATGGCCCTAACTGGACCAGTGCCACCAATTGGCTTACCGGGCCGGTAAATACCTGGCAATATGTTACCGTAACCGGTGACAGAGTTACTCAACTAACTATTAACCAAGCCAACATGGGGGGTACCCTTTCTCCAGCTATTGGCCAGTTAACAGAACTTACCCGTTTCGAAATCCAGGATGCCCCAAACCTTACCGGGCCAGTTCCTGCCGAATTATGGAACTGTACCAAAATTACAAGGTTGCAAATCAAATTCACCGGAATGACCGGTCAAATGCCATCGGCAGGTTTAGCAAACATGACCGCCTTGGGTGAAATCAATTTCCAACAAACCTACTTGGGTGGAACCATTCCTGCGGAAGTTTTCAATTTACCGGCACTGTCAAAAGCATATCTACACGAAAGCAATTTTACAGGTTCTGTTCCAACAACAGTAGCCAATGCCACCCAACTTACCCGTTTGTATCTGCAAAGCAATAAATTGGTAGGTCCTTTAACATTTGTAAATATTAAAAATGCTTCGGCAAAGGTTCAAATTGCAGGAAACTTTTTTACTTATGCCGATGTAAAACAATATCACGACTCGGCGGCTAATTACTCCCTTTCCGACGATTATCAGTTAGCCAAAGAAATAACAACTATTGATGCCCCATTGAATACAGAATACACCCTCGATGGAACAGTTACCGGGGCCGAGGCTTATGCGTGGTTTAAAGAAGGTTTAAGTACCGTTTTGTCAACCGATCCTACATATCAGGTTTCGGCTACTGCCTTAGATGCAGAAGGCACTTACACTTGTAAGGCACAATCATCGCTGGTTGCTCATTTCGATATCCGTTCTATCTACAAAATCACATTGAATGTTACCGATCGCCAACGCGACTCGTTAGCTTTGGTAGCTATTTACAATGCCGGCGATGGGGCCAACTGGACCTCGGCCACAAACTGGTTAACGGGTTCAATTGATACCTGGCAATATGTAACATTTGCCAATGGTAGGGTTACTGAGCTTACCATTAACCAAGCCAACATGGGAGGCACTCTTTCTCCAGCCATTGGTGAGTTAACTGAACTTACCCGCTTCGAAATCCAGGATGCTCCAAACCTTACCGGCCCCGTTCCTGCCGAATTATGGAATTGCACCAAAATTGGCAGGTTACAAATCAAATATACCGGAATGACCGGCCAAATGCCATCGGCAGGTTTAGAAAACATGACCTCGATGTATGAAATAAACTTTCAGCAAACCTACCTGGGTGGAACCATTCCTGCCGAAGTATTTAATTTGCCTGCACTTACCAAGGCATATTTGCACGAAAGCAACTTTACCGGTGCTGTGCCTGCAACCGTTGCCGATGCTACCCAATTGGAGCGTTTGTATCTGCAAAGCAATAAACTGGAAGGTCCTTTAACTTTTGTAAATATTAAGAACACAGCAGCAAAAGTTCAGTTAACCGGTAACTTCTTCACTTTTGCAGATGTAAAACAATATCATGACTCATTAGCAAATTACACCTTTAGTGATGATTACCAATATGCCAAAGAAAATGTAGTAGCCGTTCTTGCTGAAGGTTCAGAATATTCGTTAACCGGAACAACTACAGGTGGCGAGGCTTATGCCTGGTTTAAAGACGAAGCAACCACCCCAATCTCAACTGAAGATACCTTGGTTATTTCCGATTTCGGTTTCGATGATGAAGGAACATACATTTGCAAGGCTCAATCGTCGTTGGTGGCTAATTTCGACATCCGTTCCGTTTACGAACTGTCGTTGAATTATACAGATCTCCAACGCGACTCATTGGCCTTAGTTGATATTTATAACGCAGGCGATGGAGCAAATTGGATCAATGCTACCAACTGGCTCACAGGAGAAGTAAGCACATGGGCTGGTGTAGTTGTTTCTGGTGGTAGAGTTACCGAGCTTTCTACTGAAGGCATGAACATGGGTGGCACACTTTCCCCATCAATTGGTATGCTTACCGCATTAACCTCACTAAAAATAATGGGTCTTGAAAATCCTGTAACCATTGCGCCGGTAAGCGGTTCAATTCCTGTTGAAATATGGAACCTGACCAATCTGAAAAAGCTACAGATTAAATTCACCAAAATTACCGGTGGTATCCCTGCGGGAATCGAAAGCATGGTAAATCTGAGCGAAATCAACTTCCAACAGACTTATTTGGGAGGAACCATTCCTGCAGAAGTATTTAACTTACCCGCTCTTAAAAAAGCGTACCTGCACGAAAGCAACTTTACCGGTGCCGTTCCAGCAACAGTTGCAAATGCTACCCAATTGGAACGTTTGTATCTGCAAAGCAATAAATTAGAAGGTCCATTGGCTTTTGTAAATATTAAAAACACAGCCGCCAAAGTTCAATTAACTGGTAACTTCTTCGCTTTTGCCGATGTAAAACAATACCACGACTCTGCAACTAATTATACCTTTAGCGACGACTATCAGTATGCACAGGAGGCCCAAAACTTCAGTCTGACTGAAGGCGACGAAGTGACATTTGAATTATATGTACCTAATGGCGAGGCTTACGCTTGGTTCTATAACGATGAGGCAACTCCAATTTCGGGCGATACTGTTTATGCCATTTCATCGGTATTACCTACCGATACAGGAGTGTATGTTTGTAAAGTACAAAGTAGTTTAGTAGCCAACTTCGACATCCGTGCCAAATTCACTATTGATACAGTTATTGCCGTAGCGAAAGTTCCTGCATTTGTATCGGGAGCCTCAAACGAAGCTGGTACAGTTATATCATTGGTTTTCGATTTTGAATTGGCCAATCCTACAGCAGAAGCCGCCAGCTTTACCTTTAAAGAAGGCGATGTAACCAGTCCTGTTACTGCGGTTAGCCTAAACAGCACCGATGCTAAAACCATTGAGTTGACTTTGGAATCGAAAATTGTAAATGAGTCTTCTGCATTGACCATTACATATACACCGGGAGCCTTAGTTGGAACCACCGGAGGTGTTGTAGAAGCTTTTGGTCCAGTTAGCGTAACCAACAACTTGATCAACTCAATTAAAGATGCCAAAATTGTAGCCAAAATCTACCCAAATCCTTGCGACAACTACCTTAAAGTTGAAAGCAAAGAAACAATGGAAGCAGTTACAATTATTGACATCACGGGACAAACCGTTTGGATGCAAAACAACATAAATGAAAATTCATTGGTTATTGAGACATTAAATTTGAATTCAGGTATTTATTTCGTAAAAGTTAAATGCGCTGATTCAATGTATGTTCAAAAGATAACTAAAAAGTAGTTTTAGTAGTAGGTAAATTTTCTCATTGAAAAGAGATGCAAAATTTGCATCTCTTTTCTTTTTCAAAGTTTTATCAGCAAGTCACGGTGTGACTTATTGATTAAAAGGCACTTATTAAATCTGTCTAGGTTATTTTAATTAAAGAGTCACACCGTGACTATCAGTAGGTTATCTTTTTATCTTCGGATTTAAGGAAATACAATAGAATTTCAAAAAATCAAACCGTATATTCGACAAAATCACAATTATCGACCATAAAAAAATGCAACAATGATAATTTCTTTCTTTACAGGATTACTTTTCGCAGTCACCGTTAAAAAATAATATGGAATGAGTAATTCCCCCTATCACGAGTACTCGGGAGGGGCCGGCTGGGGTTAACTATGTGACCTTTATCTAAAAAATAAAAATAAACAGATGAAACATATTATTAAACTTTTTGGCATTTATTTTTTTATAGTTTCGCTTGGCATAGCGGGTTGTAATACCCCATCGGCTAAGGAAAAATCACAAATTGATGAAAACGAATTTATTGTCGAATTGCCGCAAGTATCCTATCCACTACCCGCAGTGGATCATATTTCAAACAATAGCAATCCGGAAAAGGCAAACAGTATTAACCATAATCCACTTGTTTATCTGCTTCGCGGTATAAATGATATTTGGAAAGGAACAACCGATGCCTATCAAATTGCTTCAACACAAAATGGGCCTGGAAGCACTGACTACGAAGAAGGAAATCCAATTATTGATTCAGTTATTTGGCGTGAGAATATTCAATATGTGTTAAAAGTAACCCGAAACAGAACTGATGAAGAGGCAATTCATGCTTATTTGGATGAAAACAGGGCGAAGTATTACAGTGTAATTGATGGTTTTGGCCCGCTAACCGAGGAATATGTAAAATATTCGGGAGCTTATGTTGATTTACCCTATATTGAAAGCGCCCAGGTTTTAGAAGATGTTCATTATCAATGCAATTATAACGACCATCCAAAATTTGCGGGCGACGAAAACAGTCCATTGGGGCCAGTTGTTAGGCTTAACCGTGATTTTAGAAACGGAAACTCAAGCTCAAATTGGGTAAAATACCTGTATTCAACACCAAGGCCATGGCGTATGAACGATACAGGAGCTGTTAATTTTTTAGGAACAACCTACAATCCTGTTACCCAAAAACCAACCTATCGTTGCGTTGATAACGAAGGCAAAGAAACATTTAAAATATTTGACAACTACGAAAGCAGTGTAAAAATAATTCCCGGCTTGGTATGTTCCAGAAGGGCCCACGACTTTATTTACGACGACAACAACCCCTCGTCCAACGATCTTTATACCAATACCACCGACAACAAAAGAGTGGACAACGCTTATCCAAGCGGACATACCAATGCCGCTTTTCTTTCAGCATTAGCTTATGCCTATGCCTTTCCCGAACGTTTTCCGGAAATGGTTTACCGAGGAGCGTTGCTGGGCGAAAACCGTATTGTTGCCGGAATGCACTCGCCTGTTGATGTTATTGGAGGAAAAATAATGGCCCTTACGCTGGCATGCTCGGCTTTAAATGAGGATTTAGTTTTGAAAAATGCCGAAAAAGCAGTGGAAACCATGTACCATTTCTTTGGTGCCAAAGCCGATAGCCAAAACATAAGTTTGTACGATTATGCCCATCGGGAAATTGAAAACCCCAAAGGATATACAAATGGAGAATATGTGAATGTGCATGTTTTCAACAACAATTTTTACGACAATAAAGCACTGATAAAGAAACAATATCGCGAATGGCTGACCTACGGATTTACCCAAGACACTACAAAAGCCCATCAGGAACCCATTGTCCCCAAAGGTGCTGAGGCAATATTAAAATCCCGGTTTCCCTATTTAAGCGACAATCAAAGGCGGGCCGTTTTATATACAACCGAAATTCCTTCGGGCTATAAAATACTCGACAAAACCAACGGTTGGGGACGAATTGATTTACTTGCCGCTTCCGATGGCTATGGATCGTTTATTGGTTCAGTAAATGTGAATATGGATGCATCGCTGGGCAGGTTTAATGCATCGGACACCTGGGGAAATGGTATCGATGGTGAAGGTTATTTGACTAAAAGAGGCACAGGAAAACTGATACTTACCGGAAATAACAAATATAGCGGAGGAACTACGATACAAGGGGGAATTTTGGCCACAAATTCAGAAACAGCATTGGGAAAGGGCGATGTGCTTATCGAGAAAGAAGGTCAGATCGAAGTGAACCAATCCCTAACAGTAAAAGGTAATTTTATGCAAAATGGCGGTACCCTTCAGGTGAACATTAATTCCGGGAATATTACTCAAATTAGGGTTGAAGGACAGGTGAAATTAGCGAATAGCACATTGCTTGTCCATTTTAATAGCGATATTGTACCGGTGGCAAAAGATACGGTAGCAATCATTCAGGGCAGTAAAATTTCAGGAAATTTTGAAATTCTGAAAGCAAACGGATATGAATTATCACAAGTGGAGATTGGTAATGTTCTTTATGTTGTAGTCGAGTAGTTTTGTTTACGGCTATTATGAGAGATAAACCCCAAAAATTTTTAAAGATGAAGATACATCATTCTTTTTTAACCTTGGTTTTAGTCTTTGCAACCTTTGTTGGGAATGCACAATCAGTGATTCGCAACAAAAGTTATTTCGATAGCTTAAATGACACCCACGATGTAATTGCGCTTCCCAATTGGGGACCCTATTCTAAAAAATATGCCGGCATTTCGCATATTCCCGAAATTTCAACAGGCATGCGCTTCGATGTTACAGCCTTGCCGGGATATTACCGCAACCGGGTGATGGTGCCCAACGTGCTTTTCGAATCGGGTTATTATCCGTGGGACATTAACAAAGAATTGTCGAAAGTTACCTACCGGTACGAACTGGAGTGGAAAGACAAAGTTTATGTTGATGTTACCTATTCAACTTTAGATACTTCAACGGTATTGGTAAGCATGGAATGCGTAAACCAAACTATGTTGCCCCAGGAACTGCAATTGAATCTGGCCGGATTTATCAACTATCCGGAACCTTATGCCAATTTTCAAGCCAAGCATAGCAACCAAGTTACGTTCATCAATGCCGTCTCATACACCCATCTTCAATTTGCCAAACCCCGCCCGTCGGACAATCTGGTTTACGATGGTTGGTTTCGTGGCGAAACCCGCAATGCCGATTTTTTAAATGGAAACGGCATTGGCAAAGGCTTTGGAACCGATAAAGGCGACTGGGTCACATACACCGTTCCGCTCCAGAACAATGAAAAAGAAGGGATTCTTACTTTACGGTACCGCATGAAAGAGAACAACTCCAACGCTTTGGTTTTTTCCGGATTGGTGAATGAAACCCTTCAATTGAAAGGAACCGGCAACTTTGAACTGATACAAGTCCCTTATAAATGCGATAAAAATGAAGCGGAGCTAAAACTAACTGCCGCAGGAGGGTGCGAAATTGAACTCGATGGCTTTTTTATGGGCTCGACAAGTAATTCTAAATCCATTGAAATAGTGCCCATTGCGAAGAAATTTATTCCAGAATTTGTTAAAAACCTACAAGCAGGAACCCTGTTGCTAAAATATCCCGATGTAGCTGTTTATTACGGAATGGCATGGGATTATCCATCATCGTTTGTGCGCGAAATTGTGGATGAAGAGCTGGATGTGATTTTTAAAAAATACGTGCACGAGCACAACTATCTGGTTTTCCCGGGTGATGAAAAAGGTCATTACATTAATGTGTTTATGCGCCCTGTTGAGTTGGAACCCATGAGCAGCCGAACCGTTTACAGCATTGTTTGTACGGGAACCAAACCGCAGGTGGAAAACCAACTAGCCCAATTCAGTAAAAACCCGGAGAGCTTTGTTTCAAAAGGGGAAAAAGCTGAAAACATCTTTGAGGGCGATTTGGAGCAGGGAAAACCCTTCCAGTTCAGCCAGAACATGATGAGGGCCGCATTGCAATACAACATTGTGTATCCCATATACACGCAAGGAGAATTTATCCGCCACTTTACCCCAGGAAAATGGTGGAACAGCCTATATACTTGGGATGCAGGTTTTATTGCTTTAGGATTGTCTGAAATTGATATCGATAAATCCATTCAGTTCCTGAACACCTATACCACACCCGTGGGAAGCCAGTCGGCATTCATCCATCACGGTTCGCCAGTTCCCGTGCAAATGTACGCTTTTTACGATCTCTGGAACAAAACGCAGTCGAAGGAATTGCTTACCTATTTTTATCCGAGGCTGAAACAATATTACGAATTTATGGCGGGTCGTTCGGGCAGTTCTACCACCAACCCATTCAAATCGGACCTGTTAAAAACGTGGGATTACTTTTACAATTCCGGTGGCTGGGACGATTACCCTCCGCAAAAAGCCGTGCGCGACAACCATTTGGAAGCCACCGTTTCGCCGGTAATTACCACGGCACATATAATCCGAGTTGCCAAAATATTACGGAAAGCGGCTATAGAATCGGGCCACGAAGCCGATGTAAAAACGTACGATAACGACATTAAAACCTTTACCAAAGCCTTACAAACAGTAGCTTGGGATGCAAAAAGCGGTTATTTCAGTTACATGGTCCACAATTCGCTCGGAAACCCCAAAACTTTTTACACGGATCCAAATAGTGGCGCCAATTACAACATGGGTTTAGATGGTGCCTATCCCATTTTTTCAGGTATCTGCACCCCCGAACAGGAAGAAATATTGCTCGATAAAATATTTTCCGAAGAACACATGTGGAGCAAAGCCGGAATTTGCGTAGTGGACAAGCAGGCTCCCTATTACCGAATTGACGGGTATTGGAACGGTGCTGTATGGATGCCGCACCAATGGTTTATGTGGAAAACCATGTTCGATATGGGGCGGACCGATTTGGCCTGGAAAATTGCTGACCGGGCATTGAATGTATGGAAAAGCGAAACCGACGAAACCTACTTTACCTACGAACACTGGTTTGCAAAAACTGCCCGTGGTGCAGGCTGGCACCAGTTTGGAGCATTGTCGGCTCCGGTACTCAACTGGTATGCCGCTTACTACAAACCGGGCACCGTTACCACCGGTTTCGAGATTTGGATTGAGAGCCAATCGTTCAACAGCGACCATTCGGCCTACCAAGCCAGCCTTTCGTTTGATGAAGCTACCCATGCCCACAAACGCAGCATGGTGGCTTGCCTGAATCCAAATTTTACTTACGAAGTTTTAGTGGATGGTAAAAAAATAATTGCCCAAAGCAGGTACCCGGGATTACTGGAAATTGAACTTCCGGCAAGTAATAAACCCTGTAAATTGGTGATAAATAAACAATAAACACATGAAATACATCCGAATAAAAACATTCGAAAGAGCAACAAGATATGGATTCATTAGTCTGGTTCTGTGTGTTTTAATTGATTTTTTTATTACATCATGCAACTCATCAAACTTCAACATTGAAAAACTGGGCGCCATTGGCGATGCCGAAACACTGAATACCGCCATCATCCAAAAAGCCATCGACCAAGCATCGGCAAACGGCGGCGGAACAGTAATCATCCCATCAGGGCAATTTTTAACTGGTGCCCTATTTCTTAAAAACGGCGTGGAATTGCACCTCGAAAAAGGAGCCCGGTTATTGGGTAGTACCAACCGGTTGCATTACGGGCAAGATACGGCGTTTGCGCTCATATCGGCGGATCATCAGCACCACATTTCCATTACCGGACAGGGAATTATTGACGGACAAGGCGCCGAAGTGGTAAAAAATTTATACAAACAGTTGCGCTCGGGTCGCTTAAACGATGATCAGTACAACACCAAACACCCCCGTGAACATTCGCGCCCTGAATTGGTCGCTTTTTCGGAATGTAGAAATCTTTCGGTTTCGGGAGTTACCTTAAAAAACAGTGCTTCATGGGTGCTCACTTTTCGCAACTCCTCGCAAATAAAAGTTGATAGCCTTACCGTGGAAAGCAGCGTGTATTGGAACAACGACGGGATTGATGTGGTAAACTGCAACGGTGTCCGCATTTCGGGTTGCGTCATTGATTGTGCCGACGATGGCATCTGCCTCAAGTCGGAAGGTCCAATAAAAGGCATTTGCGAAAATGTAACGGTGGAAAATTGTACCATCCGCAGCAGTGCCAGCGGCTTCAAACTTGGCACAGGTTCTCACGGAGGATTCAAAAACATTACCGTTCGTAATTTAACAATTTACGATACCTACCGATCGGCCGTGGCCATTGAATGTGTTGATGGTGGAGTGCTTGAAAACATTGATGTGCGCAACATCACCGCAAAAAACACGGGCAATGCCATTCTTATTCGATTGGGACACCGGAACAAAGAGGGCGAAGTGGGTTCTCTTAAAAATGTTTACATTGGAAATCTATACGCCGAAATCCCGGCAGGAAAACCCGACATTGGCTATCCGCTTGAAGGTCCACGGCAGAAATACCCGCACAACGTATTTCCTTCGTCCATCACGGGGCTTCCAGAGCATAAGGTTGAAAACGTAACCCTCGAAAACATTGAACTGGTTTACCAAGGAGGTGGCAACAAGGAAACAGCCTTTACCGATTGGAAAAAACTGGACGAAGTGACTGAAAACGAAGCGGGTTATCCTGAATTTTCCATGTTTGGAGAATTGCCTGTTTGGGGCTTTTATGTACGGCATGTAAACGGGTTGAAGTTGGAGAACGTAAAAATCTCAAAAAAAGGGAACGATTACCGTCCGGCAATGGCTTTCAACCAGGTTGACAGTTTACAAATAGATGGTCTTACCTTGTTGAACGACAGCGTAATGCCAAACCTTATTCTTAAAAATGTAACGGGTTTTTCATCTAAAAACATACTATTACCTTACCCGAGTTTAAAAGGCATTTATACATGGAAGTAATAAACAAGCCAATGAAAGGCTTAATTTATATAGCCACTTTTGTTATGCTTTTTAGCTGTAACAAAAATGAAACACCACGGCCGGTTGATCTGGTTTATCCGCAAATGGGTTCGGCGTGGTCGCGGTGGTTTTATTTTTCATCGGCATGTCGTCCTTTTGGCATGGTAAGCCTTTTCCCCGACACCAAAATTGATGGCGAATGGAAAAGTGGCTACCGATACAACGTTGATACCATCCGCGATTTCAGCCACATCCATGAATGGCAGCTTTCGGGGGTGGCTGTAATGCCTGTTACCTTTACCAATGAAAACAGGGATTCTATATTTGCCGACTGGTCTTCAAATTTTTCGCATCAAAACGAAACCGTAAAGCCGGGCTATCATTCGGTTTTGCTTGAACGCTACCAAATAAAAGCTGAACTAACTGCCACCAATCGCGTGGGAGTTCATCGCTATTCGTTTCCAAAAAACCAAAAAAACGGCATCGTGTTCCAGCTTTCGAAGCAATTAGGCCCATCGGAATTCATTGAAGGCGGTTTTAAACAAACCACTGAAAATGAAATTACCGGATTCATGGTGAACAGCCCAACCATGCGACGACCCAAACCTACAACAGTCTATTTTTGTGCCCGTTTCAGCCAACCCATAAAATTAATTTACCTTTCAACGGCTGACAGTATTTTCCCTTCAACCGAATGGAAAGGCGAAAACGGTAACATTTTGGTTGAATTCAACGAAAATTTGAACGAACCATTATTGATGAAAGTTGCCGTTTCGTTTACCGATGAAGCGGGGTCTGCTAAAAATATGGAAACTGAAATGCCCGATTGGGATTTCAATCAGGTAGTCCAAGTGGCTGACAACCAATGGAACGACATGCTTTCGCGAATCGAAATTGAAGGCGGAACCGACCAACAGCAACGGCGCTTTTACACCGACTTGTATCATGCCATTATCGGCCGCCGCATTGTAAGCGATGCCGATGGCAAATACGCCGATATGACCGGGCCTGAAAAAATAATCCGCCAGCTCCCGCTCAATGAACAAGGCAAACCAAAATTCAACATGTACAACTCCGATGCCTTTTGGGGCGCCCAATGGACGCTGAACACTTTATGGCAGTTGGTATATCCAGAAGTTGCCCAAGAATTTTGCAACTCTTTTCTGGAATATTATAAAAACGGCGGGCTCATTCCGCGCGGCCCTTCGGGAGGAAACTACACGTTTGTGATGAATGGAGCCTCAAGTACGCCATTCTTTGTGAGTGCGTGGCAAAAAGGAATCCGTGGGTTCGATATAAACCTAGCTTACCAAGGATTGAAGAAAAATCACCTGCCCGGCGGCCTGATGAGCAAAGTTGGCTACGAACACAACACCACAAATGGCGGCGGTTTGGAATGGTACATGCAAAAAGGATATGTTCCTTACCCGCTTTCCTACACCATTTACGGCAGCCACCAAGATGGAGCCGCCATTACGCTCGAAAATTCTTATCAGGATTGGTGTTTGGCACAACTGGCCAAGTCGCTGGGTAAAGTGGACGATTACAAAACGTTCATGCAAAGGTCCGAAAATTTCAAGAACCTGTTCAATCCCGAATTGGGATTTATGGTGCCGAAAGATAAAAACGGCAACTGGAAAACCCCCTTCGACCCAATGCTTTACGACAACGGGTTTATTGAAGGAAACGGGGCCCAGTTCACGTGGTTTGTGCCTCATAACCTGCCCTCTCTTTTTGAGTTGCTAGGTAGTACCGATTCTGTTATCGCGCGGTTGAACCGCGAGTTTGAACTAACTCGGGAATTCCGCTTCTGCAACGAGCATCCCGAAAAGGAAGCAATTACCGGACTGAAATATGTAAACGACCGCCGCACGTGGATAAATTACTCGAACCAGCCCAACAGCCATGCGGCGTTTATTTTTAACCACGCTGGGGCACCGTGGCTCACTCAATATTGGAGCCGCACCGTGGTTGACAGTGTTTTTTCGGGCTTATCGCCATACTGCGGTTACCAAGGCGACGAAGATCAGGGGTTGATGGGTTCACTGGCGGTACTCATGAAAATGGGCTTTTTCCAGATGAGCGGAGGTTGCGAGGAAGATCCGCTCTACGAATTGGGTAGCCCGTTGTTCAATAAAGTCACCATTCATTTGCAACCGGAATTTTACCAAGCGCCAACATTTACAATAACTTGCGAAGGGAATAACAGCGATGCTCCCTTTATACAATCGGCAACTTTAAACGATAAACCTTTAAAAACGGTTTGGTTCAAACATTCCGATATTACAAAAGGTACACAAATTTTACTCAAAATGGGAAGTGAATTAAACAAAAAATGCTTTAATTGATAGCTTAAACTTATAAAAGATGAAACCTCCATGCAGGTAACTGCACAAAAACGGATGAAAATTTGCATGGGGTGTTCCATTCGTACGAAACAATTGATATTCAATGAACTAAAAATTATTTACGAATGAAAAGACTATTTTTAATTCCAGCCGCAGCCCTCTTTGTATCAATGGGAACAGTTACGGCACAAACAGCAAACATGGCTACAATTGATGCCACCAAGATTGACCAAAAAATAAACCGGTTAATCTACAGCCAGTTTTCAGAACACCTCGGAAACTGCATTTACGACGGTATGTGGGTGGGCGAAAACTCCCCCATCCCTAACAAAAATGGCATCCGCACCGATGTAATGGAAGCCCTCAAAAAAATACAGGTTCCATCGATGCGCTGGCCGGGCGGTTGCTTTGCCGATGAATACCACTGGATGGATGGCATTGGACCGAAAGCGGACCGTCCGAAAATGATAAACACCAACTGGGGAGGCGTTACCGAAGACAACAGCTTTGGGACACACGAATTTATGGAACTTTGCAGCCAAATTGGATGCGAACCTTACATAAGCGGAAACCTTGGCAGCGGCACCGTTCAGGAAATGTCGCAATGGGTTGAATACCTAAACTCCGACAATGAAAGCCCCATGACTTCGCTACGTAAAGCCAACGGCCGCGACAAATCGTGGGGAGTAAAATATTGGGGCGTGGGAAATGAATCGTGGGGATGCGGTGGCCGTATGAAACCCCAATACTATTCCGATCAAGCCCTGCATTATTCCAACTTTTTACGGAGTTACGGCAGCAACCGGTTGAATCAGATTGCTGTTGGCCCCAATGGCGACGATTACAACTGGACCGATGTAGTGATGAAAGAATTAGGATCCAATTTTTGGGGACTTTCGCTGCATTACTACACTTGGATGAATAGTTCGTCGGCTACCGACTTTAAAGAAGACGGATGGTTCCAGGTAATGAAAAAAACCTCACAGATGGAAGAGATTGTATCAAAACATTCTGCCATTATGGATAAATACGATCCAGGTAAAAGTGTTGCTTTGGTAGTTGATGAATGGGGAACTTGGTATCAGGTAGAGCCCGGCACCAACCCCGGCTTTCTTTTTCAACAAAATTCGCTCCGCGATGCGTTGGTAGCAGGCATAAACCTGAATATATTCCAAAACCATGCCGACCGGGTTAAAATGGCGGCCATTGCACAGGTGGTAAATGTATTGCAATCAATGATACTTACCAAAGGCGACAAAATGCTGTTAACCCCAACCTACCACGTATTTGATATGTACAAAGTGCATCAAGATGCGTATTTGGTTCCATCAACATTAGCGTGCGACAAATATAGCTACGGTGGCGATTCGGTTCCCTCGTTGAGCCTTTCGGGTTCTATCGACAAATCAGGAAAAATGCACATCTCGGTTTGTAACCTACATGCTACCGAAACAAAGAAACTCACCTGCAACCTCAAAGGGTACAAGTCGTTAAAAGGGAGCGGCCAAATTGTTACCGCCAATAGCATCAATGCTTACAACAGTTTTGAAAACCCTAACGCCCTAGGTCTTCAACCATTTTCGGCCTTCAAAGTAACCAACGGCCAATTAGAAATTGAAATGCCCGCACATTCGGTAGTAACCATTGAATTGGATGGAACATTAGAAACTGTCGATAATTCAGTTCCATTGAAAAAACCGGTTCAGGGCCTCAATTACCAACTGTTCGACGGCGCTTTCAGCAGCGTGAACGATTTAAAGAATGTGCAACCAACCGAGAAGGGCATAACAGGTAAAATAGATTTTCCTATTGGAAACAAAGGAAGCAATGTGGGATTGATATTCAACGGGTTTATAAAAATTGAACAATCGGGCATGTACACCTTTTTCTTGACTTCCGACGATGGCTCAAAACTGGTTATCGATAACAAAACCCTAATTGTAAACGA
The DNA here is from genome assembly GCA_041664345.1 of Salinivirgaceae bacterium. Classification (GTDB taxonomy): domain Bacteria; phylum Bacteroidota; class Bacteroidia; order Bacteroidales; family SZUA-534; genus GWE2-40-63. Next base: position 69,735 of record JBAYKX010000012.1, read on the forward strand.
TGGAAACCATGCTGCCATTGAGCGCGAAGGTACGGTTTATTTAAGCAAAGGGTTTCATCCGGTCGAAGTAAGCTTCTTTCAAGGTGGCGGCGGCAGCATGTTGCGCTTTGAGATGGAAGAATTAAAAAGCGGGAAAAGAGAAGTGCTCACAGAAAAAGACCTTTGGCACGAAAAATAATCTTCTGGATATATTTTACCCTTTCGGCTGTCGCCACTTTCCCTTGAAAGGGAAAGAAGCATTGAATAAGCAGAATTGCGGACTCTATTCGTTTTGCACGAAGTTTCATTCAACCCGATCTCCCTTGCTTGCAGGGGAGATGTCGATAGACAGAGGGGTAAAAGGTATAAAAAATGTTTACTTTCCACTAATAATGTCGAATAACCATAAATCTTACAAAATGAATAACATAATTTTACTTTCTGCCACCTTGCTGTTCCAAACAGCATTTTCGCAAAACAACTTTTGGGAGAACCCAGCCCTTGTGGACGAAGGCAAAGAACCCGCCCGCACGTTTTTTATCCCTGCCAGCCAGGTTCAGGAACTAACCGTGTTCAACAATTTTCATGAATCGAAAAACATTCAGATGTTGAACGGTATCTGGAAATTCAACTTTGTGGAAAAAGTGGCCGACCGTACGGTGGAATTTTATAAAACCACGTTGGACGATTCGAACTGGAAAACCATTCAGGTGCCCGGAAGCTGGGAAATGCAAGGATTTGGAGTTCCTGTTTACACGAATATAAGTTATATATTTCCCGAAAATCCACCTTATGTCGATAACGAAGATCTTCCCATTGGAACCTACCGAAAGGTCTTTACTGTGAATGAAAATCTGTCGACTAAAGAAATTATCCTGCATTTTGGATCCATCGCCGGAGCCGCCACCATCTATGTAAACGAAAAAAAGGTGGGCTATTCCAAAGCATCAAAAACCCCAGCCGAATTCAACATTACCCCGTATTTGCAAAAGGGCGAAAATTTATTGGCCGTTCAGGTGTTCAAATGGAGCGATGCATCATACCTCGAAGATCAGGATTTTTGGCGTTTGGCAGGAATTGAGCGCGATGTGTTCCTAATTTCGAGGCCCGCCGTTTCTATTGAAGATTTTTTTGTGGTGGCCGATTTAGATGCCAATTATCAACAAGGCCTTTTGAAAATGGACGTTAAAGTGCGGAATTTTACTTCACAAATTACCGATAAACATTCGGTAACAATAACAATGTTCGGCAATCAGCAAAAGAAAGTTTTCACAAAATCATTGGCGGTAAATGCTATCAATGCCAAGGAAATGCAAATGGTTTCGTTGGAGGTAAAAGTTTCCAATCCCGAAAAATGGAGTGCAGAATTCCCGAACCTTTACACCGTTACCATTGAACTGAAAGATGCATCGGGGAAAACCCTGGAAGCTGCACAATGCAACACTGGTTTCCGCAAAATGGAGATAAAAAATAACCAAGTCCTTATTAACGGAAAACCCATCATCATCCGAGGAACCAACACCCACGAACATCACGAAAAATTTGGCCACTACGTGGATTACGCCACCAAGGTGAAAGACATTACCCTGATGAAACAGCACAACATAAATGCCATCCGCACAAGCCATTATCCGCAAAGCCCCGAGGTTTACGAGCTGTGCAACCAATACGGCATTTATGTGGTTGACGAGGCCAATATTGAGGCTCATGGGTTAGACGGGATGAAAAAAGAAAACCATCCCTCGTTCCGCGACGATTGGAGAGCGCAACATTTAGATAGGACCATCCGCATGTTTGAACGCGACAAAAACCATCCATGCGTAATTATTTGGTCGCTGGGCAACGAAAGCGATTTTGGAACCAACTACGAAGCCACTTATAACTGGCTGAAACAAAACGATAAAGCAAAAAGGCCGGTCCAGTGCGAACGTGCTTATGGGAACGCATTTACCGATATTATGGTACCTATGTATCCATCGCCCAACTGGATTGAAAAATACGCAACCGATACCAACAGCCACAAACCGTTTATAATGTGCGAATACGCCCACTCCATGGGAAACAGCACGGGCAATTTTCAGGAATACTGGGACATAATCATGAAATACCCCATCCTTCAAGGTGGTTTTATTTGGGATTGGGTTGACCAAGGTTTGGAAGCACACAATTTTGAAGGCAAAAAATACTGGATTTACGGAGGCGATTTGGGCGGCTATCGCTGGACTCACGACGAGAATTTTTGCGACAACGGGTTAATAAATGCCGACCGCACCATTCACCCTGCATTGAACGAAGTTAAAAAGGTTTACCAGCCCATTTGGTTCAAGGCGGCGGATGTGGAGAAAGGCAAATTCCTGTTCCACAATTACAACCTGTTTACCAATTTAAACGCTTACGATTTTATTTGGAAACTTTACGAGAATGGAACACTAATGGATTCCAGCGCTTTTGCAGCAGAAGGAAAACCATTATCTGAAAAGGAGGTTGCTTTAAAACTGCCCGTTATAAATCAGAAAGCTGGAAGTGAATTCTTTTTGGTTGTTGAAGCCCGCCAAAAGGTAGCTACCGGTTTGTTGGAAAAAGGCCATGTAGTAGCCTCCGAGCAGTTTGCTTTTCCTAAAAACAATTACTTTGTGGCAAAAACCGACGATCAGGTCATGAAAATCCAAAAAACCGAGCGCGATTTGTATTTTGAAAGTGGCGAAGTAAAAGGCGCCATCAGCCTGAAATCGGGAAAACTGTACCGCTATTCATACAAAGGAAACTGGTTAATTACCGATAACTTGCGTACCAACTTCTGGCGCGCTCCCATTGATAACGATTTTGGGAACAACATGCCTAGCCGGTTGAATATTTGGAGGGCTGCCGATAACAACATGGTACTCAAAGGAATTACCGTTGACGAACAAAACGATACAGGTGTGGTGGTTGTGGCCAATTACCGTTTTTTGAACCTCGATGTTGCTTATTCCATTACCTACACAATTCAGAACGATGCTTCGGTTATTGTTGCCACCAATTTAGATTTGGGAACTGCCGAACTTCCCGAATTGCCCCGTTTTGGGATGAAAATGGAACTCCCCGTTGAATTGGAAAATGTAGCTTTTTACGGACGCGGCCCTTGGGAAAACTACAACGACCGCAACACCGCTTCCTATATTGGCAACTACAACAGTAAAGTTTCCGACTTAGGTTTCAATTATTCGCGTCCACAGGAAAACGGATACCGTACTGATGTCCGTAAGGTATCATTCACCAATGCCGAAGGGTTTGGTTTGCTGGTGGAAGGTGTTGGCGCACCCTTTTGTTTCAGTGCCCGAAACAACATTGACGAAGATTTTGACCCGGGCTTAACCAAAAAACAGCAACATCCCATTAATGTGGTTAAACGGAACAAGCTTTATGTAAATATCGATTACAAACAGATGGGCATAGGAGGCAACAACAGTTGGGGAGCCTACCCGCTTGATAAATATCGGATGCTTGATAAAAAATACGGGTATTCATTTAAAATCGTTCCGTTGAAATAACATTTTTAATGTATAATTTAAATATTAGAAATAAAAATGCAATGTCGTTTAGTTAGCGATTCCCCCCTATAATCCCCCCAAGGGGGATACTTCCTCCGTAGCATCAATGCTAGTCCTCCCTTGAGGGAGGTGCCCGAAGGGTGGAGGGTGAAAAACCTTAACTAAACGACATTGAATAATAAATCACCGAATTGTAAATGAACCAATGAAATGAATAGGTCAAAAAAAGCCAAATCACAATTATTAATTGCCACTATCTTGGCTTTTGTTTTGGTGCTTCTGTTTTTTGGAGCACGAATGGTGAAAATGCGGGCATTCAGTTACCCATACAACCCGCAATCAGATTATCAATACACGTTCAATACCGAAAACGCCCGCATTGTGGAACTCTGTTTATCCGAAAACCGACTTGACCTTTCACAAGTAGCCGAAAGTTACCAAACCGCTTTTATTGAGATGGCTATTCAGTACAATTTAAAAGGATTTGCCAGCGAACCCGAAGTAAAAATGACGGACGGAACCGATACCTTGTTTCAGAATTTTGAATGCCGTACCCAAGGAATCCGCTACCTCAATATAAGCCAACTGTTGCAAAATGAGGCTAAAGAAATTCAATTCAGTTTTACGGGATGCAAACCCAAAAATAAATCTGTAAAACTGATTGCCTATAAAAATGTAACTCCCGAGCGTGAAAAAATCCTAATCCTCTCTCCGCACCCCGACGATGCTGAGATTGCAGCTTATGGGCTGTATGCATCGAACCCCAAAAATACCTTTATTGCCACCATCACCGCCGGCGAGGCAGGAAGCATGAGGTACAATGAACTTTATTCCGACAGCACCGCCCATTACCTAAAAAAAGGACAACTGCGGGTTTGGAACAGCATCACCGTGCCAATGCTAGGCGGCATGGCTCCCGAAAAATGCATCAATTTGGGGTATTTCGATGCCTCTTTGGCAAAAATGTATCGCGATACCTTGGCTCATGGCTTTTCAAAATACCTGAAAACCGACGATATCAACTTGTTCCGATCAAACAATTGCCACCATTTGCCCGATTCGCTAAAACCTGAATCCACGTGGCGATCGTTGGTTAACGATTTGAAGTATCTGTTGTTGAAAGAAAAACCCACCATTATTGTTACAACCTACCCAGCCCACGACTGGCATAACGATCACAAATTTACCACCGTAGCGTTGCTTCAGACAATGAAAGAATTGCCATACAACCAATGCGAGCTTTGGCTTTACACCAACCATTTGCCCCTCACCGAAATGTACCCCGATGGGAAAGTGGGTAGCCAAACAAGTTTACCGCCCAACTTCGGAAACCAGCAAATGTACTTTGAGGCGTTGGCCTCGTATCCGTTAGCGGCACAATTGCAGGCTGAAAAAACCTTGGCCCTCGATGCCATGAACGACCTCCGACCCAACACGCAATACCGCAACACCAAAGCATCGTGGCTACAGTTCAAACAGAATTTTTTCGACAAACTATATTTAAAAGAATCCGACTATTTCCGCCGTTCTGTCCGCAGCAGCGAACTGTTTTTTGTGATTGACGGAAAGAGTGCCTTGCAACCTGAAATTCAAACCAAAATTATTGGAGAACTATAAAACAAACCCATGAAAATATACAACATAACCGATTTTGGAGCCATTGGCGATGGAAAAACCGATGATGCTAAATCCATCCAAAAAGCCATTGATACTTGCTCCGAAAATGGCGGGGGAACCGTGTTGGTTAACCCAGGAAAGGTATTCCTAACAGGGCCTTTCAACTTGAAATCGTATGTCAATTTTCACGTGTCGGCAAGTGCCACCGTACTGGCCAGCCCCAATGAAACGGTTTACACCCAAAGTGCCTTCAAAGAAAATAAGGGCGAAGGCAGCATCTGGATAAGCGGTAAAGATGCCGTAAACGTTACCATCAGCGGCCAAGGAACCATTGATGGCAATGGAACCGCTTTTATGGGCACTGAGGAAAAAGCGGCATTTGCCTTAAAACCCTTTGATACCTTCGACCGCCGCCCGCACCTATTTACGCCCATCAACTTCCGAAATCTCACTATAAAGGATGTCACTTTTAAAGATTCAGCGTATTGGTGCATTCATCTGGTGGGCTGCAACGATGTAGTAATTCATGGAATACGGCTCTTGAACAACCTGAAAATACGGAATTCCGATGGCATTGACCCCGATCATTCCAAAAATGTGCGCATCAGCGATTGTTACATCGAATCGGGCGACGATTGCATCTGCCCTAAAACCCGCCGCGAATACGAAGAATACGGCCCTACCGAGAACATTACCGTCACCAACTGCATCCTGAAATCAACCTCCTGTTCCATAAAACTAGGGAGCGAGAATATGGACGCCATCCGAAATGTGGTGTTCACTAATTGCATCATTCGGGGCAGCAACCGCGCCATTGGCATCCAGAACCGCGACGAAGGTGTGGTTGAAAACATACTGTTCGAGAATATCATCATTGAGGGACGGCTGTTCGACGATGTTTGGTGGGGAAAGGCCGAACCTATTTATGTTACGGCATACAAACGCCAGCCCGGCAATGCCCGCGATGCCGACTGGCGGTTCGCCAAAGGACAAACTGTTGGAAACGTTGGCCCGGTAAGCAATAATACGTTTACAAACATTCAGGCAAAAAGCGAAAATGGGGTATTTGTGGGTGGCGAAAAAGGGAAAATAAGCCAAATCAGGTTCAACCAGGTGCATCTCGAAATTGAGAAAACCACCAAATATCAAGGAGGTATCTACGATTTGCGCCCCTCCGATACTATTGGGTTAAAGAAAACCCTAACTTCTGGTTTTCATATCGAAGATGCCAAAAATATCACCCTGAAAGATTGTTCAGTTAACTGGGGCCAAGCAAAAGAAAGTTATTTTGGACATGCCATTGCAGCATCCGGTTCCGAAAACATTCGAATTGACGGGTTTCAAGGAACTGCTGCATTTCCTGAATATGATGCTACCCATTTTGAGAATTGTTCTGGCATCGAAATAAAATAACGCGTTAAAATAATCACAAACTAACAACCGAAATATTATGTATGGTCTCAATTTCATTGACTTAGCCGTTATCTTTGCATACTTTTTAGTAATTATAGGAATTGGCGTTTGGTCCAGCCGCAGGATAAAAAGCCAGGAAGATTATTTATTGGGCGGCAGGAAATTTGGAAAGCTTATCCAAACCTTTGCCAGCTTCGGTCAGGCAACATCCGCCGATGGCCCTGTAGGGGTAGCTACCACCACGTTTAAAAATGGCGCCGCCGGCATCTGGAGTGCCCTTTTAATGGTTTTTTCTACTCCATTGTTTTGGATAACATCGCCTTGGCTACGCCGGATGCGCACCACCACCATGGGCGACTTTTACGAGGAGCGGTATGGTTCAAAAAAAATGGCCGCCATTTATGCCATCATCGGTTCTATTGGAATGATGGGGCTGCTATCGGTGGGTTACACCGCCATGAATAAAACCATTATGGCCATTACCCCAAAAGTTGAAAAAGATTTTACCCTGCAAGAAAGTGCTGAATATAATTTAGCCATGGAATTGATCCAGTTGGAATCGGAGGATTACAACCAACTCGATAACCCACAAAAAGAAAGGATTACCGAACTACGTCAGCTTAAACCTGAAAGTGTTTTTTCGTACATCAATGAGTATTGGCTGGTGTGGATTGTATGCCTGATTGTTTTAATGTATTCGGTCATGGGAGGGTTAGAGGCTGCTTTTTATACCGATATGCTGCAAGGTTTTTTCATCATTGTTTTGTCAATTATCCTAATTCCATTTGCCTGGTGGAAAATAAAACTGCTTTATGGAACCAGCGAAAACGAATCGGCCTTAAATATTTTGCACGATAAACTGCCTGAATCATTTTTTGAAATTTTTGGAGCCCCTACCCTAATTGACTTCACCTGGTATTTTATCCTGGTAGCTTCGGTTGTAGCCGGCATTACCGTGGTAACCCAACCCAACCAGTTAGTTACCAATGCTGCGGCAAAAGATGAATACTCAGCACGCTTTGGGTTTGTGGCAGGCAGTTTTCTGAAACGCTTCTGTACCATTCTTTGGGGAGTGTTAGGTTTAGCTGCCGTTCTCCTTTACAGTGGCAAAGTACAAAACTCCGATTTGGTTTGGGGCTATGCCACTCACGATTTGTTGGGATCGTTAAAAATTGGATTGGTTGGAGTAATGATAACCTCAATGATGGCCGCTTTAATGTCAACAGCAAGTACCCTTATGTTAACGGTTTCAGGTTTGCTGCTGCACAATGTGTATAAACCTCTGGTGGCTGAAAAAAGCGAACAACATTATGTTTGGGCAAGCCGTATTTTGGGGGCATCGTTTCTGGTTGGCGGTGCTATTGTTGCCACCCAGTTCGACAGCATCCTCGAAATATTGAAATTCATTTGGGAATTTTTCGTCATTTTTGCAGCAGCCTTTTGGTTGGGGCTAAAATGGCGACGGGCAAACCGACAAGGAGCGTGGACTTCAATTTTAGTCACCATGGTGTTTTTTTACCTCCTTCCGGTGATAATGCCTTACCTAAACCCGGCCATGAGAACCAACGAATTACTGCTTCTTAAAACCCAGCCCGAACCCGTTGAACGGGTGTATGTTGCCCGCGAGATGGATGTTTTGGAACGGAATAAAGAAATCGGGAATTGGAACACCCAAAATATTTCCACCACAGCAGTTTCCATCTGCCCCGATTCATTAAAAGTGGGCGATAAATTCACAAAAACATTCAACCTGCCACAAAAATCCATTTTTTGGTCGAAAGATCCATCAATAAATGAAAATGGGGTAACCACCGCCCGTGGCTATTTTTTCCCGGAACTTATCATCATCCAAAAGCTGGGGTTTCAGTTGCAGTACCAACCTTATGCCCTGAACGAAACCATCCGCATGATTATCCGCCTATTGTTTCCATTTCTGCTGCTAATTGTGGTTTCGTTGCTAACCAAACCGCAGAACGACAAGCAAACCCTGGAATTTTTTATAAAGATGCGCACCCGGGTTCGTGGGTTTGGCAACGAGGTCGATCATCAAGATGTTCAAAACGCCATCAAAAACCAGGAAACCACCAAGGACTTTTTGCTATTCCCCAACTCTTCGTTTGAAATCTACAAATGGAACCGGCAAGATGTTGTTGGATTTTTTATTTCCATTGGAATTGTGTTTGTGGTTTTAGCAACATTGTTTTTGGCTGTAAAAATGGGTGGATAACAAAAAGCCATATAAAAGGTGATGGTGTTTTTAATTAGGTTAGCACTCGCTTAATTTGCCTAAACAATTTATAATTTTCAACCACATTTTTTTTGTACAAATTTTTGGCATCAACCGTTAAAAACGACTTGTCAACCATAGCTAATACTAGGCTTTCTTTTTTATCAAACAAGTCAATAATTTTCGCAATAATTGGTTCTCGAATCTTCAGCCGATTTCCAAATTCAACAAAATCCTCACGGGTATAGCTATATTTTTCTCCTAATGGCAAACGGGTTTGTTCAAATTCTTTAAACAAATTCAACGCCAATAGATTATCTGCAAGATGAATCTTGGTATTCATTAAATCATACGACGGTGATAACATCATATCACCATCTGCGGTTTCCAGCAGTGAAATATTTTTTAAATGAACATCTCCATTACCCGTAAGAAAATTGAATATCAGAATACGGAGAAAATCAACTCTATTTAATGGGCTAAGCCATTCCCCAACATCTTGATAGGTTTTTGATGTATATTTATGAGCCGCTTGAAGAACGGATACGAAATCTTCCTGGTTTAATTTTTTGCCATTTTCATCGTAATCAAATCGTTTCGTGATGTATGCCGGTGTTCCATTAGCAAAATTCATGAATGCACATTCGGCTATTTTGATATTAAAAAGCTGTTTTGCAATTTGCATGGTTACATGCTCGTTTGCGGGCGATTGGTCGGGCAAGTTAAACCTTGATAGCATTGGTTTTATAATGAACTGCGATTTTTCATCTACAGCCATTTTTGGTACAAACTCGATTCCCCTTGGTTTTCCAATAAATCCTTTTCGTTGAACTCCTGAGATACTAAATCCCATCGGATAGCCATCAATTCTTTTTGAAATATCTTCCCAATTGAATTTGAGTTGAGGACTTACCTTAGAGCGGTTAAATAAAATGGTCTCACACGATGAACAAAATCCTTTTATATTATCCTTAAGACATCCATTACACTGTGCCATGTTCTCTGTTTTTTACGGTTATCGCCCCAATGGTATCATATTGACAGGTTAATGCCAATAGGTTCCAATCATCACTAGGGTCAATACCTAATGCTTTACAAATTTGTTCTCGATTCTCGCCTTCGCTAAGTATGGATTTGAAAAAGTGAAATAATTCTTTGGAATGATACGTTTTTTGCGTCTTCGACAGATTAACCGAAATTGGTCGCGTGGTAGCATCTCCTATAAATGCATCATCATACTCAAAATGATAACCATCATCATCAACCCAAAGTATGCCGGCCTTAATATTCCCTTTATAGATGACTTCCAAGCTATTACCTATTCTCATAAGCTATTATTGTTGTTTTTTTACATCCACTTTTAGTTCCAAATTGAGATATTCAAAAATATTCTGCAATACCTCAAATGTCGGATTTCCTATTCCTCTTTCGATTTGCGAAATGCTGGTCTTCGACATGCCAGCAAGGTCGGCTAAGTCTCTAATGGTTAAACCCAATACGTTTCTTCTCTGTTTAATGAGTTTTCCTAAGTCTTCTTTTTTCATAAACAAGTATCATTAAGTGGGTACTATGGTATCAAATATACTCATTATATTCATAAAAGTAAGTTTTTTATCAGTATAATGGTACAATCGCAGCAGAAATATCCAAAACCAGTGAAAATGCCGAAAATGTACCAACATGGTGGTACAAAAGTAGGAATGTATTGAAAAACTGTTGTAATTGTGAGAATTTTACTAGCATAATGGCTTGCCGTGTAATTATCCCAAAACGCCACTATTTTATAATTAGCATATTCCTTTTTAACATCCAAGTTGGTTATAGGAAAATCCATTTTAGTTACTTCTTTAACCGTGGATAATAATGCCTCATCGTTTATTTCTTATAAATGGATAATCCAAACACCATTTATTGTCGAACCGTGTCTTTCTGAGACTCCTGACCCTCTAAGTTCTGTTAAATAAAATTCAATACCGATATCTGTAATGCCGATTTTAGCAGCCAGTTCATGCGTAGTAATATCATTCTTTTTCCTTTATTAGCTGAATTATTTCTTCCCTCGTATTATCATCAATTGGGGAAGAACCCACTTTAGGTTGCCGATGAAAAACAACGGTAAACATACCTTCTGTTTTAAATTCAGGTTCAGCCATCTTATATTCAGACATTGCTTTCTTAATTCGTCCAATAACGGAACCAATTTGCTCCACCATGTGGATACGCTCAAACAAACCAAAAACCAAAGGATTGCGGCTGTGGCTTTTGGTACCAAACTCATGGGGGTTAATGGTACTAACCAAACCTCCCGGATTGGTAATTTCAACCCTATCAGAAAATAATTCAATAGTAGTACATGCTCCTTTATCGTAGTAATCGCGGTGCGATAATGCATTTATAATGGCTTCTTTAAATGCCGTTTCCGGTATTTCCCATAACTCTATACGCGGTCCCGAACCCTCAATCTCATATCGTATGTTCAACTTTCCTTTTAACCACTAACCTATTTTCAGTTAAAACCCCACAAAAGACGACACATAAAAACTACGGGGCTCTCCGGGATAGTAATACCGAGGTGCAGAGCCCCCTGGCGAAGGCGCATTTACCAACAGCATGGAAGCATACTGCTGGTTGAATACGTTTTTTATACCGGCCGAAATTCCATAGTCAACAAGTTTTGTGGTTTTAGTCCGGTAACCCATTTTCATATGACTTAAGAAATAAGAGGGGTACTGTTCTGAGTTTGCATCGTTCAGGTATTGACTTCCCGTATATTCAAGCTGGGTAACTAAAAACCATCCGGCCCGGTATTGCATCAAAATGGAGGTCCACAAATGGTGTTGGGGAATTCCCGGTAAAAAATTGCCGCTATAACTTATTTCATCGGTTACAAATTGGGTAAAAACAGGATGGGAATAATTGTACGCAACCTGGGCAATCAGATGGGGAAGGTGGAACCGCTGTTCGTTGTTTAAACGCAAATTGGTGCTTACCTCAATTCCCGAATGTTGGGTTGAACCGGCATTTCTTCCATAAAATACCGTTTCGCTCAACCGTTCGGTAACCAGCAAATTGTCAACCAAAAGCAGGTAAACGGTGGCATCCATAAAAAAATGACCCTTCTCGGTCTGTAATTGCGCCCCGGATTCCAAATTCCAACCGGTTTCCGGTTTTAAGTTGGGATTGATTTCCCCGGTAGGCATCAGCGTTTCCTCAACCGATGGTGCCGAAAAACCATTACTCACCGAGCCATAGAGAACCCAATGTTTTTTTATGGGAACATTGATACCCAGATACGGAGATAGTATGGGTTTGTAAGAATACTGTCCCGATAAATCCTCGGGTGAATTGGAAAGGTCGGTTAACGAATAGGAAAGAAAATTGTAGCTTATTCCCGCTTCGAGCAATACGCCGTTATTAAAGCGGTATCCACTTTGCATGAAGAGGTTTAATGGGATTCGGTGTTCCATAAACTCCGACACGAGTGGGCCTTGATTCCCCGAAAGGGTTTCATAAATACGCCAATTGTAAGTATCGTACAGAAATTCAACTCCTGCCTGCCAATCAAAATTACCCAAAACCACTTTTGAGATGTTCCGGAATCCGATACCTTTCGATTGATCACTCAATATATTAAAAGGGCGCGATTCGTAACTGTTCTTAAAATTTGAAAACAAAACCGTGGTATTGGTAAAGTTAGTTCTCCATCGTTGTTCGTGTTTTATGCCAACTAACCCTTTCTGATATTCCTCAAAGCCCTGAACAACAAACCAGTTGGCAGCGGTGCTATCGGGCGATTGATTAAATGTAGTCCGGTTTAGGGAGCTGGGTATTTGAGCGTTGGTTTTTATAAGCTGGATGAGGACTTCCGTACTGGATTTATTTCCTTGGTAACTTGCCCACAAATTCAAATTGTGTCGCAGATATTTGCTGTTCTGGCGCCAACCGTCCGTTTGGGTTAAAGCATAAGCCGATGCCACCATCCATTGGTTTTTTTTATAGGTTAAGGTAAGTTCCGGCTTCAAGGTTTTAAAGGAACTAGCCTCCAATGCAGTGCTTCCATGCCATCCTTCCTTTATATTATTTTTACCGCTAATTAAAATAGCACCACCCAATCCGGAACCATACAAGGCCGATTTCGATCCTTTTAAAACTTCTAGGGTATTGATGAGGGAAGCATTGATATCTTCAATTTCAGTAGTGCCATCGCCATTGGTTAAGGGTATTTCGTTAAAATAGGCCTTAATGCGGTTGGTAGCGTAAGGACTCCGCGAACCAATGCCTCTGATGGTTATTCTACTGGTATTTAGCGTCCCTTGATGCACAAAAATCCCGGGAAGCTGGTTTAACTTCTCCACATAGGAAATTCCTGAGGAGGCTGCCAATTCGTTCTTAGTGAGCAAACTCACGCTCGATGGCATCTGCATCAATTTATGCCGGCTCAATCCTGAATTTACCACAATTTGTTCCAATTGGGTGAAAACAGGGAATAAATAAACAGTCAAATTTCCAGTCAAATCTGATCCGGAAAGAGTATCGGGGGTAAATCCCAGATGTGAAATGAACAGGGTATCGGATTCTGCATCAATTATAAAAATTCCGTTTTCATTGGATAAAGCCTGCACTTTTCCACCCGTAATAGCTGCATTCCAAAGGGGAGCACGCGCTTCAGCATCATAAACAGTACCGGTAATTTGACCCAATGCGCAGAACTGAAGAAGCAGTAAAAACCCCAGCCATAAAAATCGTAGAACCATACTAATGTGAATTTATTCATCCACAGGGATCAGTTTAAGAATCCGACCGGGATTCTCAACCCCCACATAAATGTATCCATCGGGGCTTACCTTAACATTGCGCACCCGTCCGATGCCTTCCAGCAAGCGTTCGTGTTTCACTACTTTGTGATTCTCAATTACACAGCGTTCCAAGTATTCAAACCGCAAGGAACCAATTAGCAAGCTGTTTTCCCAACCCTTGTATTTGTTGCCGGTTAAAAAAGTCATGCCGCAGGGTGCAATGGAAGGGATATAATAAGTGATGGGTTGTTCCATTCCTGTATTGGCTGTATCGGGGGTGAGGATGGTTCCGTTATAGTTGATTCCGAATGAAATAACGGGCCAGCCATAGTTTTTCCCTTTTTTAAGGAGGTTGATTTCGTCGCCACCCCGTGGGCCGTGTTCCGATTCCCAGATTTCACCCGTTACCGGATGCATGGCTATGCCTTGAGAATTGCGGTGTCCATAACTATACACAGAGGGTTCTGCATTTTCGGTGCTAACAAACGGATTATCTGCAGGAACGGTACCATCGTCGTTCAGGCGGTGGATTTTTCCGTTTGAATTGTTCAGTGTTTGCGGAAAAACATCATGGTTGCCACGGTCGCCAATGGAAAAATACAAACGGTTGGCACGATCAAATTCCAATTTGCAGCCATAATGATGGGAAGCCTTTACTGCTGGTGTTCCTTTGTAAATAGGGGTAATATCGGTAAGGTTGTTATCTTTCAGTTTAGTGCGTATGATGGCCGTATTGCCGGTATTTTTTTCAGCATCGCCGTAATAGCTGTAGGCAATGTAAATAAAGCCATTTTTTGCATAATCGGGATGCATTTTTATATCCAGCAAGCCACCCTGCCCAGCTACCCGAATCTCAGGTAATCCCTCTATTTTAATGAGCTTTTTATCGGAAGTAAACCGCGAAAGGGTTCCATTCCGTTCGGCAATGAGTAAATCGCCGTTGGGCAAAAATTCCAATCCCCAGGGAATCTCCAACCCGGTAACTATTTTTTCAATTTTATATTTCACTTCGGTTCCGTAAATGGAATTTTCGGTGTATTGGGTCGCAATTTTTTGTATGGATTGCTTTTTCCCTTCGGCTAGGATATACTCCGAAAGGGCTTTTACTTCATCCAACGACAGAGAGGCTCCAAATCCGGGCATGCCCTCGCTTTCAATCCCTTTAGTGATGATTTGCCCAATTTGGTCGGCATTGGAACCGTACACCCATTTACGGTCAACAAATTCTTCCAAATTATTTCCATGACAGCCAGCGCAGTAGTTTTTATAATTTTCAGGAGCTTCTTTATTTCCTTCCAATGAAAAAGATTTTTCAGGAATTGAAAAAGAGTGCCGGGCCGAAAACCCAACAGCGGTTGTTATTACCGTAGTTGCAAAAGCAAGGCTTACAATTCGTTTCATAGTTCTATCAATTTAAAATTAAAACAAATGGATTCAAACCGTATAAAGGAAATTTAAGGTGTTTTGTTTAATGTTTCTGATTTCAAGGAGTGAGAATTGAGTTGTTGCAAACCATTCATTCAATAAAGGGAGTTAGTACATAAAACCAAAAGCCCATAATGGAATAATATTGCCGATGCCATATTCAATATCATCTTTTACCAAGTAACCTTGGGTTGCACCTTTTAGTTGGGTTTGCTTTTTGTTTTTTCCACCCACTTCAAAGGTAAAGGCATCAACTTGAAAATCGGCTTGGGCCGATGCAATTACATCCAGTTTTAATTTTACCTGGTTAAAAAAAACGGTTTCCCGCATATTTCCCAAATTTGAGTTGTGGGCTCCAATGGCCTTGCACATATTGGTGTTGTTTAAATAGAGCTTTTGAACTTTTCCAAGGGCACGCATGCCTTTGTTATCGTCTAACAGCCGGTTTATTAGCCCTGCTTGCTCCAAGTAAACCAGATACTCGGCCACCTGATTGCGATGGGCGCCTATGTGTTCCCCAATTTTTGTAAAGTTGGGTTTAAAAGGCACACTTTCAGCAACAATATACAAAAGTTGTTTCAGCTTGCGGGCTGTCGATGCATTCATATCGGTAAAGCTGGGAATGTCAACTTCAAGGGTCTGGTTTATAACATTTTTAAGCCTTTCGGTATAATTATCTTCCAAAAAAAACGGATAATATCCCGTTTCCAGATATTCTTTAAATAACGGAAGCGGTTTTTCGTCAATTTTTACCTCTTTGTTCCTTATTTGCTCAAAGGAATAGGTACTATAATCTTTATTCAGCTTTAAATTCAAATACTCCCGGAACGATAAGCCATGCATGTAATACGACAGCACCCGGCGGCTTAAATCGGCTTGTCCTTTATAAATATCGAGAATAGACGAACCGGTAAATACCACTTGCAAATCGGGCAAAAAGTCATACATCATTTTTATTTCGCGCGACCAGTCTTTGTATTTATGAATTTCATCAATAAACAGATGTTTCCCTCCAAATTTTAAAAACTCCTCAGCCAAATGAAAAAGTTTGTTGTCTGAAAAATAGAAATCATCGGCATTTACAAACAAGGCTTTGTTTGTGTCGAGGTTGTTTTTTATGTGCTGCAACAATAGTGTTGTTTTACCCGTGCCTCTGGCGCCAACCACTGAAATTATCCGGCTATTCCAATCAATGGAATGTTGTAAGTAGCGCACAAAACGGGTATCGGTTTGCTCTAACAATTTCCGGTATAACAGTTTTAAATCATCCATAAATAGTATAATTGCCTAATTAATACGGCAAATATAATAAATATCGCTAAATAAAAACAGCAAATCAATAAATTAAATGCTAATATTAAACAGCAATATACATATATTATGCAATAATAAAAGTGCATTAATGTAAATAATTGAAATAGTTTCGCAAATGCCGGATTACCAAAAAGGGTTTTTGATGAAACTAATTTGAAATAGTACCTTTACCCAAAATTCAGAAAATGGCAAACACACAAAAAACGACCACCCAACTCAAAGATTTGGGCGAATTTGGTTTAATTGATCGGTTAACAAATGATATAAAACTTCAGCATTCTTCCTCTATAAAAGGAGTGGGCGACGATGCAGCCGTACTTGATTATTCAGGGAAGCAGCTGGTAGTTACCACCGATTTGCTGGTTGAAGGGGTTCACTTCGATTTAATTTATACCCCACTCAAACATTTGGGCTATAAAGCCGTAGTGGTAAACCTTTCCGATGTGTATGCCATGAATGCTGTCCCAAAACAGATAACTGTTTCGATGGCAATCTCCGGAAAGTTTTCATTGGAAGCGGTTGAATTGCTCTATCAGGGAATTAAAAAAGCCTGTGATTTTTATAACATAGATTTAATAGGTGGCGATACCACCAGTTCCGTTACCGGGTTAACCATAAGTATTACGGCATTAGGAGAAGTTGAAAAGGGGAAAGCCGTTTACCGCAACACCGCCAAATCCGGCGATTTACTATGTGTTTCGGGCGATTTGGGTGCAGCCTATGCCGGGTTGTTATTATTGAAGCGCGAAAAGGAGGTGTTTCTGGTGAACCCCAATTCGCAGCCCGACATGAGCCCTTACGATTATGTGCTGGAGCGCCAGCTAAAACCCGAGGCGCGCAGAGATATATTTGAGGCATTGAAAAATGCAGGAGTTACTCCAACAGCCATGATTGACATTTCAGACGGTTTATCTTCTGAAATTCTTCATCTATGTAAGCAATCGGGTTGTGGAGCTAAAATTAGGGAAGGCTCGTTACCCATTGATGTGCAAACCATTAATGTAGCTGGGGAATTGAATTTAGATCCTACCCTGTTAGCCATGAATGGGGGTGAGGATTATGAATTGTTGTTTACCGTTAATCCAAAAGATGCGGAAAAATTACAGGGAATTACAGGAATTTCGGTAATTGGAGAAATTCTTCCTAAAAAAGAGGAAGTCCGGTTATTTGGAAAAGGTGAAGGTTCAACCCTTATTAAGGCACAAGGTTGGAATGCTTATCCCGAAAAGGAATAAAAAAAGCCGCACCAACTTGGGCGGCTTAAAGTAACATCAATAAGTTTGTTAAAACGTCCCCAACGAAAAGTTTTGGGCCTTACGGGGATTTACGCACATTACCGGAATACGGGCGGTATTAGCAATAATGAATTGTTCACTGGCCCCCATTACATAATCTAAAGTTCCAATGTTTTTAGTGGTCATAATAAGCATCATATCCGCTTCAATTTCTTTGGCAAAATTAATGGTGCTTTCTGCAAAATCGCCTGTTTTTGCAGTAGTAGCTATTTCGTAATCTACATTATATTTACTCAGATACTTGCGGGCAAAAGTAAGGTTTTGGTTAACTTTTTTAACCAAACTATTGTCGCTAACCTCCTGTTTAATAAAATGGATTTTTGCTTTAAATATTTTACCAAAATAAATAGCCCAAATTAGTTTTTCACGGTTCTCACTTTTGAAATTTACCGGAAAGACAATTTTATCGTAGCTAACTTTTTCAGTAGGTGGGTCCTGCACCACAATAAATGGGGCATAACAGCTTACGATAACTTTTAGCGCCCAACTTCCGGTAAGTTTTTGCATACCCTTCATACCATGGGTACCCATAATAACCAGATTAATATCTTCATTTTCCTTGGTATATTCGCCGATGGTTGTAAAAATTGAACCTTCTTTTACTACGGTATTGATAGAAACTCCGAACTTTTCTACTGATTGGGCAGCAATTTCATTAAGCTTGGCCAGGGCCTCTTCAATTTCTTTGTCTTTTTTTACGATGTGCAACAAGGTAATGGTATTATCCAGCACTTTTGCCATTTTTACCGCATGAGCTAAAGCATTATCAGCTTTTTCGGTAAAATCCCAAGGCACAATGATTCGTTTTCCGGCTTCCATAAAAAAGGCATTTAGGTTATTGATTCAGTTAGGGTAAAGTAAAAATCAAATTTATGTAAATTTTTTTAATTAAATCAATGGTTAACAAAAAACCCCAACAAATAATGAAGGGGTTTCAATTTTTTATATAAAAAAGGGTTATAATTCAGCAAATTCACCTGAAATAATGCCTCTTTTTGAATTACTCACATAATCAATTATTACATCCCGTTCTTTAGAAGCAGGCAGCTCTGCCTTAATAACTTCTAGCGCTTGTGTGGTATTTAACCCTTTTTGGTAGATAGCCCGATAAACATCCTGTATGGCGTATATTTGTTCGTTGGTAAATTCCCTGCGCCGCAAACCAACCGAATTTACCCCGGCAAAATTCAACGGTTCCCGTCCGGCTTTTATATAGGGAGGTATATCTTTTCCAATTTTTGAACCTCCTTGCACAATAACATGGGTACCGATATGCACAAATTGGTGAACCAAAATACCACCGCTTAAAATGGCATGGTCATCAATATCAACCTCGCCGGCTATTTGGGTAGCGTTGCCAACAATTACATAATTTTTAATCCGGCAATCGTGAGCTACGTGTGAATATGCCATCAACAAGCAGTTTGAACCTACCTGAGTGGAACTTTTAGCCGAGGTTCCCCGGTTAATGGTTGCGCATTCGCGCACCGTGGTGTTGTCGCCAATAATTACCGTTGTTATTTCGCCAACAAACTTTAAATCCTGAGGGATGGCTCCAATTACGGCACCGTGAAATATCCGGCAATTGTTGCCTATTTTTGTATATTCTTTAATTACAGCATTAGCGCCAATCCAGCAGCCATCACCAATTTCAACATTTTTTTCGATGGTAACAAATGGTTCAATCACCACATTTTTACCAATTTTTGCTTCCGGATGAACGTTAGTTAAAGTATGTTCCATTGTTGTTTAGTTAAGTTCGTTATTTGGTAATCGGAGCTACTTTGTTTCGCACCAGTTGTGCCATCATTTCGGCATCCATTACCAAGGTAGTGCCAACAAAAACTTGACCTCGCATGTGGGCAATTCCCCGGCGGATGGGATCAATCAGTTCTAATTTGAAAATCAGGGTATCGCCAGGAACTACTTTCTGTTTAAATCGGACGTTATCAATTTTTAAGAAATAAGTTGACCATTCTTTTGGGTTTTCTAAATCTTTAAGCGCCAATATTCCACCTACTTGAGCCATGGCCTCAATTTGTAAAACACCTGGCATTACCGGTTCTTCGGGGAAATGTCCCACAAAAAAACCTTCGTTCATGGTAACACATTTTACGCCAACCACTGAATTTTCGTCGAGGTGGATGATTTTATCTACCAATAAAAATGGAGGCCGGTGAGGCAATTTCTTCATAATATCTTTAATGTCCAGCAATGGAGCTTCATCGGGATTGTACCGGGGAGCAACCCCATTTTTTTGTTCAAACTTTACGGCCTGGCGAATTAAATTGGCAAACTGTGTATTTGCAAAGTGTCCGGGACGTTTAGCTATAATTTTTCCCTTTATTCTGCGTCCAGCTAAAGCCAAATCACCCACTACATCGAGCAGTTTGTGTCGGGCCGGTTCGTTAGAGAATTGAAGGCTGATGTTATTCAAGATGCCACGCTTTGCCTGCAAATGGGGTTTGTTAAATAGATCGGCTATGCGGTCGAATTCTTCTTGTGGATATTCGTTTTCAACAATTATAATGGCATTTTCTAAAGCTCCCCCTTTAATCAGGTTGTTTTTAAACAACTGTTCCAGTTCATGGAAAAAAGCAAAGGTACGGCAACTGGCAATCTGCTCACCAAATTCCGACAAATCGGTTAAGCTGGCATATTGGTGTCCCAGTACTTTCGAATTAAAATCGATGAGGACATCCACACTATATTTATGGTCGGGGTAAGCAATAATTTCAATCCCTTTTTCCTCGTTCACATAACGCACGTTTTCGCGCACCACAAAATATTCCCGGTCAAGCTCTTGCTCCACCGTTCCGGCTTCGGTAAGGGTTTTAAAAAAGGTAATAGCGCTTCCGTCCATAATTGGGGTTTCGGGACCGTTTATTTCAATCATCAGATTGTCGATATCGAGGCTGTAAGCTGCGGCCAAAACATGTTCAATGGTTGATACACGGGCATCGCCTTTAGCAATGGTGGTTCCACGGGCGGTGTCAACCACGTTTTCGGCTAATGCGGGAATAGTTGGCTGATTTTCCATATCAACCCGTTTAAATTTGTAACCGTGATCGGCGGGAGCCGGTTTAAATGTCATGGTAACCGGAACTCCTGTGTGAAGCCCCACCCCTTGCATTGAAACCTCTTTTTGAATTGTTTTTTGCTTATCAGCCATAAGTGGTTTAATCAATGTTTACTAAAAGTAAATGAAACGTGCAAAAATATACTTTTTCCGCTAGATTACAAAAGGGCTGGTTTTTTTGTTCCGGTCAACCGCATTTAAGAGGCGTAGGTTCACCAATAGCACCTGCCGAATTGACTTGGGCGTTACTTTTAAAAACCATAAGACAAATACCTCAAGCCATTGAAGGCATGAAAAATGGCAAATGGCAAATCAACATCGGTACCACAATAAGTGGAAAGACTTTAGGAATATGGGGATACGGAAAAATAGGACAAAAAATTGCACAATATGCCAAAGCATTTGGAGCGAAAGTTTTAGTTTTGGGAAGTGAGAGTTCAAGAAAAAAAGCAGTTAATGACGGTTTTGAACAAGCCAACACAAAAGAAATTTTCTTTAGTAATGCTGACATTATAACATTGCATTTACGCTTAAACAGCAATACTTTTGGAATAGTGAAAGAAAGCGATTTGCAAAGTATGAAAGAAAATGCGGTTTTGATAAACGTAGCAAGAGCCGAACTGATAGAGAATGAAGGATTACAAAATGTTCTAAAAAGTGGAAAGAAACTTTATGTAGGTGTTGATGTTTACGAAAATGAACCCATTTACGACAAAAATTTTGAATTGCTAAATATGGATAATGTTGTTTGTACTCCCCATTTGGGATATGTAGAACAAAATAGTTATGAACTATATTTTGGAAAGGCTTTTGAAAATGTTTGACTTGCAAAATGATGCTTATTTATTAAAGCGCATGATAGAATAATTCTTATTGGCTTATAAACCGACCTCAGAAGAATACTTCCTTGCCTTTTTATCCACAATTATTCCTATTTTTGTTGCCTAATACAGTATTAAAATACGATGAACTTTGATATAAATAAAATAAGGAACAATTTTCCTATTCTTAAAGAAACCATATACAACAAGCCGTTGGTGTACTTCGATAATGCGGCAACTACCCAAAAGCCACAAGTTGTTCTTGATAAACTAATGGAAGTTTATACCAAGTACAATGCAAACATTCATCGGGGAGTGCATTTTATGAGTAACAAAGCTACCACTGAAACTGAAAATGCCCGAATAATTATTCAGCAGTTTTTGAATGCTCCAAATCCTCACGAGGTAATATTCACAAGGGGTGCCACCGAAGGAATCAATCTGGTGGCACAATCGTTTGGTGAGCAGTTTGTACATCATGGCGACGAAATCATAGTTTCCGAAATGGAGCACCACTCCAATTTGGTTCCATGGCAACTAATGGCCGAAAAGCGAGGAGCTAACCTCATTAAATGGCCGTTTACTGAGGCCGGTGAACTCGAACTTCCCATTTTAGGAAAACTCATTACCTCAAAAACCCGGCTTATTGCGGTAACCCATGTTTCCAATTCGCTGGGCACCATAAATCCGGTTAAAGAAATTATTGAACTTGCCCATCAGCATAATGTACCGGTTTTAATTGATGGAGCCCAAGCGGTTCAACATTTGGCGGTGAATGTGCAAAAGTTGGATTGCGATTTTTACGTATTCTCCGGACACAAAATCTACGGCCCCACTGGCATTGGAGTGGTTTACGGAAAAGAAAAATGGCTGAACCAGATGCCACCTTATCAAGGCGGTGGTGAAATGATTGAAAGTGTGAGTTTTGAAAAAACCACCTTCAACCAGTTACCCTATAAATTTGAGGCCGGAACCCCAAACTATGTTGATACCATTGCCCTGGCCGAAGCCATTAAGTATGTTACTGATTTGGGGATTGAAAACATTGCTTCTTATGAAAATGAGCTGTTGGATTATGGCCAAACCAAACTAGCCTCCATTCCAGGACTGGAAATTGTAGGAAATGCACGGAACAAAGCCAGTGTTATCTCCTTCAACATAAAAGGGTTGCATCCGTTCGATGTGGGCATGATTCTCGATAAAATGGGAATTGCTGTTCGTACCGGAACCCATTGCACGGAACCGGTAATGCAACATTTTGGAATTTCCGGAACAGTTAGAGCCAGTTTTGCGTTCTATAATAACAAACATGAAATTGATGAATTATACAAAGGCCTTTTAAAGGTGGTTGAATTATTTGAATAAACATGAGCGAATTAAACAAACGTCAGGATACTGTAATTGAGGAATTCAGCGTATTTACCGACTGGATGGATAAATACTCGTATCTTATTGACTTAGGTAAGGAATTGCCTCCGGTATCAGAAGAAGCTAAAAGCGATCAGACCCTTATAAAAGGCTGCCAAAGCAAGGTGTGGCTCGATGCCGAATTGGTTGACGGAAAAATTAAATTCAATGCTGATAGCGATGCCATTATTACCAAAGGAATTATTGCCTTGTTGGTACGAGTGATGTCGGATTTAAGCCCAGAAGAAATAATGAATGCCGACCTCTATTTTATTGATAAAATTGGGTTGCATGAAAATCTTTCACCTACTCGATCCAATGGATTGTCGTCAATGGTAAAACAAATTAAAATGTATGCCTTGGCTTATCATACAAAATTGAATGGATAACTTATTTGCTCCAGAAGGAAATGCAGCAAGGAGCAGTGTTTATTGATTATTAACGAATTAAACCATGAAACAAGAACTCGAAGATAAATTGGTTGCCGAATTAAAAACCATATACGACCCTGAAATACCGGTTAATATTTACGATTTGGGGCTGATTTATAACCTTAAAGAAGAAGGCGGAAAACTGGAAGTAGTAATGACTCTTACCGCTCCCGGTTGCCCGGTTGCCGACAGCATTATTGCGGAGATTAAGCAAAAAATGGAATTGGTTGACGAAATATTGGAAGCCACCATCGATTTGGTGTTTGATCCACCATGGACCATGGAAATGATGACCGAAGAGGCTAAGTTGGAATTGGGGATGCTTTAGTTTTCAATAATATTGAGCAGATACGCAACTAAATCATTGGTTTTTTAATCATTTAAATCTAGATTTGTTACCACAAAATAGATTCAATATGAAGCCAACTAAAACCCTCTTTTTTTTGTTATTGGTACTGGTTATTATTACCGGATGTGCCACAATTTTCAGTGGTACACAACAACAGATATCGTTTAATACGTATCCTTCGGGAGCGGAAATTTATGTAAACGGAACAAATACCAACCGTAAAACGCCGTCAGCAATGAGCCTACCTCGAAGAGTTCCGGCGACCAGTGAGAACAATAAAAATCAGTACGTTTATAACTTTAAGCTTGATGGATATGAAGAAGGTAAGGTTTTTGATGATGCTGAAACCAACAACGTAGTTTGGTTTAACTTACTTTTTCCCTATGTGGCTATTCTAACAATTCCACTTGATTTTGCTACAGGTGCGGCAAAAAAATACGATGGGGATGTATCTATCAATCTTAGCAAAAAGTCGGGAAAAACAGATACTATTTACCAAAAAGAAATTGTTTATGTGCCCACCGGTAATGGAAAACCAGAATATGTATTTGAAAGGAAATCCGATGTGGATCAAAACATTCCAATTACTCCGAGTCAGTATCCAAACCGGTTTGCATTAATAATTGGGAACGAAGATTATAGTTCGCATCAGACAGAAATTGGAGGTGAAATAAACGTGGCGTATGCCCGTAACGATGCCAGTGCCATTAAAGAATATTGCACAAAAGCAATGGGAGTACCTGAGGAAAATGTTATCTTTTTATTGGATGCCACCACCGGGCAAATGAATCAGGCAATTTCAAAAGCTAACAAATTAATAAAAGCAACCCAAGGTAAAGGTACCTTTTATGTTTACTATGCCGGCCATGGTTTACCCGATGAGGTAACAAAAGAAGCCTATTTGATGCCGGTAGATGTGAGTGGTAAAAATGCCAACGAAGGGATTTTACTTAAAAACTTTTACGAAAAACTAACTGAATTTCCAGCGGAGCGTATTACTGTTTTTATTGATGCTTGTTTTTCGGGAGGCGCCCGTAACCAAGGGTTGTTAGCAGCCCGTGGTGTAAAAATTAATCCTAAAGTAGATGCCGATGCCACCGTTAAAGGAAATTTGGTGGTTTTCAGCGCCAGCAGTGGCGAACAATCGTCGTTGCCCTATAAAGCCCAGCAACATGGAATATTTACCTATTATTTGCTAAAAAAACTGAAAGAGTCTGGCGGTAATGTAACATATTCTGAACTATCGGAATATATTACCGAAAAGGTATCGCTGCAATCGCTATTAATAAACGATAAAGAGCAAAACCCAAAAGTAAATGTAAGTACCAACTCCCAAGAGGTTTGGAAAACATGGACGATTAAGTAATAAAACATTCAAAAATAAAAGCGCCCCGATCTACTCAGGTAAATCGGGGTGTTTTATTTTTATCCCGGTTACTCCATCAATCCATCCATCTTTATAATGGTACCATCAGTATTGTATTTCAGCTCCATCACTTTAATGCTCCGTAGCCAGGTTTTACCTCCCGATGGTTTGCTGTCGTGGTGAAACAAATACCATTTGCCTTTAAATTCGCAAATGGAATGGTGGGTGGTCCAACCTACTACAGGTGTTAAAATAACCCCTTTGTAAGTGAACGGTCCATAAGGGTTATCGCCAATGGCATAACATAGTAGGTGGGTGTTACCCGTGGAGTACGAAAAATAGTATTTTCCGTTGTATTTATGCATCCAAGGCCCTTCAAAATACCTGCGGTTGTGGTCACCGGCTAAAATGGGTTTTCCGTATTCATCTAAAATAACCACCTCATTGGGTTCCTCGGCAAAATCCAACATATTTGAACTTAGTTTTGCTACTCGGGCGCACAAAGCCGGTTCGTGATTTGCTGGTTCTGCACCGCATTCAATGGCTTTGTTGTTTCGATACCGTTGCAATTGTCCGCCCCATAAACCCCCAAAATAGATAAAGTAATCATTGATGTTGTCTTGTAAAATAGCCGGATCGATGCTATAGCTGCCATCGATGGGATGAGGTTCTGGTGTAAATGGCCCTTCAGGTTTGTTGGAAACAGCCACCCCAATATGGAATAAGTCGTTTTTATCTTTCAAAGGAAAGTACAAATAATACATTCCTTTTTTTTCGGCCACATCGGGGGCCCATAACTGGCGGCCTGCCCAGGGAATATTTTTAACATCGAGCACAACACCGTGGTCAGTTACCGGTCCGTCTATATCATCCATCGAAAAAACATGATAATCGCGCATATCAAAATGGTCGCCGTTGTCGTTTTCGGGAATTCCCGATTCCACATCGTGCGAAGGATAGATGTATAGTTTGCCATTGAACACATGGGCCGATGGATCGGCGGTGTACAAATGATTGACAAGGTATCGTGATTTTTTCATGATTCCGGATTTTAGGTGTTTGTAATTTATTTCACCAAATTCATTACTTCAAAAAATGCGGGTTTGGGTTGGTTTTTCCTGTCAAATAGCAATGGATAATCAGTTCTTCCTCTTACCGGCCAATTGTTTTTCCAGGAATTACCATCGTTAACACCCCAAAAAGTTACCCGGGTAATCACATCGGAATGTTTGATAAAGAGCTTAAACAAATCAGCATAATTCTGAGTCAGTTGGTATTGAACGGAGTCGGGTAACCCTTCCGTATAAAGGTTAAAAGAGGGATTGGTTTGGTAGGATAACGCCACATTAGCAGATAAATCGCCAGGAAAAGGCAATACACTCACATCCAATTCGGTAATCATTACCTTAACTCCTAGTTCCGAAAACGCAACAATGCTGGCCTCCACTTCCTTTATGTCGGGAGAGCCTAGCCCATAATGCCCTTGTTCGCCCACAGCATCTATTTTAATACCCTTTGTTTAAGGTTTTGAACGAGCTTCACGCATTCAGCCCTTTTGCGAGGATCATATAAATTATAATCGTTGTAATACAATTCGGCAGCAGGGTCGGCTTCGTGGGCAAACTTAAAGGCTAGTTCAATGAAGTCGTCTCCAATAATTTCAGTCCATGGGCTTTTCCGAATTCCATCGCTGTCATCAAGTGCTTCATTCACCACATCCCACCCGTTTACTCTTCCTTTGTAACGGCCAACAATGGTATAAATATGATCTTTGAGGCGGTTAATCAAGGTGTCGCGGGTAACCTTGTTTCCCTGATGGTCAACAAAAAACCAAGGAGCTACTTGTGAATGCCAAACCAAGGTGTGTCCGATGATAAACAGTTGATTCTGCTCACCAAAAGCCACAAACTTATCTGACAACTCAAAGTTGTATTGGTTTTGCATTGGATGAATCACCTCATTTTTCATACAGTTTTCGGCTACAATGGAATTAAAATGTTGCTTAACCACGGCCAATGAAACGGTATCGGTTCCTTGAATTTGAGGAGTATTTAATGCGGCGCCAATATAAAACTTACCTTCATAAGCAGTTTTCAGCGCAAAAGATGATTCTGATTCTTTTTGCTTTTGAGGCTGATTACAGGCCATAAGCCCAATAACCACCAACAATAAAAGCATCGGTAATTTCTGATTTCTAATTTTTGTACTCATGACTAAAAAGTTTAGTTAGTTGAATTTCTGCGTTTATATAATTCCTGCTCAATTTGAACCTCTTTTTTCTTATTTATATCATAAAAGAAAAGACTTGCTACCCCAATAAAGAAGGTGATGGTCGGGAATATGCTGATAGAAAGTTTAATCCCGTTTATTGTTTCAGGCGACTGAATGGTCAATTGTTGATCATACCCGTATCCGGCCAATATTCCAGCCACAAGAGCACCGCCAATGCTGAGACCGGCTTTTAATCCAAATATCATGGCTGAAAAAATAATAGCCGTAGCCCTTCGGTTATTCTTCCATTCTGAATAGTCAGCCACATCAGCAATCATAGCCCACAGAAGCGGAATGGTGATGCCATAAAAGAATCCGTGTAAAATTTGGCTGATAAAAATAAACCCAATAGCCTGAGGAGAATAAAAGTAGAAAGCGAAAAGGCATAAGGTGGAAATAACCAATGCGGTTCCAAACACATCACGTTTTCCGAATTTATCAGCCAGTTTTTTTGAAAAAGAGATACCAATTATCATAAAAATGATGCCCCCCGCATTGAATAAACTAAAAGCAGAGGTGGCGGCATCCTCGGGCCAGTGAAACCCAACTAAACCAATACTGGTAAGTGTATTATTCAACCCGGCAATAAAACCATTAAAGCCAATGTTACTTAAAAAGGCGGCCAAATGCGGTTCACTCACATAATTGTTGAAGTAAAATACGTACATACCACCCTTTAAAGCCAATGTTATAAACACAAAAATGGTTAGGATTAGCATCACAATCCAGGGTCGGTTTTTAAAAAGGTCGGTTAAATCTTCTTTAATACTCGATTTTTGATCAGCACTTGGAATAATTCGTTCTTTTGTTGTGATAAAAGTAATGAGCATAAAAACAACTCCTACGGCGGCAAATATTCCCATGGTTTTTTCAAATCCAACGGTTTTATCGCCATCACCCAGTATTATAACCAATGGTAAAAGCAGCACTTGTACTACAAATTGAGCAATCATTACAGCCGTAAACCGAAATGATGACAAACTGTTCCTTTCGGTCATGCTGCCAGTTAGAACACCACTTAAGGCAGAGTAGGGTAGGTTGTTTGCGGAGTAAACCATCACCAATAAAATGTATGTAATTAAGGCATATATTATTTTCCCCGTTGGGCTGAATTCCGGTGAACTAAATGCCAGTATGGCCATAACCCCAAAAGGAAGAGCGGTCCATAAAATCCATGGGCGAAATTTTCCCCATCGGGTTTGCGTACGATCGGCAATAACACCCATAATGGGGTTGAAAAATGCCCCAATCATACCGCCGGTAAAAATGATGGCTGAAGCGGTGCCTGGGGGAATTTTGTAAACATCGGTATAGAAAAATGCCAAGAAAGTCATTAAGGTTTGGAATATCAGATTTGCTGCCAAATCACCCAAACTGTAACCGATTTTTTCCCACACCGGGATTTTATGCGATGAGCTATTCATAATAAATCAAATTAGTATATACCCTTTTAATTAGCAAACTACTTTTGTTAATACCCAAAAACAAAGTATCCAATATATAAAATTAGGAAACAACCCGTGTTTTTTGTCTTCAAATTAAGCCAAAAAACAGCAGTATTGCGACAAATATTTGAAATTATTTGGATAATGACATTTAATTTGGCGCGTTTTTTACCATAACAGGGTTTTGGTTTTCCTTTGCCAAAGAAAAATTGTTTAACACTGAATTAATCATGAAATAGCCTGACCCGATGGCTCAGGAGCACCGCTATTATTCAATTCGTGCGGTATCGTGGTTGGTAGCGAGTTTAATCTACCACACGAGGGGACTCGTGCGGTAGCGAAGAAGATCAAAAAAGCCGCATTCCAGAAAATGCGGCTTTTTTGCAGTTTTAGTTTTTGTGAGTTATAAGGTAATCTCTTTTCCGTAGTAAAAGTCCAATATTTTAATGCGGAAAATGTATTCGTACTTGGCTTGAATAAAGGATGATTTAGCGGCAGTAACCTTATTTTTAGAATCGTTGAATTCCATGGGGGTTACAATTCCCAAGTTGAATTTTTCCTGCACATAGCGGAAAGCTTCTTCGGTGCTGGTAACTGCTTTTTCGCTGGCATCGTACTTTTTCATAGCGGCAATGGCATTGGCATGAACCTGTTGAATCTGTTTGCGTAGGTTGTTTTTCTCCAACTGCAACTCATTGCTGGCCGATTCAAATTGAATGGTTGAATTTTTAACATTCGTTTTTGCTGAAAGGCCATTGAATATTGGGATTTTTAAGGTAAAACCCATATTAATCCGATTGTTATTCTTCAACTGTTCGCCAAAGGGAATCAAGGCTCCAGGGTTGCCAAAGCTATCGCGAGCATAAGTGTACTTGTTATTGAAGTTGTTGTAATACGATGCTCCAAAAGAAAGAGAAGGATATAACTGGGCTTTGGCAATAGCCACTTGTTTTTCCATACTGTTTAAGTTCAGCTCTTTGCTTAAAATTTCAGGACGGTCCAATACGGCTTTAGCATAAACAGAATCGGCAATCAGCAACTCTTTGCCCAATCCTGCGGCATCCAGATTTGGAATAACAATATCAAATCCCTCGGTCAGCGGTAACTCTAACAATTGCTCCAGAGTAATGAGTGAAAGCCTCAACTGGTTTTCGTAGTTGGTTAGGCTCAATTCTTCTGATGCCGCCTGGGCTTCGGTTTCCAGTAATTTTCCTTTTGCCAAAGTTCCAACTTCCACCTGTTTTTTATTGAATTCAATTTGTTCTTTGGTAACATTTAGTTGTTCCTTAGCTGTTGAAACCAATTCTTTATTGAACAAAATATCTAAATAGGCTGATACCACATTTAGCGAAACATCATCGCGGGCTTTTTCCAAATCTTGAATAGCGGCTTTTAAATCAAACTCGCGCTGTTTTAACGTGTTTCGTTTTGCAAATCCATTAAAGAGGGTGACTTCGGAACCAATATAAAACGAAGTATTTTGCGAATTTTGGTCAGTGTAAGTATTGTCGTAATTGAGCGATTTTCCGAAACTCACGTCGTGTCCCAACTGGCTATTTGCATTGGGCGCCATATCATACAACGATTGTATTTTTTGATTCTCTTTGTAATTTACGGTCAATGCCTGTTGTTTTATTTGAATATTATTTTCGATGGCATATTGAACACATCGCTCCAACGACCACGTTTCTTGTGTCGTCCCTTGGAAAGAAAAAAGGGAGAGTGAAATCAAAAACAACGTGGTTTTGACTATATATCTGTTTTTATTCATTGTTCTATATTTTAAAATTAATAAAGAAAGGTTGAGCTGAGTTCTAATTCCTTGGTGGATGTTGGCTCTTTTCCTCTTTTTTCTCTTTCTTCTCTTCGCCTTTCAATTGGTCGTTCCAGGTTAATCCATTGGTTACTTCAATATTGATACCATCGGAAAGACCAATTTCAATTTTCTTTTTATCAAAAACCTGTGGAACGGTTATAGAGTCGCTGGTTAAAACATTTACAAAAGCGGTATCGCCGCTAAAAGTAATCAAGCCTTCGGCAATAGCCATTACGCTGTCGCGACGCTCCAATTCAATATCGGCATTGGCACTGTAACCCGAACGTATAAACTGCCCTTGCTTGAGGCTTACTTTGGCTTTTATTTCAAATTGTATGGCACCGTTTTCCTCAACCCCTTTGGGCGAAATGTACTCCAAGTTGGCATCAAAATGTTGGTTTTCAATGGCACCAATAGTCAATTTGAGCGGCATTCCTTCTACAATTTTACCAACTTCGGTTTCGTCCACTTTGCCTTCAAAAATCATGTCGTTCATGTCGGCAATAACAGCTATGGTAGTACCATCGTTAAAACTGTTGCTCTGAATAACCGAATTTCCTTCCTTAATGGGGATATCGAGTACCATACCGCTTATGGTGGAACGGATTAAGGTATTGGTAGCAGTTTCAGCTTTTTTGCTCACCCCTTCTTTAATAATCTCCAGATTGCTTTTTGCCGACTCCAACTCCTCTTTAGCGGAGTTAAAAGCCAATTCGGCATTTTGATATTCCGATTCTGATACTACTTTCTTTTCGTACAACTGTTTTTGGCGCTCAAACTTTTGCTTTTCGTTTTCAAAGCTAAGTTGCGATAGGTTTACCCTTGATTCTGCTGAGTTAAGACTGATCATATCGGGAATAACTTTAATTTTAGCAATTACCTGTCCTTCTTTGATGGAATTTCCGGCTTCCAAATATATTTCCTGCACAATACCCGAAATCTGTGGCTTAATTTGAATTTCTTTACGAGGCAATACGGAACCAGTTGCGATGGTTTTTTTCACGATGTTAATCTTAGTTGGTTTTTGAACCTCGTAAACGACTGGTTTTTTCTTCGATTTATTAGCCAAAAAAGCCAATGTGCCTAAAAAGACACCCAGAATAATTACCCAAATAAGGATTTTAAAAAACTTCTTCATTATTTATACGTGTTAATAGTTAGTATTATTTATAGGTTTCAAACATTTGTTACACACTTATTACTCTTTAAATTATTCATTGTAAATTACTAATTGCTAATTGTTCATTGCTAATTGTACCTTGTTATTTATCTTGTCGAATGGCATCAATGGGTTTTATACTTACCGCCCTGCTAGCAGGCAAAAGTCCGGCAAAAGCACCTGAAACTATTAAAACAATCAGTGCAATAGAAGCCACGCGTATATCAACTTCGGGGTTTTTGAACATGTCGCCACCGCCGCCATCCATTGCTTTATTTATTAGCTCAACCAACCAAACACCTGCCGAAAGACCAAGAATGCCCGCCAGTGAAGTAAGAAAAACCGATTCGTTAATAATTTGTGAAATTACTTTAACCGGTTTTGCGCCTAGTGCCCGCTGAATACCAATTTCTTTGGTACGTTCTTTCACAATTACCAACATAATGTTGCTAACACCAATTACCCCAGCCAATAAAGTTCCAATTCCCACTATCCATATCAATGTATTAATGCCCAAAAACAAGCCGCTCATTTTGCGGAACTGTTTGGCCACATTAAAACCACCCACGGCACGGTCATCGTCGGGATGTATTTTGTGTCTCGACTTAAGGATATTTCGTGCTTTGGTTTCAACCACATCAACAGGAATATCATCGTAAGCCACCATAGCGTAATAGCCAACCACATCGCCAAAATTGTATGTTTTTTGTAAGGTAGTAAAGGGCATGTGAATGTTTTGTTCTTCTTCTTCAGCTTGTCCTCCCCCTTTTTTTGATTTAAACGTACCAACCACATTAAAATAGATTCCGTTTATTTTAACATATTGACCAATGGGGTTTTCTCCCTTTAAAAAGAGAGCTTCCACAACTTTCGAACCGATAACAATAATTTTTCGGTTTTCTTTAATGTCCATATCGTTTATAAAACGACCGGCAGTAATTTCAACGGGGTCAATCAGGTTCCATGCCGGATAATCGCCATTTATAGAAAAGGCTCCTGCTTTAGTTCCGCGAACGGCATTGTTGCCGCCTGTATTGCTCCATCCATTTAACCGTGGGCTTAACGCCTTAATTTCAGGAATATTTTGGATGAGCAACTCTGTATCACCGTTATTAAAATTATAGCGCCTACCGCGTGGCAATCCTTTGTAAGGGATGGTTGTTGTTTGTGTCCACATAAAACAACTGTTGGTCGAAAAATCACCCATATTATCGAAAACGGCATTATGCAACCCATTACCGGATCCCAACATAATTACCAGCATAAATATTCCCCAAAACACACCGAACGCAGTCAGAAAGGTGCGAAGCTTGTTCTTTTTGAGGGCTTGCATTATTTCGTTCCATTTGTCAATATCTATCATAAAGAAATATTTAGTGTGTATTCCTATTCTTCTCTTAGGGCTTCAATGGGTTTAATACTGGCGGCTTTACGTGCTGGAATCAAACCTGCTAATGTTCCTGAAATAACTAGCATTACCGTTGCTCCAATGGCAATGGATATGTTAGCTTCAGGATTCAAAAAGAAATCGCTTTTCACATAAGGCGACAGCAACTCAAGTAATCCCACACCTGCTACCAATCCAAAATACCCGGCAAAAGCGGTAATAAATATCGATTCCATTAGTATTAGTCCTACAATTGAATTGGGGGTTGCACCCAATGCCTTACGCACCCCAATTTCGGTGGTTCGTTCTTTTACAACAATTATCATAATATTACTTACACCAACAATGCCTGATATAATGGTTCCTATACCAATTATCCATACAAATATCCGAATGCCACCAAAAAGGCTTTGAAATTTTTTAAATTCCTCCAAATTGTTATTTATATAAATTGCCCTGCGATCGTCAACTGAGAAAGAATGTCTTTTAGCAAAACTGGTTCGCAATTGTTCAGCTATTTGAGTGCTTTTTTCCATTTCCGTAGCAGGAATGGTTATTGCCAAGTTATGGATTTCGTTTTTGCCGGTAAATATTTTTTGCCCCGTTGAAACTGGAATATAAACCCGGTTGTTGTCGCGCTCACTTTCATCACTGAAAACCCCAACCACTATAAAAGGGATATTGTTAATTTTCATGTATTTCCCAATGGGATCCTCATCTTTAAATAAAGCATCGCGTACCACATAACTTATAGCAACCGATTTGCGGTCGTGTTTCACATCCAGTTCACTGATAAACCGGCCTGATTCCAGAGTTACATTTTCCAATTGCTTGGTTCCCGGATGCACCCCAATTATATCGTAAGTGCCATATTCACTCTTATAAGTAAGGTTTCGTTGTTGCCATATATTTAACCGAGCCGATATGGCTTCAATTTCTTTTACTTCGCCGAGTGTTGCCTCATAATCCTCATTGGTAAATTTAATTCCGCGCCCTGGTTTTAGTCCACGGTAAGGCATACTGGTCTGTCCCCGATAGATCCAAATACTGTTGGTGGCATCTTGTTCA
>JBAYKX010000013.1:0-103599 GCA_041664345.1 Salinivirgaceae bacterium
CGAAGTTTCCACTACACAAGATAGACATCAGTACAACGAATCGCATGAAGTCTTCCTTTGGCTAAAACAAAAATAAAAAAAAGTTCTTGAAAAATTTGGAATTTAACACAGTACCTCATGAGCTATAGCGAATAAAGTCCCGATATGGGAAGTGGTATATAGCAGAACACACATATACAATTAGTTACCGACCTCCAATTATTTTAATTAAAACTTTCCATTAATAATGTTGAATAACCATAAATACTGTTGTCGGGTTAAAATGTCAAGTCAATTTCGATGTTCCAATAATTCGTTGTACCTTTGACCAAAATTCGCACGCTTCGCCCAACCGTTGTCTCATCCCAAAAAAGTTGTTTCATCAGGTTTACATGCTTTGCACAGGTTTAATTCTATTTTGGAATTTTAACTTGAAACAAAGCAATCAGGGTGGTTGGATCGAATGGAAACAGATTATTTAAACATTATGATTTTTAACGAATTAAATTTAATGCCTTCTTTATTGAAAGCAATTGAAGAAGAAGGCTATAAAACACCTACACCCATTCAAGAAGAGGCTATTCCCATTGTTTTACAGGGAAACGATTTACTGGGCTGCGCCCAAACCGGAACCGGTAAAACCGCTGCTTTTGCTTTACCCATTATTCAACTTTTAAGTGCCAACCCTCAACGGGGAAGAAACAAAAAAATACGAAGTTTAATTGTAACCCCCACCCGCGAACTGGCCATACAAATTGATGAAAGTTTTAAAGTATATGGACGCCATACCGGAATAACCAGTACCGTTATTTTTGGTGGGGTTACCCAATTGAAACAGACTCAGGCTTTACAATTAGGAGTGGATGTGTTGGTGGCCACTCCCGGCCGCTTGCTCGACCTGATGAACCAACGGTTTGTGAGTTTGCGCGACATTGAAATATTTGTACTCGACGAAGCCGACCGTATGTTGGATATGGGTTTTATCCACGATGTAAAAAAGCTGATTGTGGCCCTTCCGCACAAGCGCCAGTCGTTGTTTTTCTCGGCTACCATGCCCGCTGAAATTGTGAAACTGGCGGCCACCATTTTGCATGAACCCAAAAAAGTAGAAGTTACTCCGGAATCGACCACTGCAGAAACAGTAATACAGTACCTGTATTTTGTTGATAAAGGCAATAAAATGGCCTTACTGGTAGATTTGTTGCAGGACAAAAAAATAAAAACCGCGCTAGTTTTCACCCGCACCAAACATGGTGCCGACCGGGTGGAACGCATGCTCAACAAAAAGAGCATTAAAGCAGAAGCCATTCATGGCGATAAAGCGCAAAATGCCCGACAACGGGCTTTGGCCAATTTTAAAGCACAAACCACCCGCATTTTAGTGGCTACCGACATTGCTGCCCGTGGCATTGACATTGACGACTTAACCCATGTAATAAACTACGAATTGCCCAATGTAGCCGAAACGTATGTTCACCGCATTGGACGGACCGGACGAGCCGGAGCCTCCGGTATTGCCCTTTCGTTTTGCGATGCCATTGAAAAAGAGTACCTGCGCGATATTGAAAAGCTTATTTCGAAAAAAATTCCAGTGATTGATAACCATGATTTTCCACTCATTGATCACAATCCGGTAAAACCCGAAAAACAAGGTCAACGGCCTCCACGTACGGAAAGAAATCCGAGGCACCCAGCCAGTCCTAATAAAAAAGAGGTGATTAACAAATGGCATAACAAGCCGAGTGGGGTTAAGCGGTAAGGGTTTGGGGGGAACTAACGGTCGGCGACATGAAATCGTTGGCTGCGGGTTACTTTCCTGTCGAGCCGCATTACTGTTACTGCGAGCTGTGAACTGTGAACTTTGTTGTTCGAACGGAAACAGTAATTAAATTTAGTGTTGTGTTGGCGAAGATTATTATTATGGTAGATAATCGGTTAATGTCATATAACTAAAAAGGTTGTGATTTTCATATTGTTCTGATTTATTATCCCAATAATTACCGAAATAGAATCTCTAAATACATCATAATGTTTAACGTTTATATATTCTATTAATTAATCACGGGTTATTTATCTTTAACCAGGATTATTCATGAATAATCCTGACGATTTAGTTATTCCTCAAAATTGGGAAAATAAAAGCTCCCAATTTTGGGTATAGCTATCCCGATGTTAAATCGAGAGGGGTTTACTTACGTGTGTTCTGTTTGTTCGAATCGCGCTTGCAACCCAATACCCCTCGAACATTACCTTACCGGTGAGCTTCGCTTCGCTCAGGTTCATACCTTTCGCTATGCTCAGGTATGAATAAATTAGGTTAATTCTATTCTTTAAATCCATTTGTTCATGAAGAATCCTGGCGATTTCTATTTCGTTATCCTCAATCTTGCGATAAAAAAAGATATGACGACCAATTTTTAAATCGCAACAAATTTTCCGTTACTTCTGAATAAATTTTGCTTAAATCTGAATCATTTGCAATTTCTTAAAAATAAATGACTTTACTTATTCGCTTGACTTTCAGACCATTTATCAAATGTGTAATTCCATATCTGCTGCAATTCTGTTTTATTTTCCAAAGCGTGGCAGTTCATCGGCCGTTAAGCACTTTTCGGAGTTAAACACTTGCACCAATTCTTCCAATGAGTTGTATTTGTATCCCAAATCGCTCCAAAGCATAAACCAAGCGTAGCCGTTTTGGGTCTCATATTCCTTCAGGGTTGGCATTGTAGCACATTCCCCAATGGCAAACGGACGCTTTCCCGCTAACTCTTTAATCTCATCGTACCACTCCTTCCTGAAAACCACATTGGTATTGCTTTCCGGATAAATATCACAAGATACTATATCCACATAGTCGTCACCGGGATAGTATTCTTTCAATCCGTGCTTCGGTTTATCGGGGCTCCAAACCCATAGTAAGTTGTTTAATTTGTGATAATCGGTATAATAGTGATACAGCATTTTCCATAATGCCGGAAAACCTTCTTGGCCGCTATGGCCGCCCCACCAAAACCATTTGCCGTTCATTTCGTGATACGGGCGGAACAGTACCGGAATGTTCTTGTCCTGAAGGGTTTTCAGTTCCATGGCCAAACGGTCCATGTACTCTTTCCAAATGGTATTTATTTTGGTGCCATCGGTCAACAGTTCTTTCCACTCCTCGTTAGTTAGCTTAGTTTGTACCCCGCCAACAAATTGGCAAGGTTCGCCCACCAATGGGCTGGCCTGATGGTAGGTGAGCGTAATAATACTGCCTCGTTCATGTTGTTTCACAATTTCAGGAACCAACAGTGGGCGGTATTTTATGTTGTCAATATCGTGGGTAGAATCGGAAAAACCATAATCGCAACCCCAAATTGCCGGGTACTTGCCCGTTAACAGGAAAATGGAATCGGTGTAAACCGACATTTTACCCAAATAGTTGTGCTGCCCGGTAAGTACCTGCTTTCCGTGAATGCTATAAATAAAATCAAGTAATGCGGTGGCTTCCTTGGTGGCATTCTGATTGACAGGTTTTTGGGTATCCACTTTGTTTGTTTTATTCGTTCCATTGCATCCGTATATTAAAGCGGCTGCCGTGAAAAGAATAATGATGAATCCTGATCGCTTTTTCATGATGATTAGTTTTAAGTGAGTCTTTCCGTATAATTAAAACAGCCACAGATTCACAGATTTAAAAATTTAGACTTTAGATTTTTAATGAACGAAAAAGGTTTTATTATTAAATCTTAAATAATCTGTGAATCTGTGGCAATTTGTTTTTATTCGGTTTTAGTTATTTTACAGTGAAAACGGTACTCTTCAAATCAACCGAATTAGGTCCCACAAATACCGTAAATTCGCCGGGTTCCACCACCTTTTTCAAGTCAGGATTGTAATACTGTAAATCCTCTTTTGTAACCGTGAAAGTTACTGTTTTCGATTCATTGGGCTCAAGGCGAACGCGGGCAAAATCTTTCAATTCTTTTATAGGCCGTACTCCGGTGCTTACTTTATCATGGATATACAATTGTACCACTTCTTCACCGGCCATTTGTCCGGTATTGGTTACCGGAATTGAAACCTTTATAGAATCTGTTTCTGTTATTTCCGATTTATCGAGGGTGAGTTCACCATACGAATAGGTTGTGTAGGAAAGGCCATGTCCAAATGCAAATAAAGGTTCGCTTCCTGGAAAGTAAATATAACTTCTAAACCTCGAAGGTTTGCGGCTATAATAGCATGGTAGTTGGCCTACTGATTTTGGGATGGTTGTGGCCAGTTTACCTGATGGATTCACTTTTCCAAATACCACATTGGCTATGGCTGTTCCACCTTCCTGTCCGGGATAAAAAACCTGAATTATAGCGGGTACAGTTGAAGCCACATAGTTAAAGCTCAGTGGTCTGCCGCCAAATATAAGAGCGGTGACAGGTTTCCCTGTTTTTAAAAGTGCTTCAACCAACATATTTTGTCTTCCCAGTAAGTCTAAATTATCGCGGTCGCCCAAATGGAATTCACCCCATGCTTCGCGGCTGAACGACACCGTTTCACCAATGGCCAGGATAATTACATCGCTTTGTTTGGCCACTTTTACCGCTTCGGCAATTAACTGCATGTCGGATGCTTCATCATTAGGAGTATGCACGTCGTTCCCCCAGTATGTACTTTCTTCTTTGGCAATTTTGCATCCTTCGGCATACAGCACCTTGAATTTTCCTTCGGAAATATTTTCAACTCCTTCCAATACATCAACGCCATCAAAACGAGGCTCTGCGGTGTATCCACCATAATGTACGCCTTTGGCGTTGGGTCCGATTACGGCAACGGTTTTAATTTTCTCCGGATTGAAAGGAAGGGTATTGTTTTGGTTTTTTAAAAGAACCAGTGATTTTTCAGCAGCTTCCAACGCTATTTTTTTATGAGCATCGCAATTTGTGACCTCTTTCATTCGCATGGTGTCGAGGGTATTGTTGTCGAATAAGCCCAACATGTATTTTAGGGTTACTATTCTTTTAGCCGATTCATTAACATATTTCTCATCGAGTTTGCCTTCTTTAACCATTTGAACAAGTTCGTCGTAAGTTCCTGTTTGGTAACGTATGTCCAGATCAATTCCATTTTCGATGGCCAGTTTTGCAGCACCAGCAGGTGAAGCTGCTATTGAATGGGTGCGGTACAGTTCATCCAATGCATTTTGGTCGCCGGTAATGGGTCCGTTGAAACCCAATTCGTTGGCTAAAATATCCTTAATAAGCCATTTGCTTGCGTGATTGGGAACACCGTTAATTTCGTTGTAGGAAGGCATTACACTGATAACTCCGGCATCTATACATTTGGCAAATGGAGGCATTTGTTCGTTCAGCAGGTCGTAATAGGATATGTTTATGGTAGCCATATTTCTACCTCCTTCGGGAATGCCATGTCCCATAAAATGTTTTAGGGTAGCTGCCACATGGTTGCTGTCGGGGGTTCTGCTGCGACCCTGTAATCCCAATACAGCGGCTTTTCCACATTCGCCCACCAAATACGGATCTTCACTGTACATTTCCTCAATGCGGCCAAATCGGGGTTCGCGCGCTAAATCGAGAATGGGCGATAAAATGTGTTTTACTCCACGTACCGCAGCTTCCTTAGCTGCTACATCGTAACATTTTTCAAGCATTACCGGGTCCCAACTGCAACCCAAGGCAATGGCCTGAGGGAAAACAGTAGCCTGCATACCCATAAAACCGTGCAACGCCTCGCCCTGGTATATAACAGGTACTTTCATCCGTGTGGTATTATTGTAATCATTGATTGTTTGCTGAACATTCATATATGTTATTGGGTCCAGACCTTTATCCACGCATACTCCGCCAACTCCATCGGGGAGATATTTCTTTAAACTGTCGGCATTAACCACACCCGACGGACTGGTATAACGAGTAATGGCGGCATAAGAATATATTTTAAGTTGTGCCACTTTTTCCTCAAGGGTTAGTTGAGCTAATAATTTGTCGGCTTTTTGAGCGCAAATTTCTTGTTTTGAAGCTGGTTTTTGCTGGCAACTGATTAGCAGCAAAAGTGATGTGGCAATTGCCAGTAGGTGTAAGTGTTTCATATTTATTATTTATAGTTTACTATTGAATTTCAAATATAGCATATTCTCCATTTTAAATTTGAAAATATTGTTAGGCAAAAGGAGATGACAATAAACGATTAACGAAACCCCGCATAGAATGAAAAATGTGTTAGTGGTAGGTAATTTACCAGATTATCTTGCTGGTATATTTCTTAAACTCAGGATCTTTCGTAATAATCGACATTTTATGTTTAATTGCCTGTGATATAATTATCCTATCGAATGGATCTCTGTGATGCAAATCAAGAGTTAATAGTCTTTGTGTATCATCAAATACAATAGGAAGAATTTTGAATCCATTAATTTTAGCCTGATTCTTAAGCTCTTTAAATGGAATATCAAGCTCTATTTTGTCAACTTTAAGTTTAATAGAAATTTCCCAAAAACTAGCAATACTAACATATTTCTCATTATCTGGATTTATAATAATTGATTTTGCATTTTGTGACAAATCATTACTCCCCGCAATAAACCACAAAAACGCATGTGTATCAAGAAGATATCTCATTACATGTATTCTTTGAAATCATCAAGAGGTGCATCAAAATCAGATGAAAGCCGTATTTTCCCTTTAGCACTGCCAAATTTTGGAATGATTTTCTTCTTTGTTTTTGATGATTTCTCAATCAAAAAATCCATAAAATCAGATACTTCCATTTGAAATTTCGGTGGAAGTGTCTCAAATTTTGATATAACTGCAATAGTATTCATTTTGTCATTTTTTTACAAATATACAAATTTTATAACTCGGTCTATGCCTCAAATAATTTGAGTTTTTCTGGTGCCTCATTATGGCAGTATGCATAGTAAGGGTTTCGAAGCTCTTTGCTCACCATGCTGTACCTCATTTTTTTATTCATAATTCAATCCTTTATCTTGTTTAATCCTTCATTTAATTCGATTGACCGATCTTTAATTACATAGTTACCTTTTAAACCGGCCGGTAAAACAATTTCCCCTTCAATTCCGCCTGTCTTTGTCTTTGAAAATTTTACTTTAATAATCCCTTTTTCATGTGGTATAGAGCCTTCCACCCAATTTAAATTGCCTAAATGTGGTTCAATCCTTACCGTTTTGAATCCGGCGGTGGCGGGTTCAATGCCACAAACGGTTGCCAGTAATTCGTAGTTGGGACTTGAACTCCAGGCATGGCAATCGGACCGTGTGGGTTCCGGTTTTTCGGCAAATGTGGTCAGTCCCATTTTCAGCATATTGTGCCATGGCTCCAGCATTTCAACGTAGTTATCTGCCAAACCGGCTTTTTTCATGGCACGCAGCAAATAAAAACGGTAATAAAAAGTTGCTTGTGTCAATGTTTTGTCGTGGGCAACACGGTCAATTAGTTCTTTGGAATCGATGGGTAACTGTGCATTTGCCATAATAGCCATGATGTTGGCGTGTTGGCTGAATTCTTTTTTTTCGGGAGTATCGGCCAGTAAATTCCGGTTAGTATCCCAGCAAAGTTTTACCGTAGCTGTGGAAATTTCCTCTGCCAGTTTTTTATACTGTTCTGCCTGATAGTTGTCACCAAAATAGCTGAATAATTCTGAAGCTTCATTCAATGCGTAGGCCAGTTGAAGCGTTAAGATGGATGACCCGCCATCGGCCCCACCTTTAGGAACCCCACCGGTGTTGACCATATTATCCCAAGGCCATTCTTTAGGCCAATCAACAAAGTTCCAGTAGGGTGTATAACCCAACATGCCGGTTTTAGGGTTAATGCGCTGTTGGTACCAATTAAAAACACTTTCAATGCCAAAAAGCAATGGTTTAATAAATGCGGTATCGCTGTTTAACAACCAGTAATCGTGCACCATATTGGTCCAGAATAGTGAGAAAGGTGGAATTACCTGCATATCGCTGCTGGGGTAACGGCTCCGGGTTAATCCGTCGTACAATCGGGAACGGTCGTACGCACTGATTGCCTGCCTTGTAAGCCGGTCGTCGCCGGATATGTATGACGAAACAAGGCACTGAATCCGGGTATCGCCCACATATTGCAGCTGTTCGTAATACGGACAATCGTAATGAGTTTCGTTGCTGCAAAGCCTCAGCGTATGCCAGCCAACCTCCCATATTTTGCTCAATTCCGGATTGCTGCATTTAAAAGTGGCCGTTTCCTTAAACGGATAAGCGGTAAATACCGACTGGATGTTTTTTATGACCAGAGGGTTATCACCTGTTTTTATGGTTACTTGTACATACCGGAAGGTGCGGAACCAAAGCGGACGGAAGGTTTGATTATCGGCACTTCCCACTTTAAAAACATCCATCAAACCTTTTATGTTTTTGCCTTCAATTTCGTTCCGGTTTCCTTTGTTTCCCTGAGCATCAAAAAGGGCTTCGGCATAAATTAATTCAATTTCGGAACCATTGCTACCCGATACCGTTATTTCAGGATAAGCCACTGTTTCAACACCCTGATCCAAAAGTATAACGGCTTTTGAATTGGCCGGAATGGTAAGGCTTTCTTTCCCAACAATGAAATTTTCACTGGCATTTATTCCTTCCTGCCTTCTGATGGATTTGAAACGCTGCACGGTTTCTTCCATCATGGGTATTTCACGGGGCACTAAATCCCAATCGGCATTGGAGCCCATCCCTTTTGCCCGGGCTTTGCCCAATTCTTTAGCCGTTAACCAGTTGGAATCGCCGAAGGATGCTTCTTGCCAGCCCCAAGGGTACTCTTCGCCATCAACATGGTCGCCGGGACCCACCACAATATAAACTTGTACAGCATTATTGGGCGGAAGAGCAGTGTAGGCTTCGTTTTTTATCACTTTCCAACTGGCATTGGAATTAACTATTTTTTCTGTTTCGGAGTCACCTTGTAATAGAAATGCTGTTTTATTGGTAATTTGAGCCGACGGGATTTGATCGCCAAAGTTCCAAACAACGGCTGCCATAAGGTTTTTGCCTGGTTTTAAGAACGGAGCAATATCCAAGGTTTCGTAGTTCCAATGATTCAAATCGCTGCGGGCGGGGCCAAAGCAAACGGCCGTGCCATTTACAAACAAGCGGTAACGGTTATCAGCCGAAACGTGAATCACGAATTTATCGGGTTTTGAGGCTAAATCAATTGCTTTTCAGAAATGGTAAACGCCATAAGCCTTTAAATCGGCAGTGGGATGGGTTATCCAGGATGCATCCCAATAGGATTTTAAAAAGCGGGGATTTATTTCCTGCTTGCTTTGTTGAGCAAAGGGTTGCGCAGCTATGCCGATAAAGGCGAAAAGACAAATCAATTTTTTCATAGCCTAAAGGGATTATTTACTCCGTAATTCCCTTCCAGCTATCGGTGCGGAAAGGAGAAGCGGGTAACCCAGAGGAATTAACCAAATTGCAATCGGGATTAATTGACCAGCCATAGCGCACCGTCAATGGTTCTTTTACTTTTGGTGATGAAACCACCACCTTGTTGTCAAGAATTACGGCATAGGCCCAATGGAATACCGAATCGGCTCCGGCTATGGCAAAACCTTTTAACTTTGTTCCACCTGAAATGGCTAAGCCATCGTATATTTGGGTAAAGCTAATTTCCACGGTATTTTTTTTCACTTCAAAGCTTTGGTACATAGGGCCACTGTAAGGAATTTGCTGCTGGTAAACTTTTGCCAACGCATTTAAGGCCAACCGTTTTCCTACATCCTGTTTGTTTCCCGGGTGAATATCCAAGGCATCACCAATATCAATAGTTACGGCCATACCGGTATTTGGAAGTTCCAAAGCCATAGTTTGAGCCTCACGCAGTTCAGCCCAGGTATCTTCTACTGGTTCGGAATTTTGAGGCTGGTAATTGGCCAGTTGAACAAATAAAAATGTAAAGTCGCCTTGGTTCCAATGCTTGCGCCAGTCGGTAATCATGGTTTTGAATAGTTGACGGTATTGGTAGGCCCTTCCGGAATTGCTTTCGCCTTGGTACCAAATGGCACCTTGTATGGTGTATGGCAGCAACGGATTTATCATGGCATTGAATAGCACGGTAGGCTGATTGGGGTCGTTCATCGAAATAGGTATGGTTTTAATGTCTTTGAAATCGAACCCTTTTTTTGCCATCCAACCTTTGGCTATGGCAATGGATTTCCCCTTATCGG
The DNA here is from genome assembly GCA_041664345.1 of Salinivirgaceae bacterium. GTDB lineage: Bacteria > Bacteroidota > Bacteroidia > Bacteroidales > SZUA-534 > GWE2-40-63. The sequence continues at coordinate 10,180 of JBAYKX010000013.1, forward strand.
AAGTTATTAAAAAGTCTTTGGCTTCGCCCATAAAACCACCACCTCCCATATTATCGTAGATGCGGATGGTTATGCTATTCAAACCGGGTTTTGCTACCCCTGTAGGAATAGGATATTTCCGCAATACATCCCAAACTTGGCTTGCACCAACTTTAACTCCATTTACCCAGGCCTCGTCCCAATCGTCAACGGCACTATAGCATAAGGTAAGTTGGCTGTTGGCCATTTCGGGGGTTAACAATACTTCGCAGCGGAACCAGCCCGAACCATCGTAATTACCCAGTGCTGTTTCTTCCCACAATTTAGGCAAATCAATGGGCATCCAATCAGAAGTATTGAGGGTTGCCGCAGCAAATAGGGTATCCGTTCCTTTAATACCGGGGTCGGCCATCCCAATCTCCAAAAACATTTGTTTGGTATCGGCTTCAAACTTTTTTTCCAGACTGTCGCGTGAGGCATCCAAAGCACTAATTTTTTGGGCTTGTTCAGCAAAATCCGGTAAAGCATCCAGTGAATTCTTGCTGGTCCAGGCTTCGGCCACGGTTCCTCCCCATGAAGTATTGATTAATCCAATAGGAACTTTCAAATCGGTATAAAGGTTTCTTCCAAAAAAATAGGCTGTGGCTGAAAAGTTTTTTATAGTGTTGCTATCGCAAGGAACCCATCCATCCACGGCCATAGTATCAATAGGGGTGAAGGACAGATTTTTTTGAACGGTAAATAGCCTTATTTCAGGATAGTTAGCGTTGGTGACTTCTTGCTGGGCATTATTCAGTTTAGCCCAATTGCCCTTTACAGGCATTTCCATATTCGATTGGCCGGAACAAATCCATACTTCGCCCAACAATATATTGTGGAATATTTTTGTGATTTTACCCGAAGCAATGGTTAAATCGTAAGGTCCACCGGCTTTAACGCTCGGTAATTGAGCCATCCACTTTCCGGTGGCATCAGCTTTACAACTAGCGGTATTTCCCCAGGAACTGGAAACAGTAACTTTTACACCGGGATCGCTTTTACCCCAAATATTCACGGTATCGTTTTGCTGCAATACCATGTTATCGGTAAACAAGGCAGGCATTTCAACAAATGTGGTTTTAGTGCAGCTCACCAGAAACAAGGCTACACTCAGCAGACTGAGTTTAAAAATTGAGCGGAGGGTCATGTTAGTTGTTTTAAAGTTTAATAATTCATCATTGGCAATATACTAAAAAAGATGTTATTCAATGCTCAAAAAATAAATGTGCAATTCAATCCTCCGTTTGGCCATTACCACCCTAAGGTTTCTTTCAAAAAAAGTTCCAGTTCATCGGCAATTTTCTGATGTTCCGCCAAATTGGGATGATAATCGCACCCACTGGTTAAATTATGCGACAAGAAATGTTTGTACACCTTTGAATCGTTGTGGCTGTTCATATAATCCACAATTCCGGTTAGGTAATTTTTCTGTGAATTATACAAATTATTGTCAGCCATGGGACTGGTAATGCAAACAATAGTGGCATCGGGATACTTACTTCTGATAGTACTAATAAAAGTCACATAAGCGCCGCAGAATATGGTGGAATCCTGAATTCCATCGTTTTGGCCTAAGCATACGGTAACCACATCGGCCGGGTATTTGGTAAAATCCCAAGCAGCACCAGAAGGCGACAGATTTACCTTTTCATAAACATCGGGCATTTCATAAGTCATGTCGCAACAACTGTGGATAAGACCAATACCTGAAACTGATGTAAGCATGTGTTGAGCATTTAACCTGCGGGCTACCTCGGGTCCATAAGCAAAGTAGGCATTGTGTTGGTCGTACCAATCACCTTCATCACAGGAGAGTTGGCTTTGGTCGTTACCGTAACCACAGGTTATGGAATTACCTATAAATTCAATACGGCGTTCAGGTGCTGTGGTGGGTTCCAACAATTCGTTGCAACGGAAGCCAATAAATTCAAGATATCCCATTCCGGCTTCAGTTGCCTTGGTTATAAGCAGCGTATGTTCCCCATCGGGTAAATTGCTCACAATATTGATGGTATTCTTTTTACCGGTGTTTTTAAGGCGGGTGAATTGGGTTCCATCCACCACAATTTCCAAGTAGTTGTGATAACTGCCGTATAATTCCTGATCGTTAATTAATATTTGGCAAAAGGTTCCTTTAAATTTCACAAAGATGCTGGTACCCGGTGCGTATAGCTTTGGTTTCAGCGGGTTTGTAAAATCAACCCGGCCCATGTATTGAATGTAAGGATTATCAGCTTTTATAACCTCTTCGGTAACAAAAACCCTCCATGATTTTTTTGATCCAACAGCTGTGGTAACCGAATAATCGACATACCCGGTGGTGGAAAAATTAACGGCAACACCTGATTGCGGCTCAACCGTAGCCCCTTCGGACACGGTTAATGTGGGAATTACCGAAGTTAAATCATATCCAGCAGGTACTTCAATGTTAATAGATGATGATTCAAAAACCGATTCTCCCACCTGATTGGGAATAGTAAAAGTGAGAATGTTGGCCTCATAAATTTTTTCGGTTGTCACGGTCACGGTCCAATGCTTTACCTTTCCGCTTTCCGAAGTAACAACATAAGTTACCGGTCCCGCTGAAAAATCGATGGCTTCCAAATTTGCTGGAGTTATGGTTGCCTTTGGTGATAGGGTAATTTCTGGTGTTAATGCGGCAAGACTGGTGCCTACTTTTACCTCAATGGTTACTGTGCTATCGGAAATTACCGCCGGTGCTTTTTGCCGTTTCAAATAAAAAGTGAGAATATTGGCTGAATCGCTTTTTGCTGTTTCGGCGGTTGCTACCCATGTTTTGGTACTGTTATCTTGTGCAGTTACGGTGTATGTTATGGGTCCTGAACTAAAATCAAGGGTTTGTCCCGATGCAGGGTTTATGCTGGCATTTTCCGATACCGTAATTTGAGGGGCAAATTCCGATAATTGGGTATTGGTATCCACAACAATGGAAACTGTTCCGGCTTCGGTTGCAATAACCGCTGGTGCTGTTTGTCCGGTAACGGAGAAAGTGAGTATTTCTTTTTGGTTACTGAGTTCAACAGGGTCTTTGCAAGCAAAAATCAATACAAAAATACTAATTAAGTATAAAGCGTTTGTTTTCATATAGTTGTAATTTTAGTTATCGATGTTACACCATTGGCCGTAACTTTTATGAAATATATGCCAGGATTTGTTGAAAAATCGGCCAAGGATATTTGTAAATGATTCATTCCAAAAGTGGATGCATTGGCAACAATTTCCCCCAATTTGGTACCAATAATGGAATAAATTTCAATTACCGCTGGTGTATTATTTGCTGAATAATAATCAACGGTAACCATTCCTTTTGAAGGATTTGGGAAAATATTCAGTTGCTTATTGTTTTTGTTCTGAAACTCCAAGTTACCTGTATATCCGGCTTTGGCGGTCACTTTAATGGTATCTTTTTCGCTGTAGTCAAGGCTGTCGTAAACCACTAAACTAATAACATAATCGCCTTCCAAATCAAATTTACATTGTGGTTTTTCGTAATCATCTTTCATAATGTAGGTATTGCTTCCCGCAGGAGCCGATTCCAACACCCATTTGTATGTTAGTAGGTCGCCATCGGCATCGGTGCTTTTTGTACCATCAAACTTAAAGTACTTATTTAAAGCGCTTAAGGTATCGTTGCCAGCCATTGCTATCGGAATGGCGTTTGTTGCCCTAACGGCCACCGTTTTTTTTGCAGCCACACTGCTGTTTATCCCCGACGAAACAACCAAATTAATTTGGAATTCCCCAGCCATATCGGGTGTAAAACTAGATATGGATTCTGTTGCCTGGTCAATCATAGCCATACTGGTGGGCGGTTTACTTTCCACCGACCACAAATAGCCCGATATGGTATCGCCATCGGGGTCGAAACTGGTGGCTCCATCGAAAATAACCGGTTTTCCTACTACTGCTTTTTGGTAGGGGCTGGTAATTGCAATGGGAGGAGCTGAGCCCACATTTCCGGCTACCAAAACCCGTGCAATGTGCACATAATGGCCTCCGGTAGTGGTTTCTTCAATGGTGCGGATGTGCAGGGTATGTTGCCCATCGGCTAAGCCTTCCTGAACCATTGCAAATGAGGAACGGGTTCCCCAGTCTTCATTCATGAAGGAATTAATCACTGTTTTAGCACCATTATCAACCCAAACTTCAGCTTTACCGCGAGTGGAGGCAATGTTTTGGGTGTAAACTAAGGATACCGCATTTCCTGTAACTGAAAAGTCAATCTGATTACCCACCACATCGGTACTCCAGCCTGTTGAGGCCGCAGTCCAACCTTGGTTATAACTTGGAATGATGTTGTTGTAAAAGAATTGAAAAGTATGGGAGTAGGTATCGGTTACTAAAGGAACTGGCAGTGTTTTTATTATTTCAGGGAGTTCCGAAGAAGCGGGCAATGTTGCGTACAAACTGTCCAATTGATGCTTTATGAAATCGGCAATATATGCCATGCCCACATCGTTTGGGTGCAATCCATCCACAAAAATGCTGTGTAAGGTTATTCCATCGGTGGCAACCTGTGCATCAATTAAATTGGCAAAACTTACCATGGGAATGTGGTAATAATCGGCAACCTGTTTGTGGCTTACTTGCGCCGTGGTGCCATTTTCCATCTTCAAAATGAGCATCATAATTCCGGGAGTTGAATCGGCAAGAATTATTTGTTGTACCAATCCTTCCATCATTTTTTCGGCCAAAGGGCCTTGGCTGTCGTTTACCGAGAATTCAATGATAATAAAATCGGGATTTTGCTTCAATAAATCGTCATAAACCCGGTGCACGCCTATATCGGAGCCGGTGCCACCCCAGCCTGCATTAATTAGGGTAACGGAGCTATTTGGAAAGGTAGTTTCCCACCAATCGGCCATTAAATTCGCCCACCGTTTGCTTTCAGTTGTTGCGGCAGTACCGGCCGTAATGGAACCACCAATAACCCCAATTTTAATGGGTTTTCCCTGGCGGCCTTTATCCATTGCTTTATAAATACGGGCAGGTTCGTAGGGTTGAACATCAAAAGTACTTAAAGGTCCTTGTTTTTTAACCGGTTGGGCATGCATTGCGGTGCCAATAAATAGCACTATGATTAAAATTGATATGAGTTTTTTCATGGTTTATATTTTTATAGAGGTAAATAGTTAAGTATATATAAGTTACATTACTTCCCCCACCGGCCTATAGCCACCTCCCCCAGGGGAGGACTAGCGCTGAGTGTAAATTGGTAGAACTAAAAAACTTCCGGTTGTTCGTACAATTTGCACTACAACCATTCTCCCCTAAAATTAGGGGAGATGCCGACAGGCAGAGGGGTACAAGAAACACAAACTCATAATACCGATTCCCGAACCCGAATACTTGGGTTCGGGAAAGGGGGGAGAAGGTTATAAGTGAATATCATTGTTTTCATGTTACGTATTTATCTACTGACCTCTGATATTTTATTCTTTCTGAAGTTTCAGCATCAGCACATCGTGTCCTGAAAGAACGGCTTTCAATGCTTTTTTAGTAGTGCCAATTTTTTTGTGTTCCCAGAGGTCATTTAGGGAATAACTTTCCATAATGAAGTCTGTTTTTCGCCCTGAAAAAATATCGTTGAAGGAATTGATAGCCCAATCGAAGCTTAGAGTGGTTGCACTTTTACCCCGGTTCAGAAAACAAACGGCATAAGCGTTGTTCAAAAGTGGCTTAACCCAAACATCCATACTATCAATGGTGGAATGTTTATATCCCTGAATTCCCAATGAATCCTGATTGATGGCAATTGCCTCTTTATTGGTTAGGATTGTCTTGGTTTCAGGGTTCATTTTGCGTAAATCGTTTCCCGAAATGAGCGGAGCGGCCAACATACACCACATACTAAAATGGGCGCGGTCTTCGCCGGTACTCATTCCATTTCCTACTTCCATCATATCGGGATCGTTCCAGTGGCCTGGTCCGGCGTGTTTTCGGAGGGTATCGTTGTTGCGCAGATCTAATATTTGCAATACACCCAATGATTTCCAGGTACCGTGGTCTTCAACACAGTCGAAACAATTGTAAATATCGCCGGTGGTACGCCATAATTGGCCAACGGGCGTTGCCCATTTCCATGGATCGCTGTTTCCCCATTCGCAAAGGCTAAAAACCAGGGGCCTTCCGGCGGCATACAAGGCGTCGCGCATGGTTAAATAGGCGCCTTCGGCTTTTAACTCATCGGTATAGCACCAATCGTATTTCAGGTAATCAATGCCCCAGGCGGCATACTGCATGGCATCCTGATATTCATGGCCCCGGCTTCCGGGATGACCGCCACAGGTTTTCCAGCCGGCATCGGAATAAATTCCCAGTTTCAACCCTTTGCTGTGCACGTAATCGGCAAGAGCTTTCATGCCATTGGGGAAGCGTTCCTTATTGGGATGGATAAACCCTAAACTGTCGCGTTCTCCGTGCCAGCAGTCGTCAATGTTTATGTACTCATAGCCGGCATCTTTCATGCCGGTTGCCACCATAGCATCAGCCATTTCACGGATGATTATTTCATCCACATTACAGGCAAAATGGTTCCAACTGTTCCAACCCATGGGTGGAGTTAAGGCCAGGTTTTCAAATTTCTGGGCCATGGATACATTGAATATCAGGGTCAGGATCAATGCGGAAAATAGTTTAGTTTTCATTGTACATTATTTAAATGTTATTAATCGAATCTTGGATCTGTGATGATTCTAAACCTACGGCAAAAGTCGAAGGTAATTCAAATTTATGGAGGTAGATAGTTAATTACATATACATTTTGTTATTTTCCCCCACCGGCCTATGGCCACCTCCCCCAGGGGAGGACTAGCGCTGAGTGTAAGTTGGTAGAACTAAAAAAACATCTGGATGTTCGTACAATTTTCACTATCATAATTGCCACCAAGTCACCAAATTACACCAAAAAAGTTAACCGAACTATTGTATTATTTAATCCTTTCAAAAATCTCCATGCAAACCCTTCCATTATGATAAGGGCATTTCCAAAAACCGGCTTTCTCGTCCTGGTCGTTGGTTATTCCTTGTTGGTTAACTCTCCAAATCCATTCCCCGTTTTTATAGTCAATAATATGTTTCTTAATAAATTCCCAACTGTTGACCGATTTTTGGGCAAACTCAAGTTCACCGGTAAGTTGATAGGCATTATAAAACCCAACAACGGCTTCGGCTTGCGGCCACCAGTGCTTGTCGGTGTCCAGTTTGTTGTGGCTTGGTTCTTTTTCGGCAAACATTCCTCCATCAGAATCAATGGCCGGAAAAACCGCCTTGGCCATGTTTACTGATACCGGTTTTACTTTTTCAATCAAGGCACTATTGCCCAACACCTCAGCTGCTTCAAGCAACAACCACGAACTTTCAATATCATGACCATAAGAGATTATATCTCCTTTCAGGTTCCAATCATCGTCGAAAAAGAGGTTCAGGTGATACGTATCGGTACGGATGAATTTATCGAGAAACAGGTGAATGAGGTTTTCAAGCGCTTTTTGAAGGTTGGCATCTTTATAAACCCGGTATAAATTGGTGTATGCTTCCAAAATATGCAAATGGGTGTTCATGGTCTTGCTCTCGTTGGCATCTTTTTCACTGAGCCTTAAATCGGCAAGCTTTTCCCAGTTTTCCGACAAGGCTTCAATATATCCGTTTCGTTTGGTATCAAAACTGTGTTTTTCAATAAGTTCGTATAATTCAATGGCCGTTTGCAATGCTTTTTGTTCGCCGCAAGCCCGGTAATACTCCACCATGCCATAAATTACAAACGAAAGGGCGTATATCTGCTTGCGCGGATTCAACGGGTTCCCAAGGTAATCGAGTTCCCAGTAAACCCCGCCGTATTTTTTGTCGATAAAGTGCTGTAAAATATAGTGGTAAGCCCGATTGGCCATTTCAAAATATTCAGGGTTTTTAAAAATACGGTAAGCCGACGAAAAAGTCCATAAAATGCGGGCATTCAGTACCGAACCTTTTGGTGCCGTTGGGTTTGGAACATTGTAATGGTTAATGTGCCCAATAAAACCGCCGTTTTTTACATCAACGGTATTTTTTATCCAATAATTCAATATATTTTGATGAAGCTCCTGCTCCAGTTCATTCTTCATCGTTGTCAGTTGGTTTTCCATAGTTCCTAAGGTATCCGGTTAAACAAAAGGTTGTATTTACGGATGATGTTCATAGTGGACGTATCGGAAGGGAATACCGAGTTCAGCCCTTGTGGCTCTTGTGGCGGATCGCCGGAATACGGATCGCCGGCTTTCCAAAAAATCTGTCCTGCTATAGGCTGGGTAAAACCGACAAAAGTCCAGAAATTGGCACCTTGCAGCTTGTCGCCCAATGCTACACTTTGCGCCACTTGATTAAAACAAAAATTATAATAGTGGTCACGCATTTTTACCGATGTTTCAAGTTTTAGGTCTTCGCCATCGCGGCCAATTCCAAATTCTTCTAAAACCAGCGGTTTGTTCAATTTACGGGCTACAGCCAAATGGTCGTCGAAATACTTTTGAACGTTTGTAAGCGCCAAGGGATAGGTGGAATCAGCCTTTTGATAGTTGTACCAGCTCCAATTTTTAATCCATATATGAATGGTTAAGTAGTCGATGGAAGGAAAGGTATGGATGGTCTCGAAAAGCTCCAACGACTCGGAACATCCTTTTTCGCCTTCGTTGCCAGTGGTTACCAAATGGTTGAGGTCAAGCTTCTTGATATGTTTTGAGGCAGATTGAATCCATTGGGTAAACCGTTCAAAATTTTCATCGGCCATTGGGCGGGGTTCGTTGGCCAATTCCCAAGCCATAATGGTTGGGTCGTTGGTATATTTAATGCCGTTTACTGTGTTGGTTCGGCCAATAATTTCAGTAATAAATTGATTAAGCTGCTCCTGACAAGGTTGGCATCTGTAAAATTGTTTTTGGTAGGCAAAAAAATCGGGCCAGGTATGAGGGGGAACATTGGGGTTTACAAAATCGCCATACCCATTCCAATTCAGGTATTGGGCCATTCCGCCCGACCATTCCCAGTTGTTGGTAAGGTAAAGCACGGCAACCATGTTGCGTTGTTGCATTTCGTTCAATAAAAAATCGAGTCCTTCCAGTAATTTGGGACTTAAAACGCCGGGCTCCTTTATTAATGCCGGAGTAACCCGGAAAGGTTGGTTATCGGGACCTTCGGCTCCCACCATTACCCGCAAATTATCAATTCCGTTTTCTTTTAAAAAGTTGAGTTCCCGGGTTAACCGTTCTCGGTCGCCACCAATGGTATCGGCTGCCAAGCTGGCTCCATACCAGTAATTGGTGCCTATGTAGTAATACGGTTTTCCATCTTTATAGAATTGTCCGTTTTTGATAGTAATAAATGCAGTGTCGTCTTTTTTAGTTGAGCACGACGGAAAATAGAGTAATGAGCTTATAGCTAATGACGCAATTAGGAAAAGTTTATACATAAAGTGAAAATAACAAAATTAGAACGGTGTAATGATTTAGTGAAAAATTCCCCCCTATCGTCTCCGCCTTGGCGGAACACTTGCGCTGTAGTGTTGTTTTGAGAAGATAAACATTGTTTATCCCTTATATCATACTTGACAGAAGGAGATACGTAAATAAAAAAATAGTGCAGGACACCGCGCCCTGCACTATTCATGAGAAAACCTACTACTTTTTATTAAACTTAGTTACGGCTACTTGACCTTTTGTATCGGTAGCTTTTACTACATAAACCCCAGAATTAAGAGTTGATACATCAACCCGGTTGTCACTCATTTGTAAGCTTACAACTTTTGCACCTAATAAGTTGTAAATTTCAACGGATGCTAAGTTAACCATATCAACAGTAAGTTGATTGTTAGCTGGATTTGGATAAACAGTTAAGTTGCTAACCGCTTGTTTTTGTATAATACCCGTTGGGAACCCTTTCAAGGTTAACTGACCCCAGAACTCTGGACTGGTGTAAGCTTTATCTAAACCAGTATTGTTTGCCCAGTTCAAAATTGATTTACGCGTATCGGGTGCGCTGGCATCAATTAATGAAAACTCAAAACCAATTTTCTTATCGTTTACAAGTCCTTCTTCAGCCAACACCAAGGCTTCTTCGTTGGTATTGGTGTTGGTACGGAAATACGTTACCCAAGGAACAGCTATTTCAACTGAAAATCCCAATGAACCTTTGATAATAGCAAAATTGATGTTAGTTGTATCGTTAATTCCAAAGAAACCGTCCATTCCTAATGCGTTGGCACCAGTTGCATCGTTACCATGAGCAGGACCTTCGGTACCAACGTTAAAGCGGCTTTGGTGTTGTTCACCGGAAATACGGGCCGAACCTAAATAACGACGGTCTTGAACATCCATAAATAATTCTACCCCATCGTTCATCCATGGTTGTGTGCTGGTACCTAAATCAAGTGGATCATCATCAGTTACATCTAAATAAATGTACAGGTTTTCCATGTCGGCAACCATTAACAATTCACCGTAGCTATCGTTGTTTGAAGTAACTTCAGCATTAGCTGCTGCAGCCACTCCATTTACAGTACCTAAGGCTACACGGTTCACTTTATTTACTGTTGATGCCTCAAAAGCATCGTCGTACAAACCATCAATTTCTACAGCAAGGTTGGTGTAGTTAACATTTGCTGTGTTCAATGGGTCAGCAAGTACCAATTCATAATACCAAACTACTATTTTTCCAATATACACCTCGGCACCAACTACTGCATTCCATCCGTTGGCCATATCCTGTACTGCAATTTGCAATCCGTCAACCGTTACATTTGGTTTAGCATCGCTGTTTATTACTGTTAATTCATCGGTTGGTTTTTGTAAACCACCACTGAATGAACTAGAGCCGTTTACCATGGCTTGTACAAAAACGTTGGCATCAACTGGAGCAACTGTTGATGTACCTTGTCCGTAGGCAAGTTCCATTTTCACTTTATTGTATTTTCCTGTTTCGAAAGGAGCAATTGGTAAATTGGTATTCCAACCATCAACGGTAACTTTTAACATGGTTACTCCACCTATTTCGATAACTTCCATTCCATCAGGAAGTGTGCTCACATCTATAGTAGCTGGATCGAACAATACAGTTGCATCCACAGTAGCCACTTTTCCTACCCAAATGGTATCACCGGTGGTTGGACCCCAACCTACCATCTCTTGTCCAAAGAATTGAATTTGGTGAGCCAGTGTCATTTCAGGAGTTAAATCCTTTTTGTAGAAAGTAAATTCAGGTTGCGAAGGACTTCCACCTAAGGTAGTAGCTGCAGGAATCATTTGATCTGGATTCCATGAAGCAGGAACTTTATGAACGGTGTCCATTACTTGCACGGCAGTAACAATTTTGTCTAAGGTTAAACCAGCTTCAACAGTTGGCGTTCCTTGACGAAACCTTACATAACCTGTTAATTGGGTACCCAAAACAGTTTCCACTTCTGGAATATTAAGAGTAGAGTTCCAGCCATCCACAATTACTTGTAGGTACTTGGTTCCATCAATGTCCACAATGGACATTTTGTTTGGCAACAATCCTGTATAGGTAGCAGGATCAAAGATCACTGTTTGCGCCTGGCTCACACTGAATAGTGCCAGCGCCATTAAAAGTGTCGAGAGTAATTTTCTCATAATTTTGAAATTTAGTTAATTAATAAAAAAATATAAATGTCAGGTACCCATTTTACTGGATGCCTTGGGTGTTGCTATTGCCAGCCTTCGTATTGCTTAAGGGCGCCTTTACTTATTTGTATTTCGGTTGTTGGTATTGGGAAAAATTCATGTTTTCCTTTTACAAAACTCAATATAAACTCGTCTCCCATGGAAGCCAATGTTATGTTATTAATGTAATCATAAGCCAGATTCCATCGTACTAAATCAAAAAACCGGTTCGTCTCACAGGCGAATTCCAGTCTTCGCTCATGTACAATGTCTTCAAATGAAACAGCCGTTAAATCCAATGGATAACCCGTTTCCCCTGACATTCTGGCCCGCTTTCGAACCTGATTGACGTAGTCAAGTGCTTTTGGGTTATCGCCGCTTTTAATAGCTGCTTCGGCCGCCATTAAAACCACATCGGCATAACGTATCAAGCGAATATTGAAAGGGCCATCGTGGAAATTTGCCATGCTTCCCCAATATTCTGATGGCGAACATTCAAATTTTCTACCGATAGTACCTGTTGGTAGATTCGAGAAGTTCATGTCAACCCAAGTGCCATTGGAACCGGTGGGATAAAGCACGGTATCACCTTCCATTCCTACGGTGGTTAAATATCGAGGGTCAAGGGTAGAGTCGGTAGGTACGGAGTTTAATCCTGTTTCGCGGGCATCGTTATTGCCAAAGGCATTTAACATATATTTCGATGGCAGATTAAAACTCCATCCAAAACCACCTTGTTGTGTTCCATCGGGCTTATTGGTAAACCGCACAGTAGAGTAAACCGTTAAATAGTTTCCACGGCTGTAGGTCCAGCCTTTTCCGTCTTTTACATTTTCAATTTCCCATACACTTTCGTCGCTGTTATCTCCATCAACAGTAAATATCCAACGGAAACCACCAATAGTTTGCGATGGCAAAACCCGCCACGAAGGGAATCGTTCTCCATTTATTCCCACCAAATTATATTCTGTTGAACCAATTACCGCTTCAGCTTGGATTAAGGCATCGGTATATCGGTTCTGGCAACCTTCAAACCGAATGTCATTGGAATAGTTTTCGGCGTATGACGATTCATATAAATAAGCTTTTGCCAACAATGCCTGTGCTGCTCCCTTTGAGGCTCTTCCAACATTATCAGCACCAAGTTCACTTTTTGTCTTCAGTAGAGGAATAGCCGCTTCCAAATCAGCTTGAACAAAATGCAATACCTCGGCAATGCTATTTCTTGGGTTACTAATCATACTTGGACTTACCACTTTATCAGCAATGGGTACCCCACCGTATATTTGCAATAGGGTAAAATGGAAATAAGCACGTATAAAACGCATTTCAGCAGCCCGTAAATCTATCATAGCCGATGTGGCAGCAAATTCCTCAGGGGTTTTCGATTTTCCCAGTTCAATTTCACGCACTTGTTCGGCATATTGGAAATAGGTATTGGCAAAACGGATTCCTTTGTAAGGATATCCCCACATACCTTCTAATTTGCCTTCATTAGCCGAATGTGTTAGCCGGTCAATACGTTGGAATTCAGGCCAGTCGTTTACATTTTCGCCACCCATCTCGGTATCATCCGATATACTTTGGAACCCAATGGTATAGAATATATCGTAGATATCGCGGGTGGCAAGTATGCCATAGGCTGCTGTTGCGGTAAAGTCTAACGATTCAAAACTGGTATAAAACGATTCGGTGGTATCCTTTGCAATGGGTTTATAATCTAAAAATTCATCGCTACAGGCTACCAGAATGCTGGTAAGTATTAGTATGATTGTTATTTTTGAATTTATTGTTTTCATAGACTGTGCTTTTTTAGAATTAGAAAGTAACATTTAAGCCAATATTATACATCTTTGCTTGAGGATAGGCTGCTTGATCAAGGCCGCGGACCAAAACACCAGTGCTTCCTACTTCGGGGTCCATTCCGCTGTATTTGGTAAATGTCATTAAGTTTTTTGCTCCAAAAAATACCCTAACCTTTTCAATATCAACGAATTTGGTTATATTCTCCGGAAGGGTATATCCAATTTCAAGGTTTTTAATCCGTAAATAGGAGCCATCTTCGATGTAAAAACTTGAAAGGGTAGAAAAGTTAGCGTTGGCATTTTTTGGGTCAATTCTTGGGTAGGTAGCGTCGTCATTGGCAACAGAGGCAACCTTACCCTGTCGGTCAACCAAATCAACTGAATAATGATCGTTTACATAATCGCTGCTCCAGTTAAAAGCTCCATCGGTATTGTACTCGTATAATTTTACGGCGTTAAAAATTTTATTTCCAATGGTACCTTGTAGGAACAAGGCCAAATCAAAATATCCCATTGTAGTGTTGCCATATTGACAATTAAAGTTAATTCCAAACAGGAATTTAGGATTTGGGTTACCAATGGGTACAATATCGTCGTTGTTTAATTTGCCATCGCCATTCACATCGCGGAAGCGGATATCGCCCGGTTGTGCTTTGGGCTGTGCATAAACGGTATCGCCATCCACTAATGTATAGGGTTGGTTGGTTACAATTCCTGCGGCATTCGGCATATCGGCTAAACGAAAAAGACCATCGGCAATGTAGCCGTAATATTCACCAATGGGACCTCCCTGAATGGTTTTAGTTAAAAAGCCACCTATCCCTTTAGTCTCACCGGCTAACAGCGTGTCGGGTTCAATATCTCCGGCTTCGGTATGTAGGTAGGTCATGTTTCCGCTAACTTCGTAATTAAAGCTTCCGCGCTGCTCTTTCCAGCCTACCGATAATTCAAGTCCGTTATTTTTTAGATTTCCCACATTCATTATGGGATTGCCGGCTCCACCTTCAAAAAATTTATCGCGAACAATCCAGCCCGACCAGTAAACTACCGGGGTTTCCATTAACATGCCTTGGTTGTGTTTTTCAAAATAATCGGCTGTTACCGATAATTTGCTGTCGATCATTCGTAAATCGAGTCCAAAGTTACTGGTAACCACTGTTTCCCATCCCACTTCCCGGTTTACCATTTTATTTGGCCCTGCACCCGTTGATGAAGCCGGCCCGTTATCGAAGCTATACATATACACATCCTGAAAAGCTACGGTAGAATAGTAAACATCTCTTGGAATAACACTATTACCTGTTTGCCCCCAACCATAACGAATTTTTCCAAAATTAAGCCAGGGTAAGGTATTGGTTACCACATCCAGTTCCGTGAATTTAAACCCTAACGAAAAGGATGGAAAACTACCGGATCTGTTATCAGGGCCAAATGAGGAACTGTAATCCTTTCTAAAATTGAATTGTCCGAGTATCATTCCTTTATAGTCGTAGTTAAAGCGTCCCAAATAGCTATAACCGGCACCTTCGCCTCCGCCACCCGTTGGCAACTGGGCAACTAAAGTATCGTTGGTGCTGGCTTCGAAGTACCACATTTCAGGGGTTTGATTGATCAAATCCCAGCGCAGTCCACTTTCCCATTCTTCTTTACTGTAACCCGATTCAAATCCCGCTAATATGGAAAAATTGTGTACATCGAATAGCGTTTTGTTGTAAGTAGCCATATTTTGCCATTTCCAGGCAGTATAACGACCACTTCCTCTGGTAATTTTGCTATTGTTGTTATTTAACGAACTGGTAATATAAAAAATGGGCGAAAAAGTATAGTTGTTGCTGAAAGCAGCTTCACCCGTAATTCTGCTTTCCACAGCAAAACCCTCGAATGGATTAACCTTGGCAAAGAATGTTCCTAGAAGATCGTTTCCATAGGATTCATGGTTTTTTAAAGAAACAGTAGATAGTGGATTTGAGGTATTACCCAGTGGGGTATACGACCAACCTTGATCGTATTCCGATTCAGTAATTTTTTCTCCATAAGGTTCAACAAACGAATGGTATTGAATGGCTTGCAAAATTGGGGTGGCATATTCATTCAAATATTCCCATTCCTCAAAGCCTTTATTTATCTGACGTGTATAGGAAGTATTAGCGCCAACAGTAAGCCATTTATTGGCTTTGTGTTCTGAATTTAACCGAACCGATAATTTTTCGTAGTTGCTGTTCTCTAATATTCCGCCTTGTTTTATATAGCCAATACCCATATAAAAGGTTGATTTATCGTTACCGCCTGACACACCTATATCGTAGTTTTGTGTATGGGCTGTTCTGAAAATCATATCCTGATAATTATAGGTAGGTAAGGTGTCAACATTTGAGAAAAAATAGTTTCTTTTCTTTGCCAGTACTTCCCATTCATGATACATTTTTCCAAATTCCGGTCCCGATGCCATATCCAGTGTTTTAATAACATGGCTCTTGCCTGCCCACATATTAAAAGTAACTTTAGTATCACCAGCTTTCCCTTTTTTGGTTGTAACCAGAATAACACCGGCTGCGCCCTGTGCTCCATATATGGCTGCTGCCGAAGCATCTTTTAATATTTCCATGGATTCAATGTCGCTTGAATTTACAGTATTCGGACTTGATTGTACCCCATCAACAATCCAGATGGGTTCGGTACCGTTGATTGATGTGATTCCCCTTATCTGCACTTTTACTGAGGAGCCGGGAGCACCGGTGGCGCTTTGTACTTGAACCCCTGCTGCACGTCCTTGCAAGGCTTCCTGAATGTTTGTAGCCCTCGATTGCTCCAAATCAGCAGCTGACACAGAAGAAACAGCACTGGTAAGATCCGATCTTTTTTGCGTACCATACCCAATTACTACTACTTCGGAAAGCTCTGAAATATCTTCCAATAGTGTAAAATTCATTACCGCTGTTTTGGTATTGGTTAAATCGACTGGCTTGGTTTGGTTGGCAAAGCCAATAAAACTAACCACCAATTCAATGGGTTGGTTAACCAGACCACTTAATGAGAAGTTGCCATCCAGGTCGGTTACGGTTCCGGTTGAAGTGCCTTTTACCATAATATTAACTCCAATCAGTGCTTCACCTCCTGAATCGGTTACTTTACCTGTTACAGAGCCATTTTGTGCGAATACTCCCATTGGAATTAAAAGGAATAGGAACATCCGCATAAATTTCGAGAATATAGATTTTTCCATAGTAAACTAGTTAGCGTTTTGTTAAGTTTTTATTAATAAGTTGGTATAACGATTCCACCGAGGTGGCACTTCGAAGTCCGTCTTCAGGTGTGTTCATGCAATAGTCAATCAGTTGTTCAATGGTTGAAACAGCTACATGAAGCCTCGTGTCGGAAGAGGCGTAATAAATGTAAACGGTGCCATCGTCATCGGCAATCCATCCATTCGAAAATACTACGTTCGACACATCGCCAACCCTTTCGGAATCAATTGGGGCAATAAAATAGCCGGCTGGTTTGTGGGTTACTTTGGTTAAATCTTTTAAGTCAGTCATAAACAGATACAACACATAACGCAATCCGGCGGCCGTATTGCGAACCCCATGTGCCAAATGCAGCCAACCTTGTGGGGTTTTAATGGGTGCAGGACCTTGTCCGTTTTTCACTTCATAAACCGTATGGTAGGTTTTTTGGTCCAATATTACTTCTTCTTTAACTTCGGCGTGTTCCATGGTTTCGGTAAGTCCAAAGCCAATACCGCCACCCGAACCGGTGTCAATAAATCCGTCTTGTGGGCGGGTATAAAGGGCATACTTGCCATTTACAAATTCAGGATGTAATACCACATTTCGTTGTTGTCCGGAATATGTAATTAAATCGGGCAGACGTTCCCATGTTATCAAATCCTTGGTACGGGCAATCCCACATTGGGCTGTGGCTGTTGATGTATCTCCCGCCGGTGCTTTGGGGTCTTTGCGTTCGGTGCAAAAAAGGCCGTAAATCCAACCGTCTTCGTGTTTTACCACGCGCATATCGTACACATTGGTATCGGGTTCCTCGGTTTCGGGCAACCGAACCGGATAATCCCAGAATTTAAAATGGTCAATTCCATTTGGACTTTCAGCCACAGCAAAAAACGATTTCCGGTCGTTTCCTTCAACCCGGGCAACTACCAGATATTTGTTGTTTAGTTTAATGGCACCCGCATTAAATGTGGCATTGATTCCAATACGCTCCATTAAATAGGGATTGGTTTCCGGATTGAGATCGTACCTCCAAAATAAGGGAGCATGGTTGTTTGTTAATACCGGATTTTTGTAACGATAATAAATCCCGTTAAATCCATCAGTAACCGGTTTGTTGTTCATTGCCACCAAATTATCGAATTCTTTGGTTAGCTGTTTTAATCGTTTTGCAAATTGTTTTTTCATTTATTTTTTATGTTGAAATAATAAAATTTGTCCAGGGTTAAACTAATTAGTGCTTTTGAGCTATATTCTGTGATGCATTATTTTTGTGGATCCAGGTATTGTATTCATCCATTAATTGGGATACTAATTGAGGGTAAGAACTTTTTATATTGGTTCTTTGAAATTTGTCGTTGTATAAATTATAGAGTGAGGTGTCACTATTGGTTAGGGTCAATAAAAAAGTGTCAGTACGCACAGCTCCCGATGATTTTGCTAAAACCGGATCCAACTGTTGGGTAAAAAACACCCGGTGGGGTAGGTGTTTCGATGAATCTTTCATGTTTTCAGAAAAACTTATCCCATCGATTGGTAATGAGTCAATGGTAATATGGCTCAAACTTAAAAGGGTTGGTAACAAGTCAATATGTGCTGCAAAACCACGGGTAATTCTCTGGTTTATTAAATGTCCGTCAGGATAGCAAATAAAAAAGGGTACACGAACACCACCTTCATCCACTTGAGCTTTTCTTCCTTTAAGGCCTCCGTTGAAGCGCAGAAAATCAGGACCATTGTCGCTCATAAAAACGAATATAGTGCGGTCAAAAATCTCCCGGCTTTTTAATTGGGTAACAATGCGTTTTATGTTGTCATCAATATTTTCGCACATGCCATATACGCTAGCTGTTTGGTCATCAAGCATCAAGCTTTTGTATTTGTTAAAATAGCTATTGGGTAATTGGTATGGGGCGTGTGGTGTGTTGTATGCTATATAAGTAATGAAAGGTTCTTTTTGGCGACTGATGAAAGAAATCACTGAATCGGTAATTATGTCGGTTAGGTAGCCATGAACCTTTGTTGCTACTCCATTGTATTCCAGCGAAGTATCAAAGTTGTTTGTAACCGATTCTCCTCTGAAACCAAAAAAATGGTCGAACCCATTTTCACTGGGATTATTTTGGTTTGGTGAATCATTGTACCATTTGCCAAAATAAGCGGTAGTATATTGGTTGGCTTTTAAAATGTGGGCCAGGGTAATTTCCTTTGTATTATTTGTGGGGAGCGTAGTTGGATTATTTAAAAGCGACGTTTGCAATTGGTATTTTCCCGATAAAATTCCGGCTTGAGTTGAGGAACAATTGGGTGTTGCATAAAAGCGATCAATAATTACTCCAAGCCGGGCCAACGAATCGAGGGTTGGTGTTTTTACTAACTTATTTCCGTTAAATCCTACGTCACCGTAGCCTTGATCATCGGTAAGCACAAATACTATGTTTGGCTGCTGAGGGAATTTTTTAAGGTTCAAAAACGACACAATAACCACAGCAAGTAGTATGAATATAATGCTAAAGGTTATTGTTCTTTTCATTTCGGTTTTTTCTAAATGGTGTTTTATTTAATGTCGGATAAGAAAAGTGTTTTTGGATTGTTTTTAAATACCATAAAGTCAGCAACACTTGAATGTCCCGGATAAGGGGCATAAAAATGATCGGGCCGTCCGTTTCTCCAGAGTAAAACCCAGGCGGGTCCGTTGGGAGCTTTACTTGCATCAATAACATGAAGCAAATTCTCTGTAAACCATTTTGCATCGGTAAGCCGTTCCAAACCGGTTTCGGCAATAATATATTGTTTCCCTTTTTCGAGGGCCAGCTGAGCCACAATTGTAAGCCTCTGTGTGGCTTGCATCAGGTTTGCTTTATTTTCCAAACCCTGGTAATCATCAACACCTAAAATGTCGATGAATTCATCGCCCGGATAATAAGTCAAATATTCTTCTCTGGTTTGGAAGGAGTTTGGTGAATAGGTATATAATATATTATGCAATTGCTTTTGGTTGCGTAAGTAATTCACGGTAAACTGGAATAATGCTTGGTATTGTTCGGGAGTACACGATTTGGAACCCCACCAGAACCATCCACCATTCATTTCGTGGAAAGGACGGAACACAACGGGAATAAGTATTCCATCAGGAGTTTTTAAACTTGAAAAGAAATTTGAAAGTAAATCAAGCTGTTTTTTGAATGCTTCATGATAAGCTCCATTGGGTAAAAGCTGATCAATTCCTGGCGTAATGTCCCAGGAGCTTCCTCCGGTAACAATATGGCGGGCATGCCAACTGTAAGTATTAATTCCCCCTCTTTTATAAACTTCAATAGCCCAGGTTTTCATTTTCGAGAACGGAACACTATCAATGTTTACTGAATCGGCAATATGACCTAAATCCCAACCATAAACAGCAGGAAAATCGCCACAGGCATCATTAATATCGGTGCGGTAGGTATCCCCTTTCCATCCCATACCATAAGCCAGCGCATCTTGATGACCAATCATCACTCCTTTTTGGGCATTGGCAGTAATCTTGCTTAATAAATGAATAGCTTCTGGCGAAGCTAATTTATCACTTACCGCGCTCTCATTTACTGGTTTGTTTAACGAGTTGCATGAAAGCAATAAATTAGCTGTTGCCAGTGCCATTACTAAACCTAAACCTCTAATCATGAAAAAAATTTCTACTTTACTAAGCAAAAATATGGCGGAATAAAAAAGTTCTAATTCAACTATGTATCGAATACTTTAAGTTATGTACCGAATACTTTTACCTATGTATCCTTAGTCTTTTACTTATGTATCATTTTTAATATTAAATGGCACACATACAGCCAGTTGAAGTATTTGTTGCTACGTGTGGAAAATTGATGTTTCCTTAGGCTGCCTCGTAAAAATGAGTTGAGTTAACAGAATTCAAAATTGCTCATACTATGATACCAGAGTGAAAGGAATAGCATGGATTGGATACATATTTTATACAGGTATAGTTTTTTATGCTGTTATTTTGTATAAAAAGAAATAGGTTTTTGAAAGCATCGTTTGATGGCTTTTCAGAATTTCAGGAGAAATAGATTATGTTAGTACACCAAAAAATATATCGGAACTTAACCCTGGTTTGTACGCTTATAATTTTTTCATTTTATTGGAATGTTGCTGAAGCTCAGGAAAAAAAATCACAGTTAATTTCGGTGTCATTTACCAATACCCCTTTAATTGAGTTAGTTAAACAACTGAAGACAAAGTCAAGTGCTCATATTTATTATCAGCCGGAATGGCTGACTGGCGTTGTTTTTACCGGTTCTTTTAGCGATAAAAACATGGATGATATTCTGGAAAAAGTTCTCGATGAAACCGGATTAGTAAGCATTACCATAAACAATAACTTTTATATTATTCCCCGCGAGCAAGTGGCGGTTCACCTTAAAAAGATGAACAATTTGTTCGGAGGTTCTAATCAGGAATTAGTAAAGGATTTTACTCTTATTGGAAGTCCGGGCGATATTGGAAAGTACTCAAAAAACCGAATCAGTGGTATTGTTTTGGACGGAAAAAATGGAGAATCGTTGGTTGGTTCCACGGTTCAGGTTCTAAACACCAGTATTTACGGAGTTTCAGGTTCTCGTGGTAATTACTATTTCGAAGTTCCATCGGGAACCTATCAGATTAAAGTTACCAGTGTGGGCTATGAAGTACAATTGCTGACCATAAAAGTTTTGGGACCGGGCACCTTAAATATTGAGATGTTCGAGGAATCACATGCCATAAATGAAGTGGTTATTTTGTCGGAAAAAGTAGATCGCAACGTTACCCGCGATCAAATGAGCATGGTGGAACTGGATGCCAAATCGATAAAAAACTTACCTTCGATGATAGGTGAACGCGACCTTATAAAAAGCTTTACCATTATGCCCGGCGTCAAATCGGTAGGCGAATTTGGTGCAGGCATCAATGTTCGCGGTGGTGGCGAAGATCAAAACCTGTATTTGCTGGAAAATAGTCCCCTATTCAACACCTCACACGTTATGGGATTGCTTTCGGCTGTAAATCCCGATGCAGTTACTTCAGTTGCTTTATATAAAGGGCATATTCCCCCCGAATATGGCGAACGTGTTTCGTCTGTTATGGACATAAACTTCAACGGACGCGAAGTTAAAAAATTTAAAGGTACCGGAGGAATTGGAATATACAGTAGCCGATTGATGTTCGAAGTACCGTTGTACAAAAATATAGTATCGTTAAAATTGGGCGGGCGCACCAGTTATTCCGAATATTTACTTACGAAAATGCCCGATTACAATCTTCAAAACAGTTCTGCTTCGTTTTACGATTTAAATGGAATGCTAAGCATTAACATTAAAAACAATCCCATTTCGCTGTTTGTATACCGCAGCTACGACTATTTCAAATATGCCAACAATTTTTCGTACCAATATGGCAACCAATTGCTTTCAGCTAATTGGCAACATATTTTTAATCCAAGTTTTAATACTACTCTTTCCGGTTCGTATAGTTCCTATTCATTAACCAATAAAAAGAGGAAAAACCAACTACTGCGCAAGTGGTTTATTCCAAAGTGAATTACCTATCGGGGAAACTATTGGCAGAATATACCGGTTTAAGCGAGCAAACAGTAACTGCTGGAGCTCAGATACTCCAATATCAAATTAATCCCGGCGAAAGGGTACCAATAGGACAATCGAAAGTAGAACAGTTGACCTTGCAAAAAGAGTTAGGATATGAGTATTCATTTTTTATTAACGATGTAGTTAAAATTAGCAACCATTTTTCTTTTCAGGCTGGGTTGCGTTACACCATGTATCGGTACATGGGGCCGCAAACCATTTATACATATTCCGCTAGCGGTGCAACAACTGTTGTTACCGATACTACAAATTATAATTCCGGTGAAATGGTGACTAATTATCAAGGAATTGAACCTCGTGCCTCGTTTAAATATTTAATCAATCCCAGTAGTTCAGTAAAACTAAGCTATAACCGCAATAAACAGTACCTGGCTTTACTCTCATATACTTCAATTACTACTCCCGAAGATATTTGGAAGCTGGCCGATCCTTTTATAAAACCAATAATTGTTGATCAGGTGGCTTTGGGCTATTACCGGAATTTTTTAAATAATGGCATCGAAACATCGGTTGAATTGTATTATAAAAAACTACAGAATCTTACAGAATACCGCAATGGGGCTGAGTTAGAGCTTAACAGCCATGTTGAAACGGAGTTATTAACGGCTAGTGGCAAAAACTATGGATTGGAAATGATGGTAAAAAAAACACAGGGTAAACTAACCGGAAGCATATCCTATACTTATGCCAGAGCTTTTAAACAAACCCACGGAGCTAATTTTACTGACCGCATAAATAACAATCGGGTGTACCCTTCGCAATACGATGTGCCCCATGATATTAACCTGAGTTTTTCATATCAGTTGAACCGGAGGATACGCTTTGGAAGCAGTTTTACTTTTGCATCCGGAAGACCCGTAACTTTGCCTGAATATACTTATTACCTGGGTCAAAGTAAGCTGGTTTATTATTCCGACCGGAATAAATACCGGTTGCCCGATTATCATCGCCTCGATATTTCGCTAAGCATTGACGAGAGCCTTAAAAAGAAAAAGAAATGGAAAGGAAGTTGGAATTTTTCCATTTTGAATATTTATGGTAGAGATAATGCCTATTCCATTATTTACCAGCGTGATACACCAACACCTGATAATAACTATCAGGTTTTTAGCATGTATCAAATGTATTTGATAGGAGTTCCGTTCCCAACAGTTACGTATAATTTTGTGTTCTAAAATGAAAATAAAGAATAATAAAGGTTTTATGAATAAACTGTCCGATTCACTTAC
This sequence comes from Salinivirgaceae bacterium, assembly GCA_041664345.1. Lineage (GTDB taxonomy): Bacteria > Bacteroidota > Bacteroidia > Bacteroidales > SZUA-534 > GWE2-40-63. Next base: position 33,761 of record JBAYKX010000013.1, read on the forward strand.
AGGAATTTTTATTGTATTGATATCGCTTTTATTTGCTCAATGTCAGGTTCCTTACGAAAATGATAATTTGGAAGCCAATGCAAAAATTCCTGTGGTGAATGGAGTTTTGAGCAATCTAAATGGGTTACAAAGCTTCGATTTATATTACGCCATGCCGTATAATAACAATCGGTTACAACGCATTGCCTGGGCACAGGTATTTCTGAATACCGATTCTGAGGATTCATACCCATTGCTTGAATTGACTCCCGGACGTTATAGCATTGATAAAAACTCAGTGTCGTTTAATTTTGGTACGGGTTATTTTATTGAGGTACGAATGCCCGATGGTTCACTACTGAAATCAGAAACAATGATATTAAACGATACCATTGGAATTGATAAGGTGTTTTACGATTTTAACCAACGGATTACCGTAGTGGAAGACCTGAATGGAAATTTTAACCAAGTAACGCAACAAGGAATATTTATTTACTTAAAAATGAACCCTCCCAAACGCGAGAATGTGTATTACCGGGCAATGACCGATTATTATGTGCATTCGCAAGTATGGGTTAATGAGGAAGGAGGATTTCAGGTTGATTGCACGTTCTACCAATTAAAATATAAGGTTACCTACGACACCTTGTTCGATGTACTGGAAGGAGTTTCAAATACCGATTTCCCTAATATTGGAAATATTTCGAATAAATTGGAGAACAGTGCGTCTGATTTAACGGTGAATACCATCTTTTTGCCAGCCGACCCCGAATGTCGCAACTTCTCGGAATATACGTCCAATACTTTTATTGAATGGATTTTTCCCGTTGATTTAATCACCACTTCTGTCGAAACATACAACTATTATTCCGAAGCAAAACAACAGCTTAATCCAACCGATCGGATTTTTGATCCCATTCCGCAGCAACTGTATGGCAACATTTATTCCGAAACCGATGCTAACAGTCCGGCCTTAGGATTGTTCGATGTAGTTTCGGTGAGCCGCCGGTATTATGCTGTTTATGTTGATCAATCGTATGGATACCGCTCATACCAAGGCCGTTTTTATACAGACACCGTCATTAAAGGGGGCTGGTATCCAAACCTGATTTATGTTGACACTACTTTTGTAGATACCGTTTTTCCCGAAAATCCATCATTTAATTACTAATTTGAATTATTTGGTTTCCAATGAGAAATAAATTACCTGATTTTTTAATTCTTCCGACAAGGTTTTTAGTGATTGGATTGCTTGTATTAACTGCATCCATTGCTAAAGGACAGCAGATTGCGGTGCATCTTAATAAACAGGTTTTTATCGGGGGGTCTTTATTAAAATATGTGGTTTACCTGAACAAATCGCTAACTAATCAAAAGGAGCAGGTTTTGGGAGAAAACCTGTATTTTGAAATTGCCGATATAAATAACCAATCGGTTATCCGATGGAAAAGTCAGGTTAAGAGCAATAGCCTAAAAGGGGAGTATAAAATTCCGGAAAACATAGTGCATGGGCTGTATTTTTTGCACGTTTATACCAATAGCTCCAGAGCTGATGCATTAGCCTCGTTTTCAACCCCAATTCTGATTCAGGAAATTCATGAAGAGACGATGCAACTACTTACCTTAGTAAAAAACAATTCGGAATCAGCAGATACCTTTTACACAAGCACCTCTTTTATCAGCGACAATTCAATCGAAGTAAAAATTGAAAAGGATACCAGTGTGGTTTCCTATTCTGGTGTTACTTCAATAAAAGTGACCTTGGTACAAGAAATAAGTAATGCACAATTATCAGTGTCAATAACCGAAATCACTCCTTTCAATGATAGGTTGGCGCAGGTTTCCCGGGAAGCGTTCCAGCAGAAGTTCCAAAAAACCAGTCAGGACTATTTTAATTTTGATGTAGAACAAGGATTTACCATGCTCTCAGGTTATGTAACCAATAAGAATGGAGCTCCCTATAGTAACTTGCCGGTTTACATTTCGTTTACAGGCCAATCGGTGAGTTTCCGATATTCCATTACCGATGAAAATGGCAGTTTTTGTTTTGCCCTTGATTCTGCTTGGAACAATAAGGAATTGTTGCTCCAATCAGGTTTTAATGTGTACGGTTCTGATAGTCTCGTTTGGGCAATCGATGAAAAAAGACTCCAGCTAAGTTCGTTGGATACGGTGAATTATACCCTGGAAACCAATGAATATGAGTATTTACTCCAACTCCAAAAAAGAGAATTGGTAAACCGGATTTTTACTCCTGAAACGAAAGTTGAACTTCAATCGAATACGAATCAGGAAATTGATAATTTCTTTTTAACACCTAATTATGTGATTTATCCGGCTGATTTTGAGCCGTTAAATGATTTTAAAGAAATTGCGGACAATATATTGCCGGCAGTGCGGTTTAAAAAAGAAGGCGATGGTTATAAAATGGGAATTATCACGGAGCAACAACAAGTAGTTTTTGAAAATGTGCTGGTTTGTCTCAATGGGAATCCGATTCTAACTATGAATATCGTTGAACAGCTTTCATCGGCCGATATTGAGCGGGTTGAAATTTTTAATTCCGAGTTACTGTATGGGCAACTTACTTACATTGGGGTTGTTTCAATTTTTACCCGTAATAAAAACATTTTGCTTAAGGATGTAGCGCCCAATGGGTATTATTATTCGAATAATTTTTATTCTGGTTCTTATCAGCCAGTAAACAAAAGTCCAAACAATCCAGTAGTGAACCCCGAAATATATTGGAATCCTTATGTGACTTTAACACAAGATGAACCCTTTTCATTCAAACTATCACCGGTTGATATTGGCGAGCAATATTTGATAACCATTCATGGAGTTTCCGATTCGGGAAAACCTATTTGGTATCAGCAGCCCATCCGTTTAGGAATCAATAAAAAGCAACTTGAGTAAGTACTATGGTAATGAAATATGTTATACTGATTGGAATGGTAGCTTTTGGTAACACGCTTTCGGCGCAAGTGTCTGGTAATAGGTCATGCCAGGGTTTGCCTGCTGCGGTAAACAACGTGCCTATGGTAGCTACTACTTATATAAATGAATTTCCATCAAAAAAAGAACAATTTTATAACAATTGGACCAAAGGTACTATTTATTTTACCAATGGGTACAAAGCACCTGACTGCATGATTCGTTATAACGGTTGGAAAGATGAATTGATTTGGTTAAGGGAAACCGATTATAAAACAGGTACAGTTATAAAGGGAAAAGTAGCATCGTTTACCTTCGATAATACTATGCAAAGGGAAGCCTTGCGTTTTATACATTATATTGATACCGGCGGATTTCAAAAAACGGACATTTATTTGGAAGTAATTGCCGAAGGAAAAACATCGGTTTATTGTTACCGAAAAGCCACACTTTTAAAAGGGGAGAATAAGTTTGTTACCAAGTATCAGTATTACTTGAAACAAAACAGGGAGCTTCATAAATTCACCCCCGGCAAGCGCAATTTGCTTGCTTTTTTTCCGAAAGAAAAGCATAAAGCCATTAAAGATATTCTACGTGTAAACCACCTGAAATTAAAAAACGATGAACAATTGGCTGAAGCCATAAAACTTATAAACGGGCTGGAATAGCTGGTTTCGGGATTAGGTGGGGGTGTAAAATTTAGTTTTTATTTCATTCATAAAATAACTTGCTATTGAACCGGCATTCATTTATCCGCTATATACTTCATTAGTGCAGACAATCATAAAAATTGAGTTAGAGGTTTACAATAAAACCATCGGAATATCTACCACAGACTAGCGATATTGCATCACGGATATACCACCTGATGCTCAGGTGCTAAATAGCCGCATAAGAAAATACTGGTCTATCGAAAACAACCTGCACTGAACTTTGGACGTAGAGTTTGGAGAAGGCAGATCCCGTACAAGAGTCTGTTATACAGCTGTGAGCCATAATTTCATCCTAAAAAGGGCAATGACAATGTTGGCAAATGACTATACCAAAAAGGTTAAAAAAAAAGATTGAAAGCTGCGTTAGACCCCAAACATAGTGAAAAGCTGTTGGGTTTTTAATTGCAGTTGACCTAGTCACCTTAGGAGAAATAACAAATGAAGTGAATGCATGGCAAATCCAAAGGAATAATAAAAAGGCCAAAATTAACTGGCAGTTTACAAATGACAAAGCACGGATAAAACTCAAAAGACTTAATCCTTCAATTTCAAATTATCACAACACTAGTTATGCTTTATAAACAATAGCAAGGAAATATAATTCACGGTAAAATATTTAATTAAATAAAAATTATTATTTTTACCACTGTTCATAGTAGCAAATGTGCTGTAAACTTAACAAATGACGATTACTGTATGGTAACAAATGAAGATGTCCTTCGTTTTATTGCGACAATCAGAATGTCTTCTACCTATGATTTTACTGATTATTCTGATCGGTCTTTCAAGCGTAGGATAGAAAAGCTTTTGGTTGACAATCATTTGGACATTAATCAGTTATTGTTAAAAGTAAGCAAAGACAAGGATTTTCTTGAAAAAGTGGTTCGGGATATTACGGTTAATACCACCGAGTTATTTCGGGATCCGGAAATGTGGACTACTCTTAAATACCAGATTTTGCCCAAGTTAAAAAAGAATAAATCGATCTTTATTTGGCATGCTGGCTGCAGCAGTGGACAGGAAATTTACTCCATGCTCATTCTTCTAAATGAGTTGGGGATGTTTGAACAGGCAAAAGTGTTTGCCAGCGATATTAATTCAGAAATGCTTGAAACGGCTAAGAACGGGCAATATAAATATCGATTTAATTTGGGATATTTTGATAACTTTGATAAGGTTATTAAAGAAAACCCCTTTAATTATGAAGAGCCAATAGTTGTTGATTATGAAAAATACTTTGACATTGATAAAGTGAAAGATACTATTACAATGAAGCAGTTTTTAAGAGAAAAGGCGGTGTATCGAAAACATGATTTAGTTAAAGACGGAAATATTTTTTATTCTAAATTCGATATAATTTTTTGTAGAAACGTAATCATTTATTTTAATAATAAACTGCAAAACAAAGTTATAGAACTCTTTAGTAATAGCTTATACCGCGATGGTCATCTAATTTTAGGTGCTCATGAAAGCATATTGGGTTCAGTAGCCAATAATTTTGATAAAACAAAAGGTTTTTATAAGAAGAAACAATTTTAATATATAGAATAGAATGATTGATAACTTAGGTATAGTGGACACAAAAAAAATTATAGCCGCGATTCAAGAATCGTATGGGTTAGATTTGAGTGACTATACTCTGAGCATTCTTAAACGACGTTTTGCCCATGTTATGGATTATTATAACATAGGTTTGGTAGATGAATTTGTGAACCAAATAAAACGGAATAATATTGAATATGAAGATTTTTTGGATCAGATAATGATTGACATTACTGAAATTTTTCGGGATCCATCGCTTTGGAGGGAATTGCGTGAAAAATATCTCCCTGAAATAGCTCATTCAGCCGGTTCAAAAATCTGGTTAGCCGGTGAATCTTCAGGCGATGAATTGTTTTCATTAATGGTGGTATTGTCAGAATTAGGAATATCAAAGAATATTAGAATTACAGCTTCTTGTCCTTCAAAAAACCGTTTAAATAGAATAAAAAAAGGATATGGTTATGATTTGAAGAAAATGGAAATTGGAGAAGCCAATTATACAAGACTTTCGGGAAAATTTGAGTTTAATAAATTTTATAAAATGGATGGTAGCTTTGCCCTAATGAATCCAGAACTTTTAGACAATGTTGAATTTGACACAACAAATATTTCACAAGAAAAGGTAAATAAAAGCTATCGCATGATATTATTCCGTAATATGATGATTCAATATAACCTTCCTTTATATGAGAAAGTGGCCCGGAAATTAATTGATAACCTTGTGGTAGGTGGATATTTGATTTTAGGAAATATGGAATCGTTAGAGTACTCAGAGATAGGAAAGAAAATGCAATTGGTTAATGAAGCTGAAAAAATATATCGAAAAAGGATTGATTAATGTCAGAATATAAAGCAGTAATTATAGGAGGTTCAGCCGGAAGTTTTCAGGTAGTAACAAGAATTGTTTCTTCGTTACCTGCCAATTATCCGTTATCTGTAATTTTATGTTTGCATCGATTAAAGCATATTCGGTCCGGATTTGTTGAGGCTCTTTCAATTAAAGCTGCAATGCCAATAGTTGAGCCAATCGATAAAGAAACCATTAAGACGGGTAAAATTTATTTGGCACCGGCAAACTACCATTTATATGTAGAATTGGGTAATAAATTTGCACTCTCAACAGAAGATGCCGTAAATCATAGCAGGCCTTCCATTGATTTGTCGTTTTTTTCAGCAGCCTATAATTTTAAGAAAAAGTTGGTGGGAGTTGTTTTAAGTGGGGCTAATAAAGACGGTGCCTTAGGATTAAAAAGTGTTAAAGAAAATGGAGGGCTAACTATCGTTCAGGATCCTAATGAATGCCAAGTACCCACGATGACCCTGGCTTGCATGAATGCAACCAATGTGGATCACGTTTATAGCACACAACGTATAATTGATTTTTTATTAACCCTTGATTAGAATACATTGATGGAAGAAATATTAAAATATAGAAAAAGAATTATAACAAACTTTGTTTTTCTGCTAATATTGAGCGTTATTTCGATATTTCTTGTATTGTGGGCATCAAAATTTATTTTTGGCCAAGGTGCTGCTATTTCGCTTCTTTCATTGTTCCTAATTCAAGTGCCTTTAATCTTGGGTTTGGGTTTTAATAGCTTCCGGGCTATTAATATTTTTTTGGAATTAGAAGAGAAACGTAGGACAATTAAAACGGATGAAATTGAAGAATTGGAAAAAGAAGTTGAAGTGAAAGCTAAAGAAGCCGATGATCTTTCATTTAATTTAAATAGGTTAAATGACGATTTAGGTAAGTATTCTGATTGGGAATCCTTTGGAAATGCCTTATTAATTGGAATAGGTAAGCAAATTGAAATTGTAGTTGGCATGGTTTATCGATACGATTTTGACGAGAAAAAATATTTTCCTGTGGCCAATTACGCCTATTATTCTGATGTGCCTCCATCGGAATTTAGAGAAGGGGATGGATTATCGGGTCAAGTGGTAAAAGATAAAAAAGCTATGTTTATCAACGAATTACCCGAAGGATATGTGAAGGTTATGAGTGGATTGGGTTCACATAAACCGAGGTTCTTAGCAATTATTCCATTTATTACTGATCAGCAGGTGGTGGGGGTAATTGAATTAGCGACTTTCAAACCAATTGAACGTGGATTATCGCATAAATCAAATGAAATTGCTGAATTTATTGGAAATAAAACACTAACAATAACTGTGTAATTGTAATTACGAATAGATGACCTATATTATTGATAAAATAGCCGCCTTGTTAGTTTTTAAATATAAAGACAGGGTTACCTATACGCCAGGATTTTTGGTTTTGGGATTCCTCTTTCCAGTTTTTACTTGGATAATAGGGTTTTTATCTTCCGATTACCAAGTTTCTTTTTCGGGTTTATGGCAAATGCATCTTAATGCTCCGGTGTATTTTGTTGTTGATTTGGCTCCTTTAATTTTAGGTATATTAGGATATATTCTCACCGTTTCATACCATGAAACAACAGCAGAATTAAAAGATATTATTGAAGAAAAGGATAGCATAATTAATAACAATGCGCGATTTGCTAAAAAGATTGGTGAGGGAGATCTTTCTGCTATCAATGAAGATAGTGACGAAAACGATATATTGGGGCATTCATTAATGATTATGCGTGAAAATTTAGCACGGACCAATGAAAACGAACGTCAACAAAACTGGATAGCTAAAGGAAAAGATGTAATATCTGACATACTTAGAATGCACAATGATTTAGAAGAACTGTCGTATAAAACTTTGGTGGAGTTAATTAAATATATTGATGTACTGCAAGGAGCATTTTATTTGTATGTTGAAGAAGAAAACAAACTGGTGAATACAGCCAATTTTGCCTATAATAGGCGTAAATTTTTAAAGCAAGAATTTTATTTGGGCGAAGGTTTGGTTGGACAATGTGCCTTTGAAATGGCTACGATTTTTAGGCGTGAAATACCCAACGATTATGTATCTATTTCATCAGGAATTTTAGGTGATAAAAAACCAACTACCCTATTATTAGTTCCCTTAATTACCGATCAAAAGCTTCAGGGGGTAATGGAATTTGCATCGCTTGAAAAGGATATTGATGAATTATCCATTCGATTCCTTGAAGAGCTCAGCGATATTATAGCCCGGACCATTTTCAATTTAAAGGTCAATACCCGAACCGAAAAGCTTTTACGTGATGCTCAGGAAATGACCAATGAACTTCAGGAGAATGAAGAAGAATTGCGTCAGAATGCTGAAGAAATGAGGGCAACTCATGAAGAACTTGAAAAAACGAATGCAAATCTTGAAACACAAATCCGGGAAGTTGAAAATGCTCAAAAGCGGTTGCATTCTTTATTAGAGAATGCTTCGGAGATTATTTCCATTTATGACGAAGATATGAAATTGAAGTACATTAGTCCTTCAGTTCACAGCATTTTTGGATATACCGTAGATGAAATGATGGAAGGTAAAGATTTAGATAGATTGACGGCTAAAGGGGTAAAGGAATTTACTGAAATTTTTGTTACCCTCATTGAAAATCCGGGTCAATCGAAATCGATACAATATACTTATATGCGAAAAGACGGCCAAAAGATTTTTATTGAATCAACAGGTCGGAACTTATTGGATGATCAGGCAATAGATGGTATAATTATTAACTCTCAGGATATTACCGAGCGAAAAAGAGCGGAAAAAGAAGAACGGATGAAAAGTAAAATGCAATCACTTTCTGAAAATTCACCCGATATGATTTTGCGTTTGAGTCCTTCAGGCCAGTTTTTTTATGCCAACCCCATTGTTAAGATTTTTACAGGTGTTGATAACAACGATATTATAAAAAGGAATTTAAGTGATGTTAATTTCAACAAGGAAATAAAAGCCTTTTTTACGGAGTCAATTCATAAAGTTAAATCATCGCAGCAAAAAACAAATACTGAAACCACTTTTCCTACTAACTTTGGAAATCGGATTATGCAAGTAAATGCAATTCCAGAATTTAGCGATGATAAGGATTTAGAGACCATATTATTTGTTGCCCATGATATCACTGAACAGAAGAAAATAGAGCAAGAGATTAAAGAGAAAAACCATGCAGTACGCGAAAGTATAAATTATGCACAGCGAATTCAAACTTCAATACTTCCGAATACCCGGTTTATACAAGAATTTTTACCCAATTCTTTCTTGCTTTATAAACCCCGCGATGTGGTTAGTGGCGATTTTCCTTGGTTTTTTAAAAAGGGAGATGATATTTTTATTGCTGCCGTTGATTGTACCGGTCACGGAGTACCAGGAGCATTACTTTCATTTATAGGATATTTTATTTTAAATAATGTGGTTGACCACTATAATAATATAAATGCAGGACAAATATTAGATAAATTACATGAAGGAGTAAGGAAAACTCTAAAGCAGGATAGAATTGACTCTGAGGCACGCGATGGAATGGATATTGCACTTTGTAAAATCAATTTATCGAATCAATTGTTAGAATATGCTGGAGCACATCGGCCACTTTATTTGTTTAGGAACGGAGAATTGTTGGAATTTAAGGGTGATAGAAAGGCGATTGGCGGAATTCCTTATGGCAAAAAGCAGGAAACTGACTTTGAAAACCATATAATAAATATTGAAAATGGCGATCGGGTATTTTTCTTTTCTGATGGATTCCCTGATCAAGTGGGAGGGGAAACAGGAAAGAAATATCAAGCCAGTAGAATACGTGAGCAAATTGTGAACAATCCAGATTTAAAAATCACTGATTACGAAAAGTTCTTTTTGAAAGATTTTGAAAATTGGAAAGGCGATTTCAAACAAATAGATGATGTTTTGTTAATAGGTATAGAATTTTAAATATTAAATTAGCCAATTATGGATGGGAAAGGTACCGATATAAAAGAATTTCTGGAATTTATATACAGCTTTTATAAATCCATGAAAGAACACCATGTGCAGTTAGTATATGAAGGTGAAATCACTCATCAGATTACAAAAGCATTCACCTCGCTTACTGAAACCAATATGGAGTTAGGTGAAGAATCACAATCGACTCAGAAAAAGGTGTTCCATGTAATGGTTGAATGTTTGCAGAATGTTGGCAAACATGCGGAGTATATGGTTGATACAGAAATTCATCGAGATGGGCGCGGCATTTTTTTGTTGTGTAAAAATGAGCATGAATATACCATAACTACAGGAAATATGGTTAATAAAAGCAAATTTTCTGAGATGACTGAGGTTTTAGAAAAAATAAATAGTCTTGATAAAGAAGGGCTTAAACAGCTTTACAAACAGCAAATCAAAGAAGGAAGACTTTCAAACAAAGGAGGTGCTGGATTAGGATTTATTGATATTGCAAAAAAGACAGGAAATCCGTTACTTTACAACTTTTTGCCGATTAACGATGACTACTTATTTTTTGTGCTAACTAGTATAATTTCAAGATATAACGATTAATTTATAATAAATTTGAATTATGGAGGTAATTAAAATAGTCGGAACCGATGACACGCCAAGTGTTACCTTAGATGTGGCAAATGAGATATTTGAAGTATCCGGTCGATCATTGCCCGAGGATGTAGCGGCCTTTTATGAGCCTATCCTTGATTGGATAGAACGATATTCTGAAGAAGCTAAAGGAAAAACAGTTTTCAATTTTAAGCTGGTGTATTTCAATACGGCATCTTCAAAAATGTTACTTGATATTCTTTTAAAGCTCGAAGAAATGTACGAATCGGGTAAAGAAGTGTTAGTTCGCTGGCATTTCCCTGACGATGATGAAGACATGCAAGAGGCAGGCGAAGAGTATGCTGACATTGTAGAAGTGCCTTTTGAACAGATCAGTTATTCCATGGATTAGGCTGTTTAATCTCAATGCTGGGTAACAATTTAAAATAATCCTTTAGGATGAGTGAAGAAATCTTAAAAGCGTTAATGCAGCTTTTTGCAATTATTGCAAAGCAAGATGGTGGAGTTGAAGATAATGAAATTGATTTTGTTGAAAGTTTTCTTACTTCTCAGCTAAGTTCCGATTTTGTTGAGGAATATATGGGGCTGTTTTATAAACACGCTGATATACTGAGCAGAGAAGATAACAGACAAAAGAAAGCAGACGGTAAAATTGAATTAACTTCAGTAAAAGATTCAGTTAGGATTTTAGGAATTTGTAAGAAAATTAATAAAACCCTAACGCAAGAGCAAAAAGTTGTTGTATTAGTGCGTGTATTCGAGTTAGTTGCTGCCGATAAGAAATTTACAGAGCAGCGAATGGCTATTGTTAATACCGTTGCTGAAGTTTTTAATATTTCGACCGAAGAGCTTAAAAGTACCGATACCTTTGTTGTTAATGACAGTTATCAGGAATTAGATATACCCAATGTCCTTATAGTTAACGATAAGGATTCAACATTCCAATTTGCCAAGCATATCCGTAGTGCAGAACTCGACAAAAAGCAGATATTACTTCACATTAAAAGTGGAGAGCTTTACTTTTTGCGCTATACTGGTAAACAAGATGTTTTATTGAATGGATTACCGGTTCGATCAAACCGGATTTACTTATTTGCCAGTGGAAGTTCTATCCGGTTTCCTAAAGGAAAACCGGTTTATTATAGCGATGTAGCCTCAAAATTTATGGCAGATGTTACTTCTGCACATATTTCATACAATGTTAACAACGTTGATTTTTGCTTTAAGAATGGATACTTAGGGTTACGCGATGTTAACATTTCCGAAGAACAAGGAAGGCTAATTGGTATAATGGGAGCTAGCGGTGCCGGAAAAACCACCTTGCTAAATGTTCTTACCGGAATTGAAGCTCCATCAAAAGGAGAGGTTTTAATCAATGGAATAAATCTTCATACCGAAAGAGATAAAATTGAAGGAGTTATTGGATACATTCCGCAAGATGACTTATTAATTGAGGAATTAACGGTTTATCAGAATTTGTATTTTAATGCACGTTTGTGCTTTAAGGACATGTCGGAAGAAGAATTGCAAAAAAGGGTAGATACTACTTTGCGTAATCTTGGGCTGTTCGATAGAAGAGACCTTAAAGTTGGCTCCCCACTTAATAAAACAATCAGTGGTGGTCAGCGAAAACGGCTTAATATTGCATTAGAACTTATCAGGGAACCTCCCATTCTTTTTGTTGATGAACCTACCTCTGGGTTATCATCACGCGATTCGGAAAACGTAATGGATTTATTACGCGAATTAGCTATAAAGGGGAAACTTATTTATGTGGTAATTCATCAACCTTCGTCAGAGATTTATAAAATGTTTGACAAGATGGTAATCCTAGATACCGGTGGCTATCAAATCTACTATGGAAATCCGGTGGAGGCGGTAACTTATTTTAAAAAGTTAGACGCCCAAATTAATAGCGATGTGGGCGAGTGCCCCAATTGCGGTAATGTTAATCCGGAATTGATTTTTAATATAATTGATGCGCAGGTTGTTGACGAGTTTGGACGATATACAAATAAAAGAAAAGTTACCCCTGATGAGTGGGAATTAAAGTACAAAGAAAATCATACCGTTGAAAAGCACAAAGATCTTGCGGATGAGCCTCCTAAATCGCTCAATATACCAAGCTGGATACAACAAATAGTAATCTATTTTAAACGTGATTTTCTTGCTAAAATAAGTAACCGCCAGTATATTATCCTAAATATATTGGAAGCTCCATTACTTGGGTTCATTCTATCTTTCCTTATACGATATATTGCCGATCCAAATTCACATATATATATATTCCGCGAAAATGAAAATATTCCGGTTTATATTTTTATGAGTATGATTGTGGCCATGTTCCTTGGGTTAATGGTGAGCGGCGAGGAGATATTTAAAGATCGGAAAATTTTAAAACGGGAAGCATTTCTTAATTTAAGCCGTTCGAGCTATTTAATTTCAAAAATTGCCATTCTATTTATTATTTCTGCCATTCAAGCTGCTTTATTTGTATTGGTAGGTAACTTGATTCTGGGGGTTCATGGGCTGTGGTTTGAGTATTGGTGGGCGTTGTTTACTATTTCTACCTTTTCAAATATGTTGGGGTTGAATCTTTCCTCCTCGTTTAATTCAGCAGTTACCATATATATAATGATTCCATTGGTAATGATTCCTCAAATGGCATTGGGTGGGGCAATGTTTAGTTTCGATAAGCTGAACCGTGCCGTGGGAAGTATTGAGGGAGTTCCTCCGGTGTGTGAATTAATGCCAACCCGATGGGTTTATGAAGGTTTAATGGTTCGGCAGTATAAAGACAATGAGTTTGAGAAGGATTTTTATGAAATTGAGAAACAAATTTATATTTCCGATTTCAAAAATGTATATTACCTGGACGAGCTTAAAACGAGGATAGATTATTGCATAACAGCAATTAACACCGATAGTGATTCTATTCGTGAAGAAGTAGCTGAACGTTTGGCTTTATTGAAGAATGAATTGTATAAAGAAACCGTTCGTATTCCCGAATTGCAATTCCAGATGCTGGATGATTTGACTATCGATAAATTTACTCCAGAAATAGGATATCAGACTGTCGAATTCATTAAAAAATTGGAATTGTATTATACCAATGTATTTACTTACGCTACGGCTAAAAAAGAAAAAATAATTAATTATTTAGATGTTACCTATCCCGGCGTTTATTTGGAACGTCGCCAGAAATATCATAATGAAGCGGTAACTGATATTGTTAGAAAAGTATATGAAAAAAATAAAATAATTGCTTATAAAGATAGGTTGATACAGCAAACCGATCCAATTTATGAAACCCCTTGGATTGATAATTATTTTGATTTTAGGGCGCAATTTTATTCGCCGGTAAAACATTTTGCCGGAAGGAATTTTGATACCTTTTGGTTTAATATGTGTATTGTATGGATTATGACTATTGGAGGTTATATATCATTGTATTATGATTGGCTAAAGAAGTTCATGGATCTATTTCAGAAATAGTAATTTGATAAACTTTTTTAATATTTTGAAAAAAAGGTTATTTTTATAAAATAAAATAAATACTCATGAATAGAAATTGGTTTAAAATAGTTTTTGTTGTCTTTATTGCCGGAGTACTTACTCTTGCAGGATGCAGCGGAGATGGAAGTAAGAAAAAATCGGGAGATATTGAGATTCCGGATGAGATTTTCGGGGATGATAAACCCCTGATGATATCGCAGGAAGCGATGGGTGACATTATTGATAATATTTCATCGCCAGTTGAAATGGCAGCCTTGTTAAAATCAACGGGTGTTCCTTTTTCGCAAAAGTTGCTTGCCTCTACCGATAGATTGGATGACCTGAATACAAATTTTAAACAGGCACTGAATCTTGGTGTTTATGGCTGCGATTTAGGTTACCTTAATATGTATGAAAAAACAGGTTCTGTAATTAATAACATGACAGCTATTAAGAGTTTAGCCAATGAACTTCGGATTGGTCAGTTTTTTGATTTTAATACCATAAAACGGTTAGCAACAAACAATGAAAACCTCGATTCATTAATGTACATTTCAGTTTCAAGTTTTAACAACATGGATGAATACTTGAGGCAATCAAATAGAAGTAACATAAGTTCCTTAATTGTTACAGGAATGTGGATTGAAGGAATGTATTTAGCTACCCAAGTAGTTAAAGAAGCCCCTAAGAAGGATGTGGTTGAGCGTATAGCTGATCAAAAGTTAGTACTGAACGACTTAATCCTTATTTTAAAGAATTATAAATCGGATAATAACTTTAATGAATTGGTTAAGGATGTTGAAAGCATTAAAAAAGAGTATGATGGGGTGAAAATTACCTACGAAATGGGTGAACCTGAGGCAAAAGAAGTAGATGGAATGCTTATTATTGTACAAAACGACAAGCAACACATTGATGTTTCTGATGAAACGTTGGCTCGGATTATTGAAGCAATTGGAACTGTGCGTAACAAAATAATCAATTTGTAAGATGAAGAAAATAGTAACTATATTATTGACCCTATTTATTGCTTTGCAGTTTAGTAATGCATTGGCTCAAAGCGATGAATTGGTGAATGTTTGTGCACTGGGAATTGGCAATGCTACTTATTTAAAGGATTATAAAGTTAAGCTTGGGGCTAGCAGTGTTTCACCTCCATCGGCTAAATTCAATGTAATTTTGAATAAAGGAACCATGTATAAAATTACTGTTTGTAATGCTGAAGGGTATGCCGGGGAAGCTGTTGTGCAGCTAATGGAAAACGCAACTGTTTTGGGAACTAATATTAAAGCAGATGGTAGTTTTGTAACAGCAATCGGTTTTCAATGTCAGAAAACAGGCATGTATAGCATTAATGTTTCATTTAAGGATGGTAAAGAAGGTGCTGCAGTGGCAATTCTTTCCTACATAAATATGTAATTAATTGATGAAGTTATAATAAAGAGGTGCAAGAAATTGCGCCTTTTTTATTTTAATTGCGGGTTCAATAGAACTACGAATGCCATGGAATGATTGAAAATAATTTCCTTCACAAAGATTTCTGCTTTAAATTCTGCCGCATTAAAAGGTTTAACAATGAGTTCATTCCGGTACTCTTTTATTCCGTATTTTTTCCAATGGAGAAATATTTCAATAATAATACGAGTGGTTTGAGGCTGGAATACTTCATTGATTGTTAACTTATTTATAACATCATCGGATTTTATTCCCATCAATTCACACCATCGGTTATTTACATACAGATGTTTGTTGTGTTGAATAATAGCGATACTAAACAAAGAATTCTGAGTAATTGCTTGAAGCAGCTCATGATTTTCCAACAATTGCTGTTCGGTTTGCCTAATTTTTGTAATATCACGAACAGTACCTATTAAATTAAACTTGCCATTGGGCGATTGGTGGAAACTGCTTGAATCTTGAATGTATTTAATTTCATTACTATTAGGATTAATAATCCGGTAGGAAAGCGTGAAATTATTTTGATTCCGGAAGCTATCGTTTAAAATTATCTCCACTGAGAATTTATCCTCTGGATGGATTCTATTAATCCACTCCGAAAATCCTATTGACAGTTGTTTTTCATCTAAATTAAGAATACTGGATGCTTCGGAACTTAAAAGGTAGTTTTGATTCAACGGATTAAATTCCCAAGTGCCGATTGCTGTTGATTTTTTAATATCCCGCCATCGGAATAATTCCAATTCTTTTTCTTTTATTTGAGTTATATCTTGAATAATCCGCATGACAAATTCATCACCGGTAAGGTTTGATTTGCTGATGTGACCTATTTCGTTTATATATTTAATCTTTCCGTTTGTTAATTTTATTCGATACTGAAGGGTATGATTGCTTTTGTTGTTAATCGTGTTTTGAATGGTTTTTTCAACCATTTCCTTATCTTCCAATTGAATCATTGACTGGTAGCTGTCTAAAGATAAAGGTGTTAACGGAGATACCTCCAGTAAATCATACATTGAATCGCAAAAAACAACACTATTTGATTGGAGGGAAATCTCAATATAACCTGTTTTTGATAGTTTTTGGATTTGGATGAGATTTTCAGAATTCTTTTTTAACTCCAATTCGGTTTTGCGAAATGCAGAAACATCCTGAAAAGTTCCAATGGATCGCTGCAATTCTCCTTGGCTATTTTTAACAAAAGTTCCAAGTGCTTTAATAAATTTTATGTTTTGGTTACGGGTTACAATCCTAAAGTCGAAATCGAAGGATTGGTTTGTTTGCGTTGATTTTTGAAATTGGATGGAGGCCGCGACTTTATCTTCCGGATGGATGGTGTCTACAAAGTCTGAAAATTTGATTCCAGTATTTCTAAAAGGGATCTCTAAAATATTCCAAACCTCATGCGAAAAGTGAGTTGATTTAGTGATATAATTGTGATCCCAGTAGCCAACTTTTGCTATATGTTCGGCCTGTTTAAGCCTTTTCTCGCTTTCACGTAGTGCTAGCTCTGAGCGTCGCATGTTTGTAATATCTAAACAAGTTCCCCGTAACTTTATAACCTCCTTTTTATCATTTGTTATCGGACGATAATTAATGGCAATGTGTTTGGTTTCATTATTTGGTTGAATTCGAATGATACCTTCACCCGATGTATTGGTAGCAATGCATTTATAGAATGCATTCATTACCTCTTCCTGGTCTTCGCGCACTAAAAGGTCTTTAAATTGTGCAGAATTAAGAAAATAGTGAAGTATGTCGGTGCCCAGAATTTGCCTGTTTTCTGGATTATCAAAGAATAAATCTTTGCCAACATCATATTCCCAGTAGCCCAATCGTGCAATTTTCTGTGCTTCTTTTAGCATTTGGGTTGATTGTTCAATTTGTTGCTCTGCCTCTTTAAGTTGTGTAATATCCATGGAAAGGCCCAAAATTATGGGTGCTCCTGTTGGCGATTGATGAAGCGTTTTAATGGTTTTAAAATGCTTAATTTCGCCATGTGCATTGGTATATTCATGCTCACTTTCCAGCTTTTTTTTGAACTTCAGTAGTTTTAAATCTTCCTGAAAATATTTCTCAGCTATTGCTTTTGATTGTTGTACTTCGTAATCAGTTTTACCGATGGTTTCATCAGCCGTAATTCCAGTTATTTGTTCAGCTGCATTGTTCCAGTAAAGGTATTTAAAATCAGGAGTAGTTTTAGCAAAGAATAATACCGGAATATTGTTCATAATTGTTTCCAGGAACAACCGGTATTCTTCGTTTTGCTGTTCCGCTTTTTTTCTTTTTGATATATCACGTCTGAAAATTAAGATGGCTGGTGTTTCCTCATGCAAAACAGGGATGTAACTAATGGAGAAATACTGGTAACTACCCTCATTATTTCTGAGTCGGGCTTCAATTTTTATACGGGAATTTTTTTTTAATTGCAAAAGGGCCTCTTTACCTAAATGAACATCGTCAGGATGAAACAATTCAAAGTTATTGTGATCAATCTGGAGGTATTCTTCAAGAGTGTAACCCAACATACTATAAAGGGCTGTATTGTATATAATTGGTTTAAAATCGAGATTAAAAAGGCCAATTCCATCGTTGGCATTTTCAATTAGGGTCCGGTATTTATATTCACTTTTCAAGAGTGCTTCTGATGCTTTTTTTTCTGCCGATATGTCTTGCACCATGGCTATTGCCGAAGTGGTATTATTATTCTTATCCTTTATAGCGGAAACAATTATTTTAACCCAAATTATGCTTCCCTTTTTTTGGATGTATCGTTTGGTGAGCGAAAAACTTGAAATTTCGTTATTAAATAACCGGGCATATTGTTTGGCGTTGTTTTCGAAATCGTCGGGAAAGGTAAAATCTTTTAGTTCTTTTTTCAACACTTCATCCATACTATAGCCGGTAATATCGCTGAATTGATGATTGGTGTAAATGGGTTGGAATTTACTGTTTACCAATACAATGGCTATGGGGGCATTTTCAAATATCGAACGGAATATCAATTCACTTTTACGCAAGGCTTCTTTAGTAATTTCAAAAGTTGAAACATCTTGCAAAATGCCAATGGTTTGCGCCGGTTCACCTTTTTTCTGTTCCGACCAATAATTATCTTCATTTTCATGATTTTCAATCCAATAACCTAATTGAGCAATTTCCTGTGATTCTTTAAGTTGACGGTCCTTTTCGGTAAGCTCAAGTTTTTTTTGTTGAAGTTCAGTAATTTCTTCCAAGGTAAATGAGAATTCAACAGCAGTTAATTTTTTAAGGGTGAACCGATAATGCTTGCCATCGGTTTCATAATAAAACAGCCATGAATCGTGGGTTGAGGACTTAATTTTTTGATGAATCAGTGAGCTATTAAAGTTGTTTAAAAATGAAAAAGCTTCCTGAACAGATATGGGAAACGCAGGATTTTTTAAATTGGAAATAGCTAAAAATGATTTATTGGCTGTTTGAACCTGTATATCTGAACTTGGTGTTGATTCCTCAATCCACAAAAT
Organism: Salinivirgaceae bacterium; assembly: GCA_041664345.1. Classification (GTDB taxonomy): domain Bacteria; phylum Bacteroidota; class Bacteroidia; order Bacteroidales; family SZUA-534; genus GWE2-40-63. Next base: position 52,822 of record JBAYKX010000013.1, read on the forward strand.
TCCCATTGGAATTAGTGACTCGTTGAAAAGGGTTTTATAGAGTTCCGCTTGCTTGTTGCTGTCTGCAAAGTCTTCAATCATGAAATATAGTGGATTTATAGGTCAAGTATGTTGAATTTGTAAACGCTTAGCAGGCAATAAAAGTTTTAATGCAGCCAGATAATAGCGAATACTGATATAAGAGTCAAGGTAAAAAGTAGTTCAAGCATAAAATTTCTATGGCTTTCAGTAAAAAAAATGGAATATAGAATAGATAGTGGAATGGCTGCAATGTAAATTGTTTCGAACCCAATAGAAGGGTGGAGTGCAAAAGCAGTCAATGTTAAAGCCAGAAACCAAAAGAAAAGGGTAAAATACTTGCGGGTGCTTATTTTCTTTACCCCAACATAGAGTAAGCTCCAAAGCATAGCAATTAATAGAACCAAGGAAATTAGTGCTAGTGGAATAATGGTCCAAAAGTAAAAAACTTGCTTTGTTGTGGTACTAATAAGGATGTCTTTCAGATTTTCAATTAGTAATTGATGTTTGTTAAGTAAAAACAAAAATGCAAAAAGAAGGGCCAACGGTGTTATAAAACCAATGAGTGGAGCTATCCATTCGCGCCAGGTGTAATTTCGAAGAATTATCAGCGAAAGCCATATTAATAGGATAAAAACATAATAATGAGGATAAAAGAGGGCACTTATTCCTAAAAGAAATCCACCTTCAAAATATCGTTTTATTTGGTTTACTTCTTTGTCGATAACAAAAACCTTATCGATGGCAAAGAGAAGAAAAAAATTGCCAATTATTATTGGATGCATTTGTTGATACGGAAGCAAAATGGAACCAAACAATACAAACATAACTGAAGGTAGGTAGGTTTTGGTTTCAATAAAAATGTACTTGAAGTTAAGCCGAATAAGAAAATAGGATTGTAATATAAGAAAGAGTAAAGCCAACACCACAGATAATTTAGGGTACGGGGCAATAAAGTTGTAAATCCATTGATATACGAATGTAGCATGCGATAAAGGAGCCGGCTGGGTATGAAGGTTTAAACTCAAAAGAGAAGGTATCCACAGGGCGATTCCCAAAAGTGGAATTAAGAATATTACGTAAGGGTGATTGCTTTTGAATAGTTTTAGAAGCATAACATAGTTTTATAAATCGAATCCAATATCGTGTCGGTAATAGCAGTGTGCAAAATTAATTAATTCAGCGTTTTTGTAGCATTTTTTTAAAGCCTGTTGCCGGTCAGTTCCCATGGAAGTAATGGCTAAAACCCGTCCTCCATTGGTTACAATTTGATTGTTTTTGACGGTAGTTCCTGCGTGAAACAGCAGGCTGTCGTGTATTTGTTCAAAACCGGTCATTACGATGCCTTTTTCATAATCGCCCGGATAACCACCTGAAACCATCATTACGGTGGCCGCCGCTTCCGGTTTAATGGCAAAAGGGACTTGGTTTAATGTTTTAGATGGAATGGCAGCCAGGATTTCCAAAAAGTCGGCATCAATGCGGGGCAGCACTACTTCAGTTTCCGGGTCGCCCATCCGGGCATTGTATTCTATAACTATGGGTTCATTATTAACCTTAATAAGGCCAAAGAAAATAAAGCCCTGATAGCGGATTCCTTCGGCTTTTAATCCTTTAACAGTAGGTTCAATAATGCGATCGATTACTTTTTGGGTAAACTCTTTGTTGGCAAAGGGAATTGGTGATACAGCTCCCATGCCACCAGTATTTAATCCGGTATCTTTTTCCCCAATCCGCTTATAATCTTTGGCTTCGGGCAATAATAGGTAATTATCGCCATCGGTAACTATAAAATAGGATACTTCAATCCCTGAAAGAAATTCTTCAATTACTACTTTACTGGATGCTTCACCGAATTGCCCTTGCAGCATTATTTTTAGCGACGATTTAGCCTCTCCCAGATCGTTAATAACAAGAACCCCTTTACCGGCAGCTAACCCATCGGCTTTTAAAACGTAGGGTGGAGTCATGCTATCTAAAAAAGTACAGGCTTGGGTATAGGTTTCAAGGGTAAAACTGCCATAAGCTGCTGTTGGGATGTTATATTTTACCATGAACTCTTTCGAAAATTCTTTACTGCCTTCCAGCTGGGCGCCGGTTTTGTCGGGTCCAATAACGGGAATGTGTTTTATGTCCTTATCTTCTTCAAAAAAGTTGCGGATACCTTTTACCAACGGGTCTTCGGGGCCAACCGCCACCAAGTTTATTTTATATTTTAATACAATTTCTTTAATGGATTCAAAATCGGTTACTGAAACATCGAGGTTGGTGCCAACCTGACTGGTTCCCGCATTTCCGGGGGCAATATACAAGTTACTAAGCAGTTTGCTTTGGGCTATCTTCCAAGCCATGGTGTGCTCCCTTCCTCCCGAACCAAGAATTAAAACATTCATCGGTATTTTATTAAAAATTTAGGTAAAAATAAGAATATCTGGCAGAAATTAGACTTGTATCTATATTTTTTGATGGCTATTATTTATAATAGATACAAGTACTTATAATCAGTTGTTTTGTTTGTTTTTTACCCCACCATTAAGTTACATCCCCTAATATCGCTGTTATCGAACCGGCCCAAAACAGAAAACGTGCCATCGGTATGGGTTTTGCCCAAGTCTTTGGTTTCAATAAAGCAACAGGAATAAATATTGGCCAAATCAATGACATTGATGCCACCGCTCCGTTCGGCAATTAAGTAGGAAAATGGGTCGTAGGTGTCACGTATGTATATCTTCATCCAGGGCGGGGTTTGAAAAATACCTTCACCTTTTGAATATCCTTGGGAGAGCAGTTCGGTCATGCCATATTCGGAATGGATGTGTGTTACCCCAAATGATTGGCACAATTGGTAATGTAATTCTTCGCGGATAAGTTCTTTACGCCGGCCTTTCATTCCACCGGTTTCCATTATTAGGGTTTTGGGAATATGCATGGGAAACTGTTCGGCCAAATCAAGCAAAGCATAGGTAACGCCAAGTAGTATGGTTTTTTGGTTGGTACCAGAAAGTTGTTTTAAGGTTGTGGCTAGTTCGCTTAAATTATTCAGGTAGAATCCGCTGTTTGGGTGGCCGCTTTCCTGAATCAACCGGTTGGCCATATAAACCAGCGATGACCCTTCGCGTTCCAAATACGATGGGAGCAAGGCCAAAATGCAATAATCGGAAGGCGACCCATAAAAATGGTTAAACCCCTTTAGAAAACTGTTTTCATAAACAGAAATATTGTGAACCAAGTGTTTGCTGGTTTCCATACCAGTGGTTCCGCTGCTGGTGAAAATGGTTTCCACCGAAAGGTTATCTGCTATAACCCGATGTGTTTTAAAAAACTCAACGGGTAAAAAAGGAATTTGAGTAATTGTTTTAACTTCAGTTGGATTAATTTTCAAAGTCTTGCAATAATCACGGTAAACCGCTATATGTTGGTATTGAAATTGAAAGGCATCCAAAGCCAGCACCTCAAATTTTGCGTGACTTTCAATTGAGAATATGTTTGACATCCACTGCTCAGGGGAAAGGATCATCTGTGTTTTATTTGGTGCAAAGATAAGCCAGCAGTTTTAAATACCCGAATGATTTTGAAGGTAAAAAAGACGGATATTTATTGGTTAATTCTACTTTACGACTTTAAAAATGGAAAAAGAAGGTGTACCTCATTTTATATACCCACCCCAGCCCTCCCTAATTTTAGGGAGGGAGTTTATATCTGCGAAATTTTAAATTTAGTAGTTTATAATAATCGGAGGATTCTCCCTTGCTTGCAGGGGAGATGTCCGATAGGACAGAGGGGTACAAATAATATGAGTCGTAAAGTAGAATTAATTAATCCAGATTATTCTTAAATAATCCTGACGATACTACCTCCCATTGAAAACACAACCACAATTTTAGGTTGATAATTTTTTAAACCCGGCAATTGATATATCTTTAGATTAGTAAAATGTGGACTATGATACAAAAAGAAATGAATTGGAGTTCCAAAACTGGACACCAAATTTTTGCCAAGGTTTGGCAACCCGAAACTGACGTAGTGGCCGTTGTAACCTTGGTACATGGATTTGGGGAACATTGTTTGCGGTATGAGCCTTATGCCACTTTTTTTGTGGAAGCAAATATTGCCTTTGTGGCTTACGATCTTTATGGGCATGGCCAATCGGACGGTAAAAGGGGTACAATAAAAAGCTACAGTTCCCTGTTGGATGATGTGGAATTGGCTTTAAACCATTCAGCTCTTTTATTCCCCGGAAAACCAACTTTCCTTTATGGGCATAGCATGGGCGGAAATATAGTTTTGAATTATCTTTTAAAAAGAAATACCTTGGTTACCGGTGGAATAATAACTTCGCCTTGGCTTTCACTATTTAAAGAGCCAAATTTCTTAGTAAGAGGGCTGGTTTCATTATTTCAAAAAATCATTCCCAATGTCACTATCGACAGTGGGTTGGAGATTAAATACATTTCATCTATTGATACAGAGGTGGAAAAATACCGAACCGACCCATTAAATCACGGAAGGATTTCATTCCTCCTGTTTCATGAAATTACTCATTACGGTTTATGGACATTGAATCATACGGCAGAATTGAATTTGCCGGTTCTAATGCTTCACGGAACTAATGACAAAATAACCTCTATTGAAGCTTCAAAAACTGCGGCTAAGGGGAATCCTGAAAAGATAGAATTTATTGCCTGGGAAAAAGGGTATCATGAATTGCATAACGACACCATGCGCAAAGAATTGGCGGCAAAAGTAATTCAATGGATAAAGGAAAAAATATAATCATGGAACCGTTTCGCACTGCAATTGACATTAAATCAGAAAATAAACCCATTGATTATTCCAGCAAAGTGCTTTTTTTAGGTTCTTGTTTTGCCGAAAACATGGGAGCGAAGTTGGTTCAAAACAAGTTTCAAACGCTCATCAATCCGTTTGGTATTCTTTACAATCCCCATTCCATTGCCAATTCGTTGGAGATTCTTATTAAAAATGAGCTATTTACCGAACATGATTTATTTGAGGATAAAGGAGTTTGGAATAGTTTTTCGCATCACAGCCGTTTTTCAGATACTGATAAAGTGCGTTGTCTCGAAAACATAAATCAGCAAATTGAATTGGGAGCAAATTTTTTAAAAAAGGCTGATTACCTGATTATAACCTTTGGTACCGCTTGGGTATATCAATTGAAAAAAACGGGTAGCGTAGTTTCCAATTGCCATAAAGTGGCAGCTAAGGAATTTGAAAGATTTCGTTTAACGGAGCAAGATATAGTTGAAAGAATTAAATGGGTTTTTGGAACCTTGCAAAATCAAAACCCGGAACTTAAATAATTTTAACCGTTAGTCCGGTAAGGCATATTAAAGATGGATTGGTGGAGAACCAACTGAGTAAAGCAACGTTGCTGTTGGCGGTTCACGAATTGGTGAGCAAATTTGAAGAGGTAAGCTATTTTCCATCGTACGAAATTATGATGGACGATTTACGCGATTACCGGTTCTATGCAGATGACATGGTGCATCCATCGAATGTGGCCATTGAATATATTTGGGAAAAGTTCAAAAGTAGTTGGATTGAGCCAAAGGCTTATGAGGCAATGAATGAAATTGCCAAAATACAACAAGCTTTGAATCATCGTCCTTTTTTTCCGGAAACGGAGAGTCATCAGTTGTTTATAAAAAGGCAGCTTGACAGTATAAAAAAACTTCGGGAAAAATATTCTGAAATTGATTTAGCTACAGAACAAGACTATTTTGAAAAGCAAAAATTGGTTTGAAATGCAATGCACTTTGAATCGGATAATTTTATTGCTGAATAGTTACAAAATAATTTTAACGAAAATTTTATTAACAAAAAATATATCCCTCCCAACCTCCCTTATGAATAAGGGAGGAGTAGTGTCGAGTATACTTGAAAGACTTCTGTTCCAATTAAACACAAATTTGCGCCCTCCTTTATTAAAGGAGGGTTGGGGAGGATACTTTATAATATACTAAATCTGTTTTCACACAATTTAGCGACTAACCATATTTTTACTTATTTAATATTTCCAAAGCACTTTCTTTATCTTTTTTTAGCTGAGTTTTTAATGATTCCAGCGAATCGAATTGGAATTCATCACGAAGCTTTTTAATGATGCTAATTTTAATAAATTTATCGTAGAGGATTCCCGTAAAATCAAACAGGTGCGCTTCAATAAGTGGGGTATTGGCAGTGTTCTTTAACGTTGGACGAATGCCTATATTCATCATTCCCTGGTAAGTTATTCCTTCAAATTGAACCAATACAGCATACACACCGTATCCGGGAATAAATTTATTTTCGGGAGGAAGTAAATTGGCCGTTGGAAAGCCCAATTTATTTCCTAATCGGTGACCATGAACCACGGTACCTGATAACAAATAAGGATAACCCAATAACTTGGATGCTTCAGTCAATAGACCCTGAGACAACAATTTGCGAATATAAGTGGAGCTCAATTTTCCCTCTTCAATGGTGACTTCGTGTTGTTCCACTACTTTAAAATCAAGATTTTTTGATAGTTGCAGTAATTGCTCATAATTACCTTCCCGGTTCTTCCCAATGGTATGATCGTAACCGACCAGCAGCGTATTTATATGCAGTTTATCAATTAATAGTTGCTTCACAAATTCTTGATACGTAAGCGAAGCTATTTTTTCGGTAAAAGGGTAAAGTACCAAATGGTTGATTCCTGCTTGCCGGAATAATTCAATTTTTTCGTCAATGGTTGTAAGCAAAACAAATTCTTTTCCGGGGTTAAGTACAATTGCCGGATGAGGCGAAAAAGTAAAAATAACACTCTCACCTTTTACCTGTTTCGATAAACGGATCAGTTGGTCAATTACTTGCCGGTGACCCAAATGTACGCCATCAAATGAACCAATGGTAACTACTGGGTTTATGGCGCTAAAATCAACTATGTCGTCCCAAATTTTCAATGCAACAATTTTTGGCAAAAATATAAAAAGGAATTACAAATAAACCGTTTTGGATTATCCTAAGCCAAACATAACACTAATTAATGGGAATTGACTTTATTATTACTTGTCAACATCCATCGTTTTGCGGGCATTAAAATTATAAATGTATATTTGTACCTGTTAAAAATTGGGTGTGAAAACATTATTTTTGCATTAAATAAGAAAAGGTATTCAATTATGATAACACGCTTTAACCTATTTTTGAGTTTAATTTTTGTGTTTTTTGGCTGTCAGGAGAAACAACCAGAGATTCGTGTTCAGGCAACCCTGCAAGAGGGAGCCGGTAGCTATATTAAATTCATTGATATGACTCAACCCGGCTTGGCACCTGATTCCATGGCGTTAAGCATAGATGGAACGTTTGATTTTGTGCAAAACACAACGGAGCCCAAAGATTTTATTTTCTATTTTAACGATAAGGAATACATCCGTCTGGTATTATGTCCCAACGAAATAGTTACACTTACAGCTAATGTTTCCAATTTGGTATCAACCTATCAAGTATCAGGTTCTCAGGAATCGGTAGATGTGAGTCTGATAATAAAACGACATTTCAGAGCCGTTAGCATTTTAGACACCTTGCAGCAGTTTTATTTAAAGAACCAAACCAATCCGCAGCTCACAGAAATAGTTGAAAAGCTGGCCTTTTTGAGTGACTCGATTTTTTCCGATGAAAAAGCATTCCTAACCTCATTTATTGAAAACAACCCGGGTTCCATAGCGGCATACATTGCGCTATCGCAAAAATTGGGATTGAATAAACAGTTGTTTACCTTGGCTAACGATTTACCCTATTTTGTAATGGTAGATACCGCAATGGCTTCCCGCTATAAAAACACCGTCCCATCAAAAATGTTACACACCTACATTACCCGCGAAAAATTGAGATTAAGTCAGGAAAAAGAAAATCTTTTAAATGATAGCATTATTAATCAAGCTCCTGATGTCCGACTCCCTAATTCATTGGGCGATACATTGGCATTGTCGGCGTTAAGAGGAAAATATGAGCTGGTCGATTTTTGGGGAAGCTGGTGTCGTCCGAGCCGATTGAACAATGCTGTTCTTAGAGACACCTATCGAAAATATCGCATTCGTGGTTTCGAAATTTATCAAATTGCGATTGAGCATACAGCTGCCAATTGGAGTAATACCATTAAGGAAGATAAGCTATTTTGGAAGTATCAGGTGAGCGAATTAAACTACATGGAAAGCAAAGCAGCAAAGGACTTTGGTGTAAAAACAATGCCTGCAAATTTTCTTGTTGACCCCGATGGAAAAATCATAGCTAGAAACCTTTATGGTGCGGATTTAACCAACCAGTTGGAATCGGTATTAAAACCGGCGCGTATTGTTAAGCCCATTATAAATGTTGTTTCTGATTCCGTTGCAATAGATACAACACAAAAACAGGAACCAATTAATTCCTCTTCAATTCAATAGCTGGTGATTACAAAAAAGATATACTTTGCATCGGATGTGCATTTGGGGCACCCAACATTGGAAAAAGCTCAATGGCGTGAGCATTTATTTGTTCACTGGCTCGATGAAATAAAAAATGATTGCTCGGTTTTATATTTGGTTGGCGATGTTTTCGATTTTTGGTTTGAATACAAAAAAGTTGTTCCTCGCGGATTTGTTCGCACGCTTGGAAAATTAGCCGAATTAGCCGATTCAGGAATTACCATTCATTTTTTTACGGGTAATCATGATGTATGGGTTTTTGATTACTTGCCCAAAGAAATTGGTATTATTGTTCATCGGGAACCGATAACACAGGAATTGTCGGGGAAGAGTTTTTACATAGCACATGGTGACGGATTAGGACCCGGCGATTTTGGTTATAAATTAATGAAAAAGGCCTTCACCAGCCGATTCATGCAATGGTTATTCAGTCGTTTGCATCCTAACTTCTCCGTATGGTTGGCTCATAATACATCCAATACCAGTCGCGATTATAATGGAATTAAACCCGAAGGGTTCAAAGGCGAAGAACGGGAATTAATATACTTGCATGCAAAAGAGGTATTGGCTGAAAAGCAGTTCGACTATTTAATCTTTGGGCATCGTCATTTAGCGCTTGACATGGACATGGGAACCAGTCGTTTTATTATTTTGGGCGATTGGCTTTGCAATTTTACCTATGGAGTTTTTGATGGGAATACCTTTGAACTAAAAAAAGTTGATTCGGCAGTAGTTGATTTTTACAGAAATAAATTTCAGAAATTATAATTAATATTTAGTAAGTGAATTTAAAAACCAACGGGCTAACTATTGTGAATAATTGGAGGATTGAAGCAGCGGGAAATAATTATATATTTGTTTGTTGGGCAAAACAAATTAAATTCTTGATTGGTACTATTGTTTAAACAAAACAGAATGAAAACATGTTCCCTTTTAGTAGTGGTCTTTCTTTTTTTTCTACTATTCTCCTGTACTCAGAGGAGTAAAAAATCGGCTTTGAGTGAGGGCGATGCAATGGATCAAAGCGAATATTATTCTGAACAACAAACCGTAGATGAGAATTTCAGAATACCATCACCCATGGAATTGTTTGTTTTTATGGAAAAAAGTGAAACCCCATTTATAAAGGAGGCTTTAAGCAATCCCAATCGTCACAGTGAATTCGTCAGCCAAAAATCCAAAGCATTGAATTTGGGAGTTTATTCTGCCGATTTGGCCTATTGTTCAGTTTATGGTAACATTCAAGAAACGATTGTTTACTTTAATACGGCAAAAATTTTAGCCACAGAATTAGGTTTACATGAAGGGTATGGCGCTGAAATGGCCATGCGTATTGATGATAATTTGAACAATATTGATTCTTTAAACGATATAACTACCGAATCATTTAACGAGGCTAATTTGTTTTTAGATGAGCAAGGTTTGTCCGATATTCAGGGATTAATGATAGCCGGTGGCTGGATTGAGGGCTTGTATTTGGCACTAAAATCGGTAAGTGCTGATGATTTAAATAACCCCGTGATAGAACGTATTGCCGATCAACAGGTATTATTGGATAATCTATTAAAATATTTAAATCGTTATTCCGAAAACAGTAATGTGTTGGAAGTTATTTCGCAGCTCGACGAGCTTCAGGAAGTTTATGATCAATTGTATTATAACGATGAAAATACACGAATTACAAAAGAACAATATGTAGCCATTGCCAATAAGGTTGCTGTATTGCGTGATTCCATGATAATTAATTAGTCGCTAAAAAATGTTAACTTATAAACCAATTAAGAATTTTATATTTGTTTCAATTCTATTACTATTCTTAGTTTTGCCGCAATTAACTAAGGCTCAAAATTGTTCTAAAAAGAAATTGGCCGACAAAGAACTAAGAGAAGATTTTGATTATAGGGGTCAATCGCTTTTTATTGAGTTGGGTAATGGCGATTCAACTACGTTGAATATTGTACTTTACTCAAAGCAGAATTACCGATTGTTTGTGGTAGGTGAGCAAAAACTTGGAAAAGTTGATTATGAAATAATTGTTCCCCGAAAGAAGTTTAACCGGGTAGTTAAAGATATATTGCCCAAAAAAGTTACCTCCTATAAAAAAGATCCCAATGGATTTTATCTCTACAATAATGATGGGGAACGAATTCCTATTGGCGAAGAGATGATTCAGGATACCAGCTGGACCCGCGAAACATCAACCATTGAAGAAGTAGTTTTTAACAGCCGTACGTCAGATGCCTCCTATTGGCTTGCTACTCCCAGTAAAACTCAGCTTATAACCATAAAAGTATTTGTTGAAAAAGCCGATAAAGTGCAGCATGGCTGCATTGGTATATATGTAGGCAGGGAGTTTGCCAATGCATACCAGTTTCGGAGGTAAAAGAATAACTTAATAGGTCGTGTTTTTTTAATTCAACTTTAAACAGTAGTCAGCAACTTTAGTGCTAAATATGCTTCCAATTTGTAACCTAACATACAATTCGACGTCAAACCGCCGACATTGATTAAAAACTTAATAAAAACTAGTAATTATGAAAAGCTTTTTAAAGTACACATTAGCTACAGTAGTAGGAATATTACTATACACAGTTATTGCCACTTTTATCCTCTTTGGTATTATCGGTGCAATGGTTGCGGCATCGGGCGATAAGGAAGCAACCATAAAGCCAAACAGCATTCTCTATCTCAAATTCGACAAACAAATTGTGGATCGCGCATCGGACAACCCATTCGAGGGGTTCAATTTTGCCACATTTGAACCTAATGCCGCAGATGGTTTGAATGACATTCTTAAAAATTTGAAAAAAGCTAAGGATGATGAGAATATCAAAGGTATTTTTATGGAATTGAGCTATATTCCAGCAGGTATTGCTACCATTGATGAAATAAGAAAAGAATTGATTCATTTTAAAGAAAGTGGAAAGTTTATTTATACGTATTCCGAAGTAATGACACAAGGAGCTTATTACTTGGCTTCAGTTTCCGATAAAATTTATATGAATCCTGTGGGCGGTATGGAATTAAAAGGATTGCGTTCCAAATCGACCTTTTTTAAAGGAGCACTTGAAAAATTAGGGATCGAACCTGTTATTTTTAGGCACGGTAAATTTAAAAGTGCTATTGAACCTTTCATGCTCGATAAAATGAGCGATGCCAACAAAGAGCAGACGTTAACATTTGTTCAATCAATATGGGATCACATAGCAGCTGAAATTGCGAAGTCACGCGGTTTAACTGCAAATGAAATTAATAAAATGGCTGATGCGTTTGTTATCCGTAATACGCAAGATGCTGTTGAACAAAAGATAATTGATAGTTCAAAATACCGCGATGAAGTGATTGATGAATTGGTAACCTTAACCGGTGCTGAAAAACCTGAAAAGTTGGAAATTGTTAAGCTTTCGGCTTATAACAATGTTCAAAAAGAGAAAAAACATAAAAAGGGACCAAAAGATAAGATTGCTGTAATTTACGCTTCAGGAAATATTGGTTCAGGTAAAGGCGACAATCAAACCATTGGTTCCGAAACCATTTCGCAAGCTTTCAGGAAAGCTCGGCGCGACACATCGGTAAAAGCAATTGTATTGCGGGTGAATTCGCCCGGTGGAAGTGGTTTGGCATCGGATGTTATATGGCGCGAAGCGGTACTTGCTCAAAAAGTTAAACCGCTTATTGTTTCCATGGGCGACTTAGCCGCATCGGGTGGATACTATATTTCATGCCCAGCTGATGTAATTGTTGCCAGCGAAGTTACCCTTACAGGTTCCATTGGAGTGTTTGGTTTAATGTTTAATACTCAAGAACTCATGAACAAGAAATTGGGTATTACTTTTGATGGAATTAAAACCAATAAATTTGCCGATTTAGGCGACATGACCCGCCCTATGAGCGAAGCCGAAAAGGAAATTATTCAAACCAGCGTTGAAGAGTTTTATACCATATTTATTGGAAAAGTAGGCGATGGTAGAAAAATGAATGTTGATAGTGTTGATTTAATAGGTCAAGGACGCGTTTGGAGTGGTGCTAATGCTATGGAAATAGGGTTGATTGATGAGTTTGGAGGTATTGACAGAGCCATGGCAATAGCAGCTGAAAAAGCAGGTATTACCGATTATAAAACAATGGAATTACCAGAAAGGCCCGATCCGTTTGAAGAATTAATCAAACAACTAACCGGTGAAGCGAAAATTAAAATTCTTCAAAGTGAATTGGGTGAAAATTATTACTACTATCAAAAAATGAAAAGCTTTCAACAAATGCAAGGAATTCAGGCTCGTATGATTTCTGATATTGAACTGTACTGATGCTTTTATAATTATTCTGAAATACAAGAATTAATAAAAAGACCTGCAAATAAAAATACTTGCAGGTCTTTTTATTTGCATAAAAATTATCCGATTGCTATTAATTACATTATTTTTGCACTTTGAATTTAAACCCGATGCTATGACATATACAGCGAAGCAGGTATTTGATGCCCTAAAAGAAGTAATACATCCCGAAAGAAAAAATGATATTGTTTCGTTGGAGATGATTCATAATCTGGAAATTGTAGGGAAAAAAATTTCATTTGCTTTGGTATTCAGCAAAGAAAATACCACCAATATTGCCAACTTAAAAAAAGAGTGTGTTGCGGCTATTGAGAAAAATTTGGGAAGCGATGCTGATGTTAGAGGAAATATTAGTGCCATGACTATTAAGGATGAAACGCCAGGCCCAATGGATCGGGTAAAAAATATAATTGCCATTGCTTCTGGTAAAGGCGGGGTAGGTAAATCTACCATTGCCTCCAATCTGGCTGTTGCCTTGGCTAATACCGGTGCTAAAGTTGGATTAGTTGATGCTGATATATATGGCCCATCGGTTCCAAAAATGTTCCAAATGGAAGGGGAGCGCCCAGAAGTAAAAAAGATTAATGGTACGGATGTTATATATCCTGTGGTTAAATATGGGGTGAAATTGTTATCTATGGGGTTTTTTGTAAATCCCGAAGATGCTTTGGTATGGCGGGGCCCAATGGCAACCAGTGCTTTGAATCAATTATTATTACAAGGCGATTGGGGCGAGCTCGATTATTTGTTAATTGACCTTCCTCCCGGTACCAGCGACATTCACTTAACCTTGGTGCAATCGGTAGCTGTTACTGGCGCTATTGTAGTAAGCACCCCGCAGGATGTGGCTTTAGCCGATGCCGTAAAGGGAATAAATATGTTTCGTGGCGAAAAAATAAATGTTCCGGTACTTGGTTTGGTCGAAAATATGGCTTGGTTTACACCGGCGGAACTTCCTGAAAACAAATATTACATTTTTGGAAATGGAGGTTGTAAAGCATTAGCCGAGAAAATGAATTTGAAATTGTTGGGCCAAATCCCCATTGTTCAAAGTATTCGTGAAGGAGGCGATAACGGAGTTCCTGCTGCTGTTAACCCAGATACGATTACAGGAATGGCTTTTGCCCAAATGGCTCAAGTGGTTATTAACGAAATTGAATTACGGAATACTAAAAATCCAACACAAAAAGTTGAGATTACAAACAAGTCATTCGGTCACAAAACCAAATAAGCAGTATTTATTTTCAGCATTTAGTAGAATATTAATGCAAAGAGGGTTATAAATACAGACCCATTTTGTAGATTTGTAGTTTAAAAAGCAAAATATGGCAAAGATTCGAGACTTAAAAAATGAGGTAAATTACCTTACTTATGAGATAATTTCTGATTGCAATGCATTTATTGCACTGCGTTCTGATAAGAAAAATCAGGCAGTTGTTTTAGTTGAAGAAGCGGTAGCGCTTAGAAATAAACTAATTGAGAAAATCAATCATCCAAATCAGCCTTCTCCAAATTACTACAAGCAAATACGGAATGAACTCATTAATGGAGCCGATCATATTTTTGAGAAGCTCAGAAAACTGATTAAATAAATTTTGGAAGTTTATTATGAAAGGGTGGCTAAATGCTACCTTTTTTATTTTACAAAAGAGTTGTAGGTTATGGGAGAAGTGGGTAATTTTTAATATTTCTTCTATTTAATAAATCTTGTATCTTTGGGTAAATAAAAAGATTAGAACGATGAATTCATCAAACATATTGAATTATTTGACTTTAAATAAGGAACGATTGAGTAATGAATATCATCTCACAAAAATTGGACTCTTTGGTTCAATGGCGCGTGGTGATTTTGACGATAATAGTGATATTGATATTATTGTAGAATTTGAACCAAATACATCGGATTTATTCACCCTCAAACAAAGGTTAAAGCAGGAAATTCAGGAAAAATTCCAAAGACAAGTTGATATTTGCAGACTGAAATATATCAAGCCGATTTTTAGGAATCAAATTCAATCAGATATAATTTATGCATAATACATCACATAAAGATTTTGCTTGTTTGTTGAATATCTTGGAATCTATTAGCAAAATTAAGACCTACATTAGTCAATATAAAAATGCAGATGAACTTCAAGAGGACACAAAATCATTTGATGCTGTGATGATGAATTTTGTTGTAATTGGTGAAATGGCAGAAAAATTATCTGAAACTTTTAAATTGTCAACGGAAACAAAAATAGACTGGTATAAAATTATAGGATTTAGAAATATTATTGCACATAATTATTTCGGTATTGACGTTGAAGAAGTGTGGCAAATAATTCACAATAGTTTAGTTGGATTGGAAAAAAATATCAAATTATTGACTGAATAATAAACCACAACCTACACCCGTGGTAAGCATAATAATGACAAAAGTGCTATATTTGAACTATGAATAAGAAAAAACGACATGCGGAAATTGTAGTGAGGAGCTCTGAAACCCTTACTATACTTACCGTCATCGCTATAAGTCAAGTTTAAGCTGATTGTCGAGTAATCGAAAGGTTTTACGGTGGTAAGGGGTAATGCCGTATTCCATTATCGCTACCCGATGATTCACGGTTGGATATCCTTTGTTTTTTTTCCAGTCATACTGTGGATATTCCTCATGAATTTGAGCCATAAAATCGTCGCGGTATGTTTTAGCTAATATGGAGGCTGCGGCAATTGAAGAATACTTGCCATCGCCTTTTATTATGGTTTGGAAAGGAATTTTGTGGAAGGGTTTAAAACGGTTGCCATCAACAATAATATGTTCTGGTTTTAGTTTCAGTTGTTCCAATGCCCGATGCATCGAAAAAATAGAAGCATTTAAAATGTTAACTTGATCAATTTCTGGTGCGGAGTAAATGCCAATTGCATAGTCCAGAGCATTTTCCAATATATAGGTTCGCAATTCATACCGGGTTTTTTCATTCAATTGCTTTGAATCATTCAACTTGGGATGAAAAAAATCAGGAGGCAAAATTACGGCTGCCGCAAAAACCGGACCTGCCAAACAACCCCGCCCAGCCTCATCGCATCCGGCCTCAAGTATATTGGCAAGTAAAAAGGGTTGAAGCATGGCTTACGTTTCTAAGCATTTTTCAATACTGTCCCAAAGCTTCTCTGCTGATACATCCCAACTGAATTTAGTCCTTTGGATGCGGCCATTGGCAATTAACTGATTCCGATATTCCTTGTCGGTAGCGAGTTTTTCCATACCCTTGGCAATTGAATTTATACTGTTTGGATCTACCAAATGACTTGCATTGCCAGCCACTTCGGGCATAGCTGTAATATTGGAGCATATAACCGGAACGTCGCAGTTCATTGCCTCTATTATCGGAATTCCAAAACCTTCTAAATGTGAAACCAAAATCAACGCAACTGCACTTCCTAATTGTTTATGAAGCAATTCTGTGTTTTGTCTTCCTAAAAATAGAACATCAGTCTTTGAATGCATTCTTTCATAAACCTGTTCAATGGATTGGCTGTGCCACATTTTCTCACCCACTATCACTAATTTGTGAGGGAGTTTAGTTTGTTGTTTAAAATGGTCGAAACCAAGTAACATTCCTTCAATATTTTTCCGTGGATTCAATGATCCAATATAGATAAAGTAAGGAATTCCTTTCGTTGTTTCTTGGAGGGTTTTTTCAATTTCATCGGGCATTAAAGGCGTATAAATCTCATTACTGCCATTGTATATCACGTCAATTTTTGAGGGTGAAATATTCCATTCATTTACCATGTCGGTTTTTGAGTATTCTGAAACTGTAGCTAATCCTGTACATTGAAGCGCTGATTTTTTAAAATAGTAATTAAAATAAGCGCGAACCAACGAGGGAAATTGTTTTGGCCGATGCACAAATTCAATATCATGTATCACATTGTAGGTTTTAATGGAAGAATTAATTATTGACCAACCATCAGTAGATACAAAAAGTTCCGCTTGATATTTCTTTAAGATTCTGGGTATCAAGTATTGAAATCGTAAATACCATAAAATTGGGTGCCGCGAAGGAAGGAATGTTTTTACCGGAATAATATTATCAGAGTATATAAATTCTTGATCCCAAGCGCGGTCAAAAATGAATATAAACTCATGTTCAGGGTGCTGTTTAGTTATCCTTTTTAACGTTTCATGGGTAAAATAACCCAGCCCTTCCAGCCTGTCCTTAAGTAATAATTGGGTATTAACAGCAATTCTCATTCAGTTTATAAAAAAAGTTGAGCCAAAAATAAAGAAAATACCCTGATTTATTTAGGTGGAATCAATATATTGGTAATTTTGGGGCGTATTTAATTTTTGAATATTGGAAAAGGATAGGATAGCAAGGGAACGCGAATTTCACAATGAGATTTTTAGCCAAAAAACCAGAGAGGTAACCAATAAATTTTACTCCATATTTTATCTTATCGAAGAAAAATATGTAGCAAAATTGACGGCTAAATGTTCGGGAAAAAAGATATTGGAATATGGATGTGGAGAGGGAAGCTCAGCCTATCTTTTAGCTCAAAATGGTGGAATTGTTACCGGTATTGATATTTCGGATTTTGCCATTTTGCAAGCCCAGCAAAAAGCCGATACCATGAAGCTGTCCATTGAGTTCACTAACATGAATGCGGAAGAACTTGCTTTTCCTGACAAGTTTTTTGACCTGATTTGCGGCTCTGGAATTATTCATCATTTAGATATTAAAAAAGCTTATAGTGAGATTTCCAGAGTATTAAAAAATGAGGGTAAAGCTATTTTTATGGAACCTTTAGGGCATAATTTCTTGATAAACTGGTATCGCAAAAAAACACCGTCTCTTCGCACTGAAGATGAGCACCCTTTATTAAAAAGCGATTTAAAGTTACTGACTGATTATTTTGAACATACCCAGATAAAATTCTTTTTTTTTAGCTCCTTAGTAGCTATTTTTTTCCGTAAAACATTCATTTTTAAACCAATGCTTCGAACCTTTCATGCATTCGATCGGCTCTTGTTTTGGTTAATGCCATTCCTGCGCTGGCAGGCATGGTTTGTATTGATTGAATTCTCAGTGCCAAAAAAAGCTCAATAGCACAAAAAAAACAACATAAAGATTGCTACATTTGGCATTCAAAAATAGTAAGTTGAAACGCAAATTTGTAACCAACCTTGCATTAGTTTTATTCCTGAATTTGCTGATAAAGCCGTTTTGGATTTTAGGAATAGATAGATCCGTCCAAAATGTGGTTGGAGCGGAAGAATATGGATTTTACTTTGCGTTGCTTAATTTTTCATTAATTCTCAATATTATACTCGATTTAGGAATTACCAATTTCAACAATCGCAATATTGCCCAGCACAGTCACTTATTAAACAAATATTTTTCAAATATTATTACCATCCGGCTATTGCTGGGTGTAGCTTATGCCATAATTAGTCTGATATTAGCATGGTTATGGAACTACCAATGGTGCCAAATTAAACTGTTACTGTTTTTGGTTTTCAATCAATTCCTTGCCTCCTTTATTATGTATCTAAGATCCAATTTGGCAGGGTTGCATCTTTTTAAAACCGATAGCATCATATCAGTTTTAGACCGTACCTTGATGATTATCATTTGTAGCCTTTTACTTTGGGGTCATATCTTTGATGAGCCGTTTAAAATAAAATGGTTTGTTTTTGCGCAAACCGCCGCATACTTAATTACTGCTTTAGTTGCTTTTTTGTTGGTTTTGTGGCGAAGCGGTCGAATTAAGTTCCGTTTTGATAAGCGTTTCACATTAGCTATTTTAAAAAAGAGTTATCCTTTTGCCATTTTAACCTTGTTAATGGCTTTTTATAATCGTGTTGATTCCGTAATGCTTGAGCGTATGCTTGAAGATGGCGACCGACAAGCGGGTATTTATGCACAAGCATTCAGAATATTGGACGCAGCCTCAATGTTTGCACTTTTATTTGCCGGATTATTGCTGCCTATTTTCTCAAAAATGCTGAAACAAAAAGAAGCCATTGGACAATTAACTCAATTATCATTTATTTTAATTTCGGTTCCAGCAGTTATTGTTTCAATTACGTGTGCCTTTTATAGTAATGAAATAATGGAGCTCATGTACCAAAGCCACATTGAATCATCGGCTAATATATTTGCTATTCTTATGATTGGGTCTATTTTTATTTCAGCAACCTATATTTTTGGAACTTTATTAACAGCAAATGGAAGTTTGCGAGCCCTGAATATAATGGCATTGTCGGGGATGATAATAAATATAGGGTTGAATTTAATTCTAATTCCCCGTTTTCAAGCCTTGGGCTCAGCCATATCAAGTCTCACCACCCAAAGCATTACTGCAATCATTCAGGTTGTTATAGCATTTAAAATATTTAGGTTTCACATAAATTATAAACTTTTAATTTTATTACTGATATTTGCATCCGGGGTAACTTTATTTGGAATAATTTCTAACGATTTGCCTTACAATTGGATGATAAGTATGATAATAATGGTTGTACTTAGTTTTATTTTGGCTTTCAGCATTGGATTAATAAAAATTAAAGACATGTATCAGATAATTAAAAACGATAAATAACGTTAAAACATTTAATCAAAAACCATCCTAATAATTAACTATGAAATATCAAAAACTTAATATCATTTTCGGTTGGATTGCCTTTGCTATCGCATCGTTTGTGTATATCAGTACCATTGAGCCTACCGCTAGTTTTTGGGACTGTGGCGAATTTATTGCCACCGGATTTAAATTAGAAGTGGGACATCCTCCCGGAGCGCCAGTTTTTATGCTACTTACACGGTTCTTTACACTTTTTGCCGGAGGCGATTTGCAGTTAGTTCCCAAAATGGTGAACATTATGTCAGCCTTGGCAAGTGCTTTTTCTATTTTGTTTTTGTTTTGGACCATAACTCACCTTGCCAAAAGAATTCTTAAAACAGATGATTTTAATCTGGGACAAACCATTGCTATTTTAGGTAGTGGAATGGTGGGTGCATTAGTGTACACTTTTTCCGACACTTTTTGGTTTTCAGCCGTTGAAGGTGAAGTATATGCAACTTCATCGCTTATAACAGCCTTTGTTTTTTGGGCTATATTAAAATGGGAAAATATTGCCGATGATAAATACAGCAATCGGTGGATAATCCTTATAGCTTATGTGGTGGGACTTTCAATTGGTGTCCATCTATTGAATTTGCTGGCTATACCGGCTATGGTCCTTGTATATTATTTCCGTAAATACGAAGTTACTACCAAAGGTGTTATCATGTCGTTAGTGCTTTCAGGCATAATACTTGGAACTATAATGTGGGTAATTATTCCTGGAATTGTTAAAATTGCCTTCTTTTTCGATTTAATCTTTGTTAACGGACTCAGCCTTCCCTTCAATTCAGGGGTGTTGTTTTTTGTGTTTTTACTTTTTGCTGGTTTGGCTTATGGGGTTTATTTCACGCATTCCCGACAAAAACCCGTTTTAAATACAATCATACTTTCATTTGGAGTAATGATGATTGGTTATGCATCGTATGCAGTTATTGTCATCCGTTCTTATGCAACCCCGCCCATTGACCAGAATGATCCTGAAGATGCTTATTCTCTTCTTGGTTATCTGAACCGCGAACAATACGGAGATCGTCCTTTGTTTTTTGGACAATATTATAATACCCCCTTAAATTTGAATGACCCTTACAAAGAAAGCGGAAAAACCTGGCGCAAAGGCGACAAAAAGTATGAAGAAGGAAGTCCTAAAATTGAATACAATTACAATCAGGATTTGACCATGTTTTTCCCAAGAATGTATAGCTCAAAACCTGAACATATCGAGGATTACAAAAGTTGGGCAAAAATAAAAGGATATAAGGTTAAAGCTCAAAACAATAGAGGTGAAGCAGAAACATTTATAAAGCCTACTTTTATTGAAAACATGAGGTTTTTCTTCCGTTACCAGATAGGACACATGTACTGGCGCTATTTTATGTGGAATTACGCCGGTCGTCAAAATGATATTCAAGGCAATGGAGATGCCCTCCGGGGAAATTGGATTTCAGGAATTAAATTTTATGACGAAGCACGTCTCGGACCACAAGATAATCTGCCGTCAACTTATGCGAATAATAGAGCTAACAATAAATATTACCTGTTACCCTTTTTGCTTGGTGTTATTGGTTTGGTTTTTCAGTTAATGAAAGATAAAAAGAACTTTTGGATAGTAACATTCCTGTTTATACTTACTGGTTTGGCTATTGTAGTTTATTTGAATCAATATCCACAGCAACCGCGTGAACGTGATTATGCTTTTGCCGGTTCGTTTTATGCTTTTGCAATTTGGATTGGGTTGGGTGTATTAGCCATTTACGATGGACTGAAAACATATTTAGGTAATATTCCGGCAGCAGCTGGAGCAACGTTAATTACCATTTTTATTCCGGGTATTATGGCTGCTGAAAATTGGGACGATCACGATCGTTCTGATCGGTATATTGCCAGAGACTTTGCCTTTAATTACCTGAATTCCTGTGAAAAAGATGGCGTTATATTTACCAACGGCGATAACGATACCTTTCCATTATGGTACATTCAAGAGGTGGAAAACGTCCGTACCGATGTCCGGGTTATTTGCCTGCCCTATTTAATTACCGATTGGTACATCGATCAAATGAAATCGCAATACTACGAATCAGAACCCGTTCCATTCAGCCTCAATAAAGACCAATACATGCTTGGTACTCGTGATCAGGTGCCGGTTTTTGAGCGGGTTACTGAAGCCGTTGAGTTAAAGCAAGTAATTGAATTTGTGGGAAGTAACGATGAGCGCACCAAGGTGCAAACCAATATGGGAGAGAAAACCGATTATTTTCCAACTAAAAAATTCAAAATTACCATTGATAAACAAAAAGTGCTCAAAGAAGGAGTGGTAAAGCCCGAAAAAGCCGACCAAATTGTGGATGAGATGCGTTGGAGTATTAGCTCCAATTATATCCTTAAAAACGATTTAATGATGCTCGATTTGATGGCCTCTTCAAACTGGGAACGTCCCATTTATTTTGTATCAGTAGGTTCCGGTAATGAAACCAATATGCGTGACTATTTTCAATTGGAAGGATTTGCTTACCGGATGGTTCCTGTTTATACAAAATTCGATTACCAGTCAACAGGCCGAATTGAAACCGATATTTTATACGACCACTTAATGAACACATTCCGTTGGGGAAATATGGGTAAACCGAATGTATATCTCGATGAAAATATTCGCCGTACCATTCGTATTGTTAAAATTAGAAACAATTTTGGACGTTTGGCCAAAGCATTGGTTTCTGAAGGTAAAATGGATTCAGCAAAAGCGGTACTTAATCGTGGATTAGAGATTTTACCGATTGAAAAAATGCCTTTGGAATATTTTGATACGCACTTTGTGGAAGCTTTCTTTGAAGCCGGGATGGATGAAAAAGGAGTTGAAATTGTGAGTAACATGGTGGAAACGGCAAAAAATGATTTGAATTATTATTTAAAACTTGATAAACGTTTCCCAAATGCTGCCGATCAGGACAAGCAATTGTGCTTTGCCACAGTGCAATGGTTGAATGAAGTAGCACATCGCTATAAGCAAAAAGAATTGGGCGATTCGGTTTCAAAAACTTTTGAAGAAATGTACTCCATCTACATGCAAGGAGGAGGCAGGTAAAAGAAATATTATAGTATTTTGAGTGGGCTGAAATAGTTGATATTTCAGCCCATTTTTTATTTACCAAATAAAAAATATTCTTTTGTTTTTGCATTATAGGGCTTATCTTTAGAATTCAAATTACAATTAATTTTGGCACATGCGTTGGTATTTAATTCCTGTCTCTATCATTTTCCGGTTTATTGTTTTTTTAAGGAACAAACTATTCGATTGGGGTTTATTAAAGTCCAAGTCTTATCCTCTCCCAATCATTTCTATTGGAAATATTACCGTTGGGGGCACTGGTAAAACGCCACATGCCGAATATCTACTAAATTGGCTGGAACAAAATTATCGGATTGTTTTGTTAAGCCGCGGATACAAGAGAAAAACTAAAGGTTTTTTCGAGGTACAAACAGAATCATCAGTAGCCCAAGCAGGCGATGAACCATTGCAAATTAAGCAAAAATTTCCTGCTATTCGGGTGGTAGTTGATGAAAAGAGGGTACATGCCATTGATACCTTGATAAATGACCCTAATCCACCTGAATTAATTGTGCTCGATGATGCGTTTCAACATCGGTATGTTAATCCGGGATTAAAAATTTTATTGATTGATTATCAACGGCCTATTAATCATGATTATATGCTTCCCGCAGGAAACCTTAGGGAGCCAGCAAGGAATTTGAAAAGAGCCGATATTATAATTGTTACCAAGTGTTCTTTGCCGATGCTTCTTTTTGAATTTAAAAAGCTTAGCGAGGAAATGAAGATGACACCAAATCAGGAATTATTTTTTACTTCAGTTGCTTATGGAGATGTTAAACCAGTATTTGAGAATAATTCAATCCCGGATATTCCATTTTTAACCAATTCCGAAGTTCTGGTTGTAACTGGTATTGCCAATCCTATACCGTTTTATAATAGGATTGAAGAAATGGGAGCTAAATTGCATACAATGGCTTTTCCTGACCATCATTCATTTACCGAAACGGATTGCCAGCAGTTGACCGCACTCTTTGAAAAAATACCCGGAAAAATCAATTGTATCATAACTACGGAAAAGGATGCCATGCGAATGCGCAGTGCTGATGTCGCTCCTTTTTTTAAAAAACTCCCCATTTATTATATACCAATTACTATTAAGTTCTTGAATGAAGGGGAAGAAAAATTTAGAAATAGGATTATGAGGTATTTAAAAGAGAATATATCTTGAGTAAATCAGGACATTATTCGGTACGTTTTCTCTTTACGATAAACCCGTTACTGGAAAATAGCCGTTCACTGATAGTTGGTTCACCAAGATAGTAAACATTGCTTGCCCCACTTACTAATAGTTTCAAATCTTTTTGTACACTAACCATTACCTCAGTAAGCCCCGATGATAATATCCGACAGCTATCGGTTTGCATATCGAAGGCATTTAGTTCTGTTTCATCATGCATCTCGACGTAAAATGATTCTGCAAAACCTTTAAAGTACGCAAAAGAACCATCGGTTAAATGTACTTTTAAATGAGCGGTAAATATTTCAAAATTTATTTTTGAAATTCCTCCTGCAAAGAATTCAATATCATCAAAATGTATCACATTTGTTGTGGAAAGCGAAACCTCATTCAGTAAAACTATACGCTTCAATTCCTTAAACGAAACGGTTACTTTTAGAACACTAAATTTTCGAATGTCTGCATTTATTGAGATGTAGAGTTTATTTTCTTCGACTCTGGTTTGAAATAGCTCTAATAAGTTTTCATCGGTTTCAATACGCAGCCCTTCTTGCTCGCCTTGAACCAAGATGAGTTCAAATGCACCCTGAGCAATTATTTCATTAAAACCGGTTAGTTCCCGAATATCGGTTTTAAGGGTTCCAACTCCTTTAGTAACTTGCGATTTTAAAACCGTTCCTACAAATAAAAAACAAATTGTAAGAACTAGGTAATTAGCAATTTTCATCCGTAAATAATTATTAGTTCATTGAATGTCAATTGTTTCGTACGAATGGAACACCCCATGTAAATTTTTATGCGCGTTTTTGTAGTTTCCTGCATGGGGGTTTCATGTTAATACGGTTGAGGTATTCTTTCAAATGTAAGATTTTATTGTTAGAGTTTCAAATTATCTTAATTTTTGTTATCAAAAAGTTAACAAAATAATAAGACTAATTAAAAACCTATTGATATTGCTGCAATAGAAACTACTTTTAGAGAACATTGAATTTCTGCTAGAATAGCGTTGTGGGAAAGCTAAGAAAAGAAGGACAATCGAAACACTTTAAATCAAAACTCATTATATTTGTAGTAAGTAAAGATTGATGAAATGAACATACAAGCAAGAAAATTGAATCTTATAGAAGATTTTTTAAGAATCACTGATGAAAGCATCATTGAGAAAATAGAATCTTTTGTAAAGATTGAGAATAATAAACAACATGACCGAGAATTAGCACCTATGACATTGAATGAATTCCATGAAATGATTGACCAGGCAAAACAAGACAAAGAAAATGGTCGGGTAATTTCACATGAAGAATTAAAAAAGAAAGTCAAATCATGGAAATAAAAATAGAATGGTCTGAATTATCAACAAAACAATTAAATGATATTTATGAGTATTACTCTCTAAAAGCCAGTCCAAGAATCGCTAAGAAAATTATAAACAAAATTGTCGGGAAAGTTGAAGTGTTATATAAAAATCCGCTGTCTGGTCCCAAAGAAGAACTATTAAGTGAAATGCCAGAAAATTTTAGATTTCTTGTGGAGAGTAACTATAAAATTATTTATTGGCAAGAAAATGAAATAATTACAATTGCATCTATATTCGATTGCCGCCAGAATCCTGTGAAAATGAAAAAAATAAAGCCAGATTTCAAGTAGATAAAAAAATTGACTTGAAAGCAGGTTATTCAACCGTCGAAGCTCGTTTCAATCCCTCACGTGTTAGATATAACATGTCAAAAAATCGCACGAATTCGGCAACTTTTAATATCCCAAATCGGTATCTATTGATTTTTAACTATTGATAATTGACTGTTTCCAATGAATTCCAACCCTACTTTATGCCCTGCGATTTTTGGAGCCGAAACCCCCTGAGTAAAATACTTGTTTCCAGTAAAAATTCGGGCTTCATCCCAATAGTTTTGATTAATAAACGATTGTAATAACTGTTGACCTCCTTCAACCAGTAAACTATTTATTTCTTTTTGATAAAGCAATTCCATCAAACTGTTTAGGAATCCTTTACCAAAGTCAATTTTCAAATACTCTAGATTGACTTCTTTACCATTTTTTACAGCATTAAGGACTAGAGTTCTTTGGCTTTGGTCAAATAGATGCAGGTTTTTAGGCAAAACCAACTCTTGGTCGATAACAATGCGTACCGGATTCCGACCTCCCCAAAATCGGGTGTCTAACCTAGGATTATCGAGGGTTGCGGTATTTTTTCCTACCATTATGGCCGGAATTTCTGAGCGCCATTGTGTACCAAAGAACGGCAAACCTCATCCGTTATCCAATTTGCTTCATTAAGGGAACCGGGTTCCCTTGTTTTATCAATAAATCCATCCAACGTTTGAGCCCATTTTAGTATGATGTAAGGCCTTTTTTTTGTATGAAAAGTTACAAATGCTTTGTTTAGCTGGTAGCATTCCTTTTCAAGTACTCCAGTTTTTACCACGCATCCGGCCTGTTGAAGCCGGCTTATACCAGAACCATTTACTTTTAAAAAGGGATCTTGCATTCCAATTACAACCTTTGGTATTTTATGGTGGATTATTAAATCGGCACATGGAGGCGTTTTTCCATGGTGCGAGCAAGGTTCCAGACTTACATAGATTGTGGCTGATTTTAAAAGAGATTTATCGGTAACTGAATTAATGGCATTTACTTCGGCATGGGCTTCACCATACTTGGCATGAAACCCTTCTCCAATCACCCGATTGTTTAAAACAATTACAGAACCAACCAATGGATTCGGATCCACATAACCTTCCCCTTTTTTAGCTAATTGCAGGCAACGGTTCATGTAAAATTCATCCATACTTTGAGGTTCCATGTGACGCATTTTTTTTAATTTTGGAGGCTATGAATTATTCTATTTCTCAAATTACTGCTAAAGTAAAGAAAACTTTAGAATCCAACTTTTCTGCAAGGGAAATTGATGCACAACTTTTTCTGGTTTATGAAAAAATACTCAATCTTTCACGACTTGACATTTTGGCTTATCCCAATACAAAAGTATTGATTTCTGATTACAATCAAATAATGAATGTTGTTAGTAGGTTAGCTAAAAATGAGCCCATTCAATATATACTAGGTGAGACCGAATTTTATGGATTAACTTTTAAAGTAAATCGTGAGGTGCTTATTCCAAGGCCGGAAACGGAAGAACTGGTACAATGGATTAGTAAGGATTTTAAAGAAACAGCAATTTCGTTGCTCGATATAGGTACCGGTAGCGGATGCATTGCCATTACTTTAGCAAAAGAAATGCCTTTAAGTCAGGTTTTCGCCCTTGATATTTCTGAGGAGTCGTTAAATGTAGCTCGCGAAAATGCTCATTTAAATGGAGTGAATGTTCATTTTATTAACGGGGATATTTTAAAAGTACTAGCTGTTGATTTGCCTGCTAATCTGGACTTAATAGTGAGTAATCCACCTTATATTAAGAACTCTGAAATGAATTTGATGCATCCCAATGTGCTCGATTATGAGCCTCCGTTGGCATTATTTGTTAATGATTCGGATCCGTTACTTTTTTATCGTGCTATCGCGAAATTGGGATGCAGCTTACTCAAACCCGGTGGAGCTTTATTTTTTGAAATTAATGAGGCTTTGAGTAAGGAGGTATTTCAACTGTTGGAATCTTTTAATTATTTTCAAATTGTAGTTAAAAACGACATTCATGGAAAACCGAGAATGGTAAAAGCTTTTAATCATAAAACATGAACTACAAAGAGGCGCTTAACCGATGTATGTATTTGTGTAGTAAAAAAGAGTACTGCCAAAGTGAAATTGTGTCAAAACTAAGTGAATTGGAGGTTCCTGAATCAATTATTGCAAAGGTTTTGGAAGCATTAATTACTGAAAAATTTGTTGACGATTATCGGTTTAGTATTGCTTTTACTCACGATAAGTTTAATTTTAATCACTGGGGGAAAATTAAAATACGCTTTCAGTTAAAGCAAAAAAAGCTTCCTTCGGATATAATTCAGCAAGCACTTGAAGGAATTAATGAACAGGAATATCAAAGAGTAATTTTAGAAGAAATAAAAAAAAAGAAAAAAATAGTGAAGGGACAGAGTGAATTCGAAAAGAAGGGTAAAATTGCCCGAACCATTATTGCCAAAGGTTTTGAACCCGAATTAGTATTCAACTTATTGAAGATGGATTGAAGAATCAATTTCCGAAGACTTAATTTTATTGCTATTTTTGTACAAAACAACTTACTATGGTTTCAACCGAACAACATAAAGAATTAATTAAGCGTCTGGAAGCTTTGAGGAGGCATCTTTGACATTGATAAAAAGAAGATTGAATTAGAGGAAGAGGAGCAAAAAACTCAAGCTCCTGATTTTTGGGACAAACCAAAAGAGGCCGAAGAACAACTTAAAAAGATTCAACAAATAAAATTTTGGGTCAAGGGTTATGAGGAATCAAAAAATACGGTAGAGGATTTGCAAGTGCTCTTTGATTTTTATGAAATGGGTGAGGCTACCGAAGACGAATTAGAAGCCCAGTATAAAAAAGCCATAAGTTCTTTTGAAATTATTGAAGCCCGGAATATGCTGCGTCGTGAGGAAGATGTTTTGGGAGCCATTGTAAAGCTTAATTCGGGTGCTGGTGGTACCGAAAGTCTTGATTGGACTGAAATGTTGATGCGAATGTACTTGCGATGGGCCGAAAAGAATGGATATAAAGTACGGGAACTTAATTATCAAGCAGGCGATGAGGCCGGGGTGAAAACGGTCACTTTTGAAGTTACCGGCGATTACGCATACGGGTACCTTAAAGGTGAAAATGGAGTGCATCGGTTGGTGCGTATATCGCCATTTAATTCGCAAGGTAAAAGGCAAACCACGTTCTCCAGTGTTTTTGTATCCCCATCAATTGATGATAGCATTGAAATATTGGTTAATATGTCCGATATTACTTGGGATACCTTTCGCAGTGGTGGCGCCGGGGGTCAAAATGTAAATAAAGTGGAAACAGGGGTTCGACTGCATCACGCTCCATCAGGCATTGTTATTGAAAATACTGAATCACGGAGCCAAGGTCAGAACAAAGAGAATGCACTGCGGTTGTTAAAATCGCAACTATATGAATTAGAACTTCGGAGAAAACAAGAGGAAAAAGATAAGATAGAAGGTACCAAGAAGAAGATTGAATGGGGGTCGCAAATTCGAAACTATACCCTGCATCCTTATAAATTAGTAAAGATGTGCGAACCGGGCTCGAAACATCGAATGTGCAAGCAGTCTTGGATGGTGAACTGAACGATTTTATAAAGGCATATTTAATGGAGTTTGGTGGCGAATAATTTTTATATATGAACGTTTTTTTATACATTCAGCATTCAATAAACCAAGCAAATTTTAATAAATATAAGTAATGAATGGATTTTTAAAAATAGCTTAGTAATGGGTAAGGTATTTTTTATTGTGGCAATAATCACCGTATTTTTTACTCTTCAAAATGCCAATGCTCAATGTGGTATGGCTTTGAAAGAAGTTGTAATGCGCGATATTGGAAAAGCCACCTATTTGAAAGACTTCCGGGTAAGGCTTGAAGAGGGTCGTAGTACTGATAAAGCACCTAAGGAAGTGTTTTCAATTCTCCTCAATAAAGGAACCCATTACCGTTTTAATATTAAATCAGATTCAACCTGTAAAGATCAGGTAGTTTTGAAGTTGTATGATTTTACAAAATATTACGGCAGCAATTACGACCAATCTGATGGTACCGTTTATGAAGCATTTGAATTCTTCTGCGCAAAAACTCAGGTTTACTACTTATCTATATCGTTTGCCCAAGCTGGACCAGGATGTGCAGCGGCTATTGTTTCGTTTATTGATAATTACGACGCCAACTAAAAGAAGTATTTAGAGTACTTAAAGTATTTAGAGTGGCTTTGAGTAGAGTTATCTAAATTTCTTTGTCAATCTGATAATGGTTTCTATCCGAAGAGCTTCGCGATACCAATTCTCCAATAAAGCCACTCAAGAATAGCTGAGTACCAATAATCATACAAACCAGCGAAAGATAAAAATAAGGACTGTCGGTTACCAAGGTTGTTTTGAGCCCCCGGGCTAAAACATATAACTTATGGGCTCCAACAACTGCCGCCGATATAAATCCAAAAAGGAAGGTAATTACACCCAAAGTGCCGAAAAGGTGCATGGGTTTTTTCCCAAATTTGGTCATAAAAATGATTGACATTAAGTCGAGGAAGCCGTTGATAAAGCGTTCGAGCCCGAATTTGGTAACACCGTATTTCCGGGCTTGATGCTGAACCACTTTTTCGCCAATTTTGGTAAAACCGGCTTGTTTAGCCAACACAGGGATGTACCGATGCATTTCGCCATACACTTCAATTGATTTGATAACCTCACTGCGATAGGCTTTTAAACCACAATTAAAGTCATGTAATTTTATTCCGGTCGATTTACGGGCGGTCCAATTATAGAAACGGCTTGGGATTGTTTTAGTAATAGGGTCGTGTCGGCGTTTTTTCCATCCGGAAACCATATCATAGTTGTTGCGGGCAATCATGTAATACAGATCAGGAATTTCATCGGGACTATCCTGTAAATCAGCATCCATAGTAATTACCACATCCCCTTCGGCTGATTGAAATCCACAAAATAAAGCTGCTGACTTTCCATAGTTCCTGCGGAATTTAATCCCTTTTATGGAGCCATATTCCGTGGATAGTTTTTCAATTTCGCGCCATGAACCATCATTACTTCCATCGTCAACTAAAATAATTTCATAAGTCAGGTTATGTTCATACATAACTTTGGCAATCCAGGCTACCAATTCATTTAACGATTCTTCTTCGTTGTATAATGGAACTACAATGCTTATATTCATAGCTGTTTAGCTGATTTGTTAAAATTTTATTTTTCGAATCGTACGGGTGTTTTAATAAAAACTGACATGAGCAATCCAAACATTACGCCTACAAACGTGTGGTACATAAACACAATAAAAGACATAACGGCAGGTGTTAGCGCATTTTTATACAAAACCACTAATGCTTCTACCTGTTCCGCGGTCAAATTGTCTTTGGCAGAGTATGCCAATCTCATTTGATCGATAAAATATTCAATTCCTTTTGGTTCTAAAATAGCAAAATACCAATATGAAAAAACAGCGTAAATGAAAGCAGCAAATAAACTTAACAGCACAGTAAAACCAAAGGCTTGTCGGTAAACAAATTCATTGGGGAAGTAGGTGTCGCGGTATTTACGCCCAAAAATAAGCATGCCAAATGAAAGAAGCAGTGCATTGAATACTCCTATTTCATCGCCTGGAGAATGAACACTCCCGAACAAGTGCATTACAAATATCGAAAGAGAAAAAGCCAAGCCAAGGTATAAGCCATAGGTCATGGTATATTTAATGAGTGTATTATCGTGCTGCATAGTCATTTCTTATCAGGCAAATATACTTTTTTTACTTTTATTAAAAGAATAATTCTAATTCAATGTCGGTTGGGCGGTAGAAAGTAATTTCTTTCTGTCTTTGAAAGCTATAATTTGGTTTATTTCATTGACTTTTGGCTCACTTTTAACCTCAATATATTTTATTTTAATTGCAGATAATTGAAATTCTGACTTTTAAAAAGACCGGATATTTTTCTTTTATCTTTTTTGCAAAAGGCTGAATAATTACTACTTTTGTGCGCGGGTAAGTCTTATACGATCAGCTCCTGTTGA
Source organism: Salinivirgaceae bacterium (assembly GCA_041664345.1). Classification (GTDB taxonomy): domain Bacteria; phylum Bacteroidota; class Bacteroidia; order Bacteroidales; family SZUA-534; genus GWE2-40-63. The sequence continues at coordinate 84,231 of JBAYKX010000013.1, forward strand.
AACCCCCCAGGTCCGGAAGGAAGCAAGGGTAGATGGTTGAGCGGTGCGATGTAAGTAGCTTACCCGTTTTTTATTGAATAACCCATGAAGTCCAAAACATACAATATCCCAACTATAGGCGATGTTCTCGTATGTAAGCATTATAGTACGCGCCGATTATCGATTAAATTACGGGCAGGAGAGCAACCCAAAGTGGTAATTCCCCAGCTAATGAATTACGATATGGGATTCCGGTTTGCCTTGGAAAAACAACAATGGATACGCGAACACATTACCCTGCTTGAGCAAAAGCACGAGAAGAAATCAACTATAAACGAGACCGATGAAATGGTAACCCGGTTTCATAAAATAAAAATAGCACGGCATCCAGGACATAATATCATGAGCCGTAAAGTGGAAAATAGCATCACCTTATTTTTTCCCGAAACAGCGGATTTGGATTCGATAAAGAATCAAGAAATTATAAAAGCTTTTACCACTGAAGTGCTTCGTAAAGAAGCTAAAATTTATTTGCCAGTTAGGATTCATGATTTGGCTGCAAAGTATGGATTTAACTATTCAAAAGTGTTTGTTAAAAATTTAAAATCCCGATGGGGAAGTTGTTCCGCTCAGAACAACATCAACTTAAATTTGCATTTAATGAGGTTGCCGGAACATTTGTCAGACTTTATTATTTTGCACGAATTATGCCATACCATGCACAAAAATCATGGTTCCGCATTTCATGCATTGCTTGAAAAACTTTGTGGAAACGAGAAAATTTTAAATAAAGAATTAAAAATATATAGAACTCAATTGTAACCTATGGACAAGATAACGGAACGTTTTATTCGATACGCTAAGATTGATACCCAATCGAACGATAAGTCAACTACCTGCCCTAGCACCAACAAACAATACAATTTGGCAAAGGTGCTAAAAGATGAGTTGGAACGGATGGGAGTTAATAAAACTGAATTGGATGGGAATGGATATTTGTATGCGTCCATTCCTGCAAATGTCTCGCATAAAGTACCTTCCATTGGTTTTATTTCGCATTTAGATACGAGTCCTGATATGACGGCTGACAATGTTAAGCCGATAGTTGTAAAAAAATATTCAGGCAAAGATATCATTCTCAATTTAGAGAAAAACATAGTGCTTTCCCCGGATGAATTTCCTGAATTATACCGGTATAAAGGTCAGGATTTAGTGGTAACCGATGGGAATACCTTGTTGGGAGCCGATGATAAAGCAGGTATTGCCGAAATTATGCAGATGGCACAATTTGTAATGGAGAATCCGGAGTTTAAACACGGGCCTATTAAAATTGCCTTTACTCCTGATGAGGAAATTGGGAGAGGAGCCGATTTATTTAATGTTAAGGGTTTTGGCGCCGATTTTGCCTATACGTTAGATGGGGGTGGAGTAGGAGAATTGGAATTCGAAAATTTTAATGCAGCTCATGCTAAAATTTCTATCACAGGGAAAAATGTACATCCCGGTGAGGCAAAGAATAAAATGGTAAATGCCATTTTGTTAGTTAATAGGATAATTGGTGCCATACCCATGTCAGAAACTTCTCGATATACCGAAGGATACCAGGGATTTTATCATGTGTTGCATGGTACTGGAAATGTTGAAGGAGCCGAGGCGGAATTATTAATCCGGGATCACGATACGGACAAGTTTCATGAGAAAAAACAACGGTTACAAACGGTAGCTGATGAATTAAACCGTGAATATGGAGGGAATTATATAACAATTGAAATAAAAGACCAATATTTCAATATGAAAAAAATGGTAGAACCCTATTATCATATTGTTGAAACCGCACGAAAAGCCATGGAATTAGTGGGTATTGAACCCATTATTAAACCCATTCGGGGAGGAACTGATGGAGCCAAACTATCGTTTATGGGACTGCCCACGCCTAATATTTTTAGCGGAGGCCACAATTTTCACAGCCGGTACGAGTTTGTTCCCGTGCAAAGCATGGAAAAAGCTACCGAAACGATAATTAAGATTATTGAGCTGTATGCAACTGCTGAAGAAACCAATTAATTGTTTGGTTATATGAAAAAGAGAGGCTTTCCAATTTTGGAAAGCCTCTCTTTTCAATTTTTTCTATCTGATTAGAAAATATATCTTACACTGATTTGAGCTTGCCAGCGTGAACTTTGCAATCCACTATCATCAATTCCCCAAGTATCTTTACCTGCTTTATTTACGTAAGTGTAGGTTGGGTTATTAGTTCCAGTTTCGTATCCCTTAAACTCAAGTAACCGATACGTATTGTAATCGCCTAATCCATAATGCATGCGACCCCAGTCTTTATTTATCATATTTCCTAAATTGAAAACATCTAATGAAATCTGGAAACGGTTTTCTCTTTCAGGAGCTACTTTAAACTTGAATTCCTGTATTATTTTTAAGTCAAAGATGTTTTCAAAAGGCATGCGCTGTGCGTGTCTTTCAACGGTTTCACCTCTGTGATCGTTTAAATACTTATTATCAGAAATAAATGCATCTAAATCGGTCCATTGTTGGGCTGCAGAATAAGCAACTGTTCCATCTGTGTTAAGCACATCCACTAAATTAATGTCGTTTACATCAACGGGAACATACAAAAGGGTTAAATCGTACCCATCTGTATTATCACCAGCAGGACCTGCTGATGCAGAAACCCCATTATCATATCCATAAGAGAAGCGTTCACCTGATTGTCCGTTGTAAAACAAGCTGATGGTAGTATTCGCAAAATCGCTGTAATCTATTTTATAGGAAACATTGGCAACTACGCGATGTCCTAAATCATAAACTGAGTAGCCTAAATCGAGGTTGTTGCGACCGTTATTATTGGGTACGCGCCATTGAGATGAGTTTTGTGAAGATTGACCATCGTTAATTGATTTGGCAACGCCATAATTATAGGCAAAACTTGCAAATATTCCCGATTTCCAGCTTTTATCTAACTGAGCCATAAAGTTAAAGCTATGGCCTTCGCTGGTGTTGGAACCCAAATAAACTCCGGTGTAACGCCCGGAAGTTCCACTATTTGTATTCACATTGCCTACTATATTCGACCATAAAGTTCTTGTATCACCAGTTCCGGATAATACCCGCCCAGTATCTTGAACATATAGGTTTTGATAAGTAACATTATTGACGTTTTTTGTATAGGTAAAATCCAGAGTAGCATTAATATCATAAGGCAATTTCTTGTCCACGGCAAAATTGGCTCTAAAAACCTGCGGCATTTTAAAATCTTTGGCAAAAATATCAATTTGACCCGATGGATTACCTGTTACTGATGGCTGATTCTCCCAGTCAGAGTTGAAAACCAATTCAGGAGAACCTGCTGTTTGAACAGTCATTCCACCTACGGTCATTCCATTGTTGTTATAAGAACCACCTGGCCACACATAAGGAATCCTTGATGTAAATAATCCGGCGCCTCCTCGCAATTGCATCGTTTTATCACCATTAACATCCCAGTTAAATCCAACTCTTGGTGAAAATAGGGGCGAAGTATTAGGCATTTGTCCCGTTTTAGCTCCCATAAAGTCAACGTTATATTCGCTCTCTAAATAAGGGATAACATTGTCATTAAAATCAGTATTTTCTGCAGGAGTATCTAAATACATTGCTATATCAACCCTAATACCAAAGGTCAGATTCAATTTATCAGTTGCTTGATAATTATCCTGAGCATAGAACCCTAGTTGCAAGGCACTGAACTCTGCAGCTCCTTTTGATTCATCACCTGTTACGTTATCAACGTTTGAAAAGCTTCGATCATAGCGAACGGCTGGGTTGCCAACCAAGAAATCGTTGAGGGCTGTATAGGTATAAACCCCAAAATTTTGGCGGATAAATACATTGAACATATCATAGTATTCGTGATGCATTCCCAATGTTATGTTATGGTTTCCAGCATATATATTAAAATTGTCCGTCAAACTGAACACACTTTGTTTTAAGCGGTTTGCGGTTGAGAATTGCTCGCTACCCAAATTTATTTTTTCGTTTCTAATGGTTATGTATGGGAAATTAGCTCCCATTGGGTCGCGGTCATCATCAACAATTGTGGCCACAAAGCGCAGTTTGTTGGCAAAACGATTACCAAAAACACTTTTTAATTCAGCCGTTGTGGAATTTGTTTTGGAGGAAAAATCAATTCCTGAGTTTGAAAAATAGATAGTAGTAGGACTAGAAACGGAAGGACTTATGCTCCTGCCTTTAGAGTATTGATGGCGAATTGAAAATTTATGCTTGGCATTGATATTCCAGTCCAGTTTAAGGAAGAATTTTTCTGCATCCAGACTAGCTTCGGTACTTTCATAAGTTCCAGCATCATAATTATAATCACTACTCAACATATTTGAAAGAGAATCAATAGCTGTTTTTCTTGCTGTACCTGTATATTGTGAAAAATCAAATGGTTTTGGAGTTTTGTCACGTTGAACTTCAGCATTGGCATAAAAGAATAATTTGTTTTTAATAAGGGGACCACCTACTGAAAGGCCAAAGGTGTTGGATGTAAAATCGTTTAATTTTTTTCTTTCAACGGCTTCATCATCGGTAGGAGTTTTTCCAGCGAAAGACTGATTTCTAAAATAGTTATAAACGGTTCCTTCAAAGCGATTGGTTCCACTTTTAGTAACTGCATTAATACCTGCTCCGGAAAAACCACTTTGGCTCACATCGTAGGGTGAAAGTGAGATGGTCAATTGGTCGATAATATCCATACTCATCGGATTCAAACCTATTTGTCCGCCATTGGTTCCATTAGATGCTAACCCAAAAACATCATTTTGAACCGCACCATCGATAGTAAATGAGTTATAACGGCTATTTTGTCCAGCAATTTCTAATCCACCATCTTTGTTAACTTTTGCTTGAGGGGTGATACGGGCAAAATCGCTGATTCCACGACCAATAGTTGGAAGGTTTTCAATTCGTCCTTTTGATAAGGTAGTTTTGGAACCTGTTGTATTTCCATCAAAAACTCCTGCTTGATAAGCAACAACTTGTATTTCACCTAACCCAACCGTGTTTTCACTCAGTTGGATGTTAAGTTGAAATACCTGACCCAAGCTCAAAAAGATATCACTGTTTGAGTAGTCTTTGTAACCAACGTAAGAAACTTTAAGGGTATAAGGTCCGCCCGGATTTAAATTGGGCAAGTTATACATCCCATTAGTATTTGTTATGGTTGTATATTCTGAACCTGTTGCTTCATGGATCAGAATAACTGTTGCACCAGGTAAGCTTTCAGTTTCAGAACTGACTTTACCTTTAATTTCGGAGGTTGTTAATTGTGCAAAAGCCGAAAAGCTAAACACAAAAAAACTCAAGATGAGAACGAGTTGTTTTTTTTTCATAAATCAGATTTTAATTAAGTGTTAAATTGTTAGTTTAAGTGTTCAAAAGTAAATTGATTTGCCAATTATAGATTTAATAAAGTATTAACAATTCATTACTTTACGGTTAAGAAATAAGATATGGTAAAGGCATTATTTTATTACAAGTGAAGATTAAAAATAGAAAAAATTAAGTAAATCATCATAATAAAAAGAGCCCCATAATTTTATAAGGCTCTTTTATGACAAAATAATTTTAGAAAAGCAGCTATTCAAAAAGTACTTTTTGATTCCAAACGGCTGTAGGCGCTGTTAACCTGAGAATATACATGCCCTGTAATTGTTCTGAAAACGTGTTGTTAATCATATTCTCACCTGCCGTAAGTGTTACCGATTGTTCAAAAACTACTTTTCCGGTAACATCCAATAACTGTAACAATCCGTTGCTTGCTGAATTCATAAAACACAGAATGGTAAGCTGTCCGCTGGTTGCCGGATTAGGGAATACCTGAAGACGATTATTTCCGGAAAATTCTACTACACCATTTACTGATACATTGATGTAAATTTTAGCTGTGGCAAATAAATTGGGTGAGGCTTGATAGGCAATTTTGTAGGTTATGGAATCATCACCAATGAAACTTGTATTTGGCAAGTAGTTTATTACATTCGGATTGCTGAAAGGAATATAGGAATTACCGTTTTTTGCTGCTGTTTCAATACTTACTGTAACCGGTGCCTGTTTTAAGTCGTTTTCTAATACAAAAGCGGTAACTGTTTGATCAACTCCTGTATTTATACTATCATTGACTGCGGTAGGAGGTCCAGTTAATTCAAAAAGTACTCCATTGTTCTCCACAAATCGAGCTACAAAATTCTGATAATAAATATTGGCAATGGTTGCATCGTGAACTATAATAGTATTTTCATCATTCTCGTTGTCGGCTGCGGCACTCCAGTTGTGCGATCCAGTGAACACTAAAGGATCTGATGCCGGAGCATCCTGATCAACTATCATGTATTTATGATGCAAAATCCCATTGCTTACATCATCAAAAGTATAATGGGTACCTAAAGCATCGGAAAGAGTGGTATTTACGGTTGCATTGTTGTTACCCTCAGCATTAGTGATAACATTTACTGCCGCTCCGGCTAACTTACGGGCAGCTATGGCATCAGCCATTTCGGTTCGGGTAATAAGCATGGTGGCAATGCTTAAATCATTATTGGTTGTATTTATATTTTGCACAATGCGTGAGTTAACTCCATCGGATGGACTGAAATAACTCTCTACCCGTATGCCATTAATTTCATATTCGTGGGGGGTGTTATTTTGTTTTTTAGATCCAAAGCGTGCTTTTACTGCATCTGGATTACTTCCTGAGGATCCCCACATTTCTTCAAACTCAATTTTATAACCACGGGCAAGGCTCTGGTCTTGAATGATAATTACCTGATTGGCATCCAGATTGATTTGGCCATCGGTTAAATTGGTAGAACCGGTCCAAACAATGGGTTCATTTGGATTCGTTGATTCGGTATCAAACAAAATAAATTTATTGTGCATAATTCCAGCTCTTTCATCAATCGAGGGACCAACCAAAACATGAACCGAGGTTCCCATCAATTCGTCAATACCAAGGTTTGCTGTGGTTCCGCAACCAATTACCCTTACTGTAAGTCCACGGTTTGCAGCGGCAATTAAGGCATTGCTTACATTACTTATTCCCTGATTATTAAAATTATACATGGTCAGGTCAACCGAATATTTTGCCCGGTTGATATAATCAATTAATGTATCGTCAATTGCGGTTGAGATACTAAGAGCATTCGTTCCACTGGAATATGAATTGTCAACCGGAGTATTAAAATATACCTTAATGTCGCCGGTTGAATTGGAAATGGTTGTAAAAGGTACTATTCCGGAAAAAGCTGTGTCGCTGCCACTTACTGAAAATGCTTGTACCCATGTAACTTGTCCTGCAGTAGCCCCGGTAATCGAAATTTCGTGAGTTGCAGAATTTCCTGTACCGGTAATATGGTTTGTTTTTACTAATTCGGCTGTTGCACCATAAAACATCTCGGTGGTTCCTGCTATGTTTGTTTACCAGCTAAAATCAAGATCTGTTTTTGTGAATAGGGTATTTGATAAAATGCTGGTTAAATAAATAGTACTGGTTATCTGAATATCGCTAATGGTGCGTGGTAACATCTGATATCCGGCAGTTGGACTGCTATAATCAAATTGTGATAACAAAGCAGTAATACTCACCGGACCATTTGGTATAGGCTGCCCTACAATATCAGTTTGGCTGCTTTTTACATAAATATACCCTGTTTCGTTATTGGAAGTAAACGCGTATTTTTTTTGTGCGAATATTCCACCGGCATCAGTAAATATAGCATTGTTCACTTGCACCAACATTCCTTCGTAAGCTTCGGTCAGTTGTGCCGGGGTTAAAACAATAGGTGCTGGCAATGGATTTCCTGATGACCGGACTAGCACGCTGGTCAAAGGATCCATTTCTAACAGTTGGTTGTATATTTTGAGCGTTCCGGTAATGGTAACTGAATCGCCCCGGTTCACTCCACTTACAAGTGCACCATAGGCTGCTATTCCGGCGGTGTTGTCTTGTAAATACCGGATAACCCCCAATTCGGCGCCATTGGTAACAATACCATTAACGGTAACAACAGATCCTGCAGCCATAGCACGAGCTTGCAGGATGGTAGTTTGGGCATGGGTGAGGGTTGAAATTCCCATAATTACCAATGCGAGAATTAATTTCTTTTTCATATATTAATGTTTTGAGTAATAAACATGTTATAAATTCAGTACAATTTAACATTAGTTAAGTGTAATTTTTAGCGATGCGGTAAATTGTCTTCCTGCACCCATAAAAACCGACGCTGATCGGGCATCAAATGAATTGTATGGTAGTTGAATATAGGTATCATTGTTTTTAGCATCCGAAATGTACATGGAGTTAAGGAGGTTTAAAACATTGAATTTAATGGCAAAATTTGTATTCTTCACAGATTCAATGTTAAAACGGTATCCAGTATGAAAATCAAAGGTAGCGTAGGATGGAATTCTCCAAGATTCAACTGGATTTCCGGCAGCATCGGTGCATTGTTCTGGATTGAAATCAGCATAATAACGGTCAAAGAATGTACCACCCCCTTCAACATATAAACCCTTTATTGGCTCATACCTAATACTTGCACCCACCTGTGTTTGTGCGGCATCGCCCACGTGTATGCCAGTGGCATCAAAACTAAATACATTGGCTGGTTGATTATTATCGGTATAATACATTTGAAGATTTTCAATTTTTTTGTCCCATTGCCAGTTTCCCAATGACACCAAGCCTTGAAAATCTAAATTTTTTAAAATTTTATAGATAAAATCAAATTCAACACCGGTATGCAAAGCATCCATTCCAGGAATATCTCCATAGGTATTTTTTTCAGTGCCTGAAATAGGATCATCGTATTTGCCTTGAACTTGGTTGGTTGGCTTATTTTTCCATTTAGTGTAATAAGCGTTCAAATTGGCAGTAAACACGCTACTTGTATATGTATATCCAAACTCAATGGCCTGAACTTGTTCATTTTTTGTTATTGAATCAGGCAAAAAGTCTGCTGTATATCCTTTGAAATAATATTTGAAATCTCTGGTTTTTGAAAGATAACCTAAATTGAAAAAAACATTATTATTTTCATTAATATTATAATTAGCTCCTGTTTTAAAAGTAAAACCTGGTTTGTATTTCCAATCGGATTCCTCATTGCCAAAATAATCTTTCTTTTTATATCCACTAACTGATCCAGTAAGATTAACAAAAGCGCTGACTTTTCCAATTTTATATTCTAGCAAGCTGAATAATCCGCCCCAGTTAACAAGGCCGTCATCATAGTAATAAACCTTATCTCCTACATGTTTCATTGCAAGGGAGCTGTCAGCATCGTAATCATTTCTCAAATCGAATTTATCAATGGCATAGTCCCCTCCTAATAAATCAGTTATCTCGCTATAATGCTCGGCTGTGTATGTACGCAAGTCAACACCCCCTGATAATTTTAGCTGATCGGTTAAATCGTATGAAAAGGTTGAGAGTAAGCCCCACCAAACATGATTGTTGTTGTTTTGAACCAAATAGTTATTGGAATAATACAAGTTATTACTGTAGGTTGTATTGATAGGATATACTTGGCCAAACCCTGAGTTAGTTGGGCCACTATTTTGGTCATAAATGCTTTGCCAGTTTATTTGTCCTATTTCATCCTCCGAATAAATTCCTGGATTATTTTCATAATCAGCAGAAGTAATAAGGTTTGTGTTTTTGAGGCTGGTTCGAGGTTGCATGCCACCACCGGTTCCCATTGAAAGGTAAAGTATATTTGTAATCAGCAAACGATCATTAACATTCCAGGAATCGCGCAAGCTGAATTGAGGTTTGAAATAGGTGTTTACCATTTCATTCATTACTTCTTTTTTAGCATTTGGATCGTTAATTCGTGCCGTATAGTCACTATTCCATACATCGGCATCGCGCTTGATATAGCCCCAATGTGCATTGTATCCAATTCCGCCATTATTTATTATTGGAAATTCTTCAGACTTAACCCCTTGTTCTTTTGCATAGGTAGTATCATAATCAGCGATTGATTTTTTATAACTACGTTGTTTGTGAGTTTGAGGTGCCCCATAAGCTGTAAGGCTGGTTAGGTGATTTCCCCACATTTTATCAATTTTAGCATAAAAAAACCAAGCGGTAACATCGGTTTGCTCTACCCAACCATTTCCTTTTTTGAATGCTCCTGCTGCTGTAAGTGCCCATCCGTTTTTTAATTTGCCAGTAGTTAATCCAAAATTAGTAGTTAGTTTTCCATATCCATCAATACCTTGTTCAATGCTCAATTGGCGCTTATTTTCGATTCCTTTCGTAACTATATTCATGGTGCCTCCTACTGAAGGTAATGCCAATCGGGAAGCGCCGAGCCCTCTTTGAACCTGTATATTTCGGGTCACGGCATCCAGCCCAAACCAGTTTGACCAATATACCCAACCGTTTTCCATATCATTTACTGGAATTCCATCAAGCATTACTGCAACATTTCGCTGACTAAAACCACGAATTGTTATGCGAGCATCTCCATCGCCACCTCCTTGCTGAGTTGCATAAACCCCAGGTGTTTTATTTAACAACATAGGAATGTCTTGTCCTGAAAGGCGCTCCTCTATTTTGGCAGGTAGTATATTAGTAAATGCGACTGGAGTTTCTCGCACTTTTGCAATATCAGCAGTAACTTCCACTTCATCTAATAGTACATCGGACGCAAGATTGAAGGTAAGTTTTAATGGGCTATCGGAAACCACAATATCTTGATTGATGGTTGTACATCCTACAAATGAAACCACCAAAGTATATTTACCTTTATTTAATTCAATCTGAAAGTTACCATCAAAGTCAGTTACTGTTCCGATTGTTGTGCCTTTAATAATAACGTTGGCACCAATAATTGTTTCTTTAGTTTCAAGGTCTTTTACTACACCACTAACAGATTGCTTTTGAGCATAAGTGGAAGAAGTGAAAAGGACAGCAAGAGTGATAAATATAAAATAGTATTTCATGGTCGGAATATTTTAAAATTTAAACAGGCAGCTGAATTGAGAAAGTGCTCTTATTCAGCTACCTGTTTTATTGAAAGGATTAATATCGTAGAATTAATAAAGCATTATTTTTTTTACAGAAGTTTCTTTTTTCGAAGTAATAACCTTAACCAAATACATTCCTTTTTTTAAAGTTGCAGGTGCAATTTCTATTCGAAATTGGTTGTTAGTTCCATACTGTTTATAAACTAATTGTCCAATGGCTGAATATATTTCTACTTCTTGAATTGATACCTCTGATTCTATGGTGAAATGGCCAGATAGTGCAGGGTTAGGATAAATGGTTAACCAGGAATCAATAGGAGATTCATTAAAACCTACTCCATGTGCAGCACACGCATGTTTTCCCAAGTTGGTCCAAATATCTTTATAAACCCAATGGCCAGCAGTATCTTTAATTGCAGGTACTGTATCCCATTCTACATTTACAATAAAAGGATTCGGATTGGCGACAACTCCTTTAACAATATCATATTTCCTGATTAATACATGATCGGAAGTCCATGACATCCAATAGGGTCCAAAGGTTGTTCCGTCTGTAGCTTTGGCTTGTACAATATAATTAATAACTTTTCCGGTAACAGCCACTTCGGCTGTATTATTATAGGTTAAGGTTGAATCTTTAACATACGACCAACCGGTTTGTGCTGATATAGTAGCTCCCTGTCCAATTTGTCCAATTAAATCGACTGATGTAACATTAGACATATCAGCACTTGGGGCAACACCTCCGGGGGTTTTTACAAGAGCAATAGCATCATTGCCATTCATGTAGGTAGGAGCAGGGTAAGCGCCATCCAATTGATTTGCCATAGCTTGCAACTCAGGACTGCAAGCTGGAGATGAGGATGTGGATGTGGTTTGTCCATTTACTAAAACAAATGTTGCGTAAGGAGCTAATGTTCCACTTAAATGAGTGGCACCACCTTCTGCAAAAGTAGAACTTCCATTGCTAAAACGCATTACATAGTAATTGCTTAAGTCGATAGTCTGGCTTGTTGGATTGTAAATTTCGACTGCTTTGTTATTTCCGCTTCCTTCTACATATTCTGAGAAGAATAAATCGGTAGGAGTTTGTGCGGTTGCATAAAGAGCCGTCAGAAATAGCATTGATAAGGGTAAGAATAGTTTCATAATCGTAGTTTTAGTTATCATCATAATTTACAGGATACAAATTTATAAAAATCAAATGAATTACAAGTTATTTTGGTGTGTTATAAAAAAGAAAAGTAATATAAAAATTTTAATTAGCAGTTATTTAACCTTAATTTAATATTAAATTTAGGAAATAAGAATTGTATAGTACATAATTTCAGATTTTTTGACGAAGTAATCTTTTGAATTATTCGATAATTGTAACGGTTAATTGTTTTTAACTTAAACAGCCGATATTTTACCTATCTGATACTTTTTATCAAAAGTTCCAAATCTTCCGGGGTGTCTACACTCAATCCTTCAATTTGGGTAATGGCGGTATTTATTTTGTACCCATTTTCGAGCCAGCGCAATTGCTCCAATGATTCGGCCATTTCAAGCGTTCCTTTTTCCAACCCGCACAATTCGAACAATACATTTTTGCGGTAGCCGTACATTCCAATGTGGTGATAAAAAGTGTTTTTCTCCATCCATTTTTCTTTTTCGGTACCGCGGATAAAAGGGATGCAGCTCCTACTGAAATATAAGGCTTCCCCTTTTTTACTAATTACTACTTTTACTTTATTGGGATTAAAAAGTGCTTCATGGTCAGTAATGGGTTTAATCAGTGTGGCTATTTCCGTTTCTGGTTCGTCAAATAATTCATTTAACTGCCTTATTTGCTGTGGATCGATAAATGGTTCATCGCCTTGCACGTTAATAACCACATCAGCTTTCAGGTGGTTTTGTGCTTCAAATTTCAAAACGGCTTCGGCACAGCGGTCAGTACCACTGGGATGATTTTCACGGGTCATTACTACATTGCCCCCAAATGAAATTACATGTTCCGCTATTCGCTGATCATCGGTAGCTACACAAACATGGTTTAATGCAAGTTTGGTCTGTTCATACACCCGCTGAATCATGGTTTTTCCTTTGATAGAAACTAATGGTTTGCCGGGAAACCGGGTGGATGCATATCGTGCAGGAATAATTCCAAAAGTAATCATAGTAGTATTTTTTGCAAATGTAATGAAATCAATGACACTCGGCTCAAACGAGCGCAGCGAAGTTTGAGCCGTAAGTGGAATTGATCCCGACGGCAAAGCCAGGCGGGATCTGTAGAAAGTTCCATGAATTCTAAATCTGGGGGCGCAGCGAAGTTTGAAAGAAGAAGCCACAGATTCACAGATTTTTTTCATTAATCTGTGAATCTGTGGCTCGTATTTTTGAATGGGGAGTTTATTTTTTACGCAACAACGAGGCCAATTCAATCATTTTTCGCAAACCATCGGCAAGTAATAAAAAATACATCAACATGGAGAAAGCCCATATTACCATTAGATTAAAGTAGTAGGTATCAATTTCTAAACCTCCAATTTTTTTAACTGGAGAATAAAAATGTGCTCTTCCATTGTTTTTGCTAGGATCTCTATAGATTGGATCGGCTAATTGAACAAATCCATCACCGGTATCATGAATCTTATGAATTTCATTCCGGTTCATAACCAAATCAGCTAAAAAATCGTTGTAATTATCTTTTTTAAGTTCCACCAATGCTTCTTTGCCACCCATTTCGGCTGTTAAATCGGCCACTTGCTGATCGAGCAAGCTTATTGCCTTGTTTTGTTTTTTCTGGTAAAAACGGGTTACTAACTGTAAATGCTCCTGTAAATCTTTAATAACCGTTTCGTTAAATTTACCCGGTTCAATTTCACTGGTTTTGGCAAATTCATATTTTGGGGTCATGGTGTTTAATTTTTCAATTTCCCTTCGTACAAAAGCAATGTTGCGATTTGCCAGTTCCTCGCCCGACTGATACTGAATTTTAGAGATTTTATTTGTTATCGCAGGAATCAGGTATGAGGCCACATAGCTGGCTTCACTTTTCTTTTTTTCAAGATAATAAAAATGTTTTTCATAGCCATTATCCCTAAACTGCTTAACTGCCATGGCTTCATAAGCCCAGCGTGAAACCATTAAATCGCCTAATAATGGAACGTACTCATAAGAGCTGATGGAACGGTTGAGCTTTTCGAACTTGACCATTGTTCCGCTAAATAGGAGCTGTGGTACTACCAAAAAAGGAATCAAAATATATATGGTGATTACTGAATCAAGCGCTGATGAAATATTTAACCCAATCATGTTCGAAGCGCACGATGCCGAAAACAAGATGAGCCAGTGGGCGAAAGTCAAACCATGAATTTCCATTATCAGGTTGCCAATTACCATGAAGGAGACGGTTTGTACGGCAGATATCAGGAATAAAATAAGAATTTTACTATTCAAATAGCTGAACCGACTTAAATTAAGGAATGTTTCCCTTTTTAATAGTTGTCGGTCGCGGATAATTTCCTCGGCACTTACGTAAGCCCAATAAATATGGCTACTACTACCGCCATGAACAAATAGATGGGCACGTTTTCGTTGGCACTGAAAAAATACTCCTTAGGGTTTTCAGGGGTACCTTGAATATATTTGGTAAAGTAGGCAAGAATAAGGGCCAGCAGTGGGGCTTCCAGAAAATTGATGAGCATATACTGCTTGTTCGACAATTTTGATAATATATTTCGAATGGAAAAGATTCGGAATTGTTCTAAAACTCCGGGAATGGCGAAGTTGTTTTTAGGGAGAACCCGTTTTTCAATATCAATTGGATTCTTGTTTTCAATGTGAATTTGGTATAATTCAGCCCATTCCTCCGGTGATGTTTTTCGTTTGCGGGTTACGCGTCCATATTCATCTACTATCTTGGCTTCCAGCACTTGCAATACTTGTTCGGGATTAATATTCCCGCAATGATAACATTCCGATTCCGTGGCGTTTACGTGGCTGCTCATGGTTTTAAAGTAAACTACCGAGTCAACCGGGTTTCCATAATACACCAGGTAGCCTCCTTTATCCATTATCAGCAATTTGTCGAACATTTTAAAAATATCGGACGATGGCTGGTGAATATTAACGATAACCAATTTTCCTTTAAGGGTAATTTCCTTGAGCAAATCCATTACCATCTCTGAATCCATTGACGAAAGACCTGAGGTTGGCTCGTCAACAAACATAACCAATGGCTCGCGAATGAGTTCCAGTGCAATATTTAAACGTTTTCGTTGTCCGCCGCTAATGGTTTTATTCAGTGGGTTTCCAACCACTAAATGGCTGGAAGCAATGAGGTCTAAATCCTCAAGAATTTTATTAACGGCTTTAGCAATTTCTTCCTCGTCGAAATCTTTAAAACACAATTTGGCACTATAATACAGGTTTTGATATACGGTCAATTCTTCAATCAGCAAATCATCTTGAGGTACAAACCCAATAACTCCTTCCAGTTGATTTTTATCTTCGTGGATATCAATACCATTAATATATATGTTACCACTTTGAGGTCTTAAATTGCCATTCAACACATTGAGCAAAGTCGATTTTCCAACCCCGCTGCCTCCCATAATACCAATCAATTCACCTCCATGTTCGCTAAAAGTGAATTTATGAATTCCGTTGGGACTGTTTTTAAACCGGAATTCTACTTCTTTGGCAGTAAAAACTACTTTTTGATCAAGACGTGAATCAATAAATTTTGCTACAATATCGCTGTAATAGATAGAGCCAATTTTTGAACTTCGGATAGCTGATCCTTTGGGGAGCATATAGGTGCGGTTCAGCATGATGATGTGTCCGTTCAAATAGAGATCGGTCTCTCCAACAAAACGGAATGCATACATATTGATGGATGGCAAATTTAAAACCAAAATGCGACCTTCAAGCTGTTTGAATTGGATGTGTTTAAAACCAGGCAAAGGGGCTTCCTCATTTGAATCCAGAATCAATATGTTCTCTTTGTATGGTACTTTTTCCAATGATGCTTCCAGAGAAAATGCATAACTGTTGTTATATTCATCTTCCGGAATATTAAACACATCGGACACTGTTTTTACAAAATCAAGTTCCTTTTCTGTAATTTCTTCACCAAAACTTATAAACTCCAATATTTGGAGAACCACCAGAATTTTTTGTTCTTGTTGCAGTTCTTCATTTATTTGTTGACAGATGCGAAGTACTTTAACGGAATTCGATGAAGTCCTTTTTCGCACCTGAGTGCCATCTTTATCGGTTATATTTCCTTGGTGGATGGTTATATATTCATCAAAAAGTTCCAGGTATTCTTTTACCTGAGCCATGCTTAATTGAAGTTTCAAATACGATTCCACAATGGAGCGCGACTTATCGGAGACTCCGTCTTTATTCACATGGGCAATGATGGCAAACAGTTGCATCAGGGCTTTTAAAATTGATTCGCTCATAATTCATTTGAGTTTAAAGCACTAAAATAGTAAAAATAATGATGCGAATTCAGGCTGCCCTTTGTTTATGGATGGTATTTATAAATAATTTATCTTTAAGCCCAATAATATTAACATGGAAAAGACCGGAATATTTTTAGGAATTGGAGGTAACCAAGGGTTTCGATGGAATTATTTAAAGTCATCAAAAGAATTAATAGAGCAATATGTTGGTAAAATTATCGGTGCCTCATCGGTTTATGAAACTCCGGCCTGGGGTTTCGAAAGTGAAACGCCCTTTCTGAATCAGGTTGTTCAGATTCAAACAAAGCTGGAACCAGTGGAATTATTAAATGCCCTGCATCAAATAGAAGATAAATTGGGACGGGTGCGTTCCGTTTCCCAATATTCATCGCGAACTATTGATATTGATTTACTATTTTACAATCAAGCAATTATTGAAACGCAACAAATTCAAGTGCCTCATCCACGAATTCAGCTCCGTAAATTTGTGTTGGAACCTATAACAGAATTGGCTCCTGATTTTTTGCATCCCGTTCTTCACCAAACCATGTTGGAGTTAACTACTCGATGCACTGATCCATCAATTTGTAGGGTTGTGGAGGAAATTTAATTGGAATTTTCAGTTGATAAAAACAGGGAATGTAACGTTTTAAGCAAAAATAAAGCGCAGATTTTTTGAATTTTGGTTATTCGACATTTATAGTGGACTATACACTTTATAATATACTAAAACTGTTTCCACCCTTCCACCTTGCTACCCTGTAACCTTGTTACCCTGCTACCTTTCCACCTTTTAACCCTGCTACCTTACTCTTTTTTTCCATAAGATAAATCACCAGCATCTCCCAAACCGGGAACAATGTATGATTTTACCGTAAGTTCAGCATCAATGGCTCCGGTCCACAAGGTAATTTTATTTCCCCCTAAATGCTTTTGCATGTATTCAATTCCTTCTTTGCTGGCAATAACCGAAACAATATGGGTGTGTTTTGGGATTCCTTTTTGGAGTAAGGCTTTGTAAGCCAATACCATGGAAGCTCCGGTTGCCAGCATAGGATCCACTAAAATAACATACTTATCTTGCATTGACGGCCCTGAAATATGCTCAAATTTAATTTGAAAAGTTCCGTCTTTGCCGTATTTGCGATAGGCTGAAATGAACGAGTTTTCTGCTTTGTCAAAATAATTTAAAAATCCGGTATGCATAGGTAACCCCGCGCGCATAATGCTTGAAATAACGGGTTGGTTTGTAAGAATGGGTACTTCGGCAATTCCAAGGGGAGTTTGAACTTCAATTTTATGATAATCGAGCCTTTTACTGATTTCGTAGGCAAAAATTTCACCCATGCGTTCTAGGTTTTTACGGAAGCGCATGCTGTCTAATTGAACTACCTGATCTCTGATTTCAGATAAGTATTGGTTGAATAGTGAGTTGTTTTCGCCAAGATTGATCACCATTTTACTTGTCCTGTTAAAGTTTAGGTAAAAATGCAAAAAAAATATGTATTATCAGTAATATTATGAGTTAAAACGTTCGTTTTATTAAGGGTTTACAACCAAAGAAACTTAATATATGTTTTAGTAAGAATAGATCAATCTCGGAGGAATTTATCTTTTATTGGTATTTTGCTTGATTTAAATTTTAGTTTAATAAATTTGGGACGTGAATTCAGTAGCGTTTTGTTTAAGTTACTTTTTTATCTATTCTGAATTTGTCGAATATCGTTGTGCTGAATTTTGATAAATAAAGGGATAGACTTTAAATGTAACCAGTTAAACTGCAATTCATTGATTGTATATCGTTAAATTAACTAACAATAAATTTATAACTATGAAGACTAATTTTTTAATTGCAATAACCGTTGGAATATTATTGGGTGCCGGATGCAACTCAAAAAGTGAAAAAAAGGAAGCGGTAACTGATGGCAACCACAAAGTGACAGTAACTGAAGTGTTACAAGCCAATGAATACACTTATTTAAACGTATCGGAAGAAGGCACTATTTATTGGATTGCTGTTCCCAAAATGGATGCTGTTATGGGCGATGAGTTGTTTTATACCAATTTTATGGAGATGAATCAATTTACCAGCAAGGATTTAAACCGGGTTTTTGAATCGGTTTTGTTTGTTTCGGATATTAGCAAGGAACGCATTATAACTCAAGCTCCGGTAATGGGAAAAAGCATGGGTAAACCGGCACTTGAGAAAAAAACAATTACTATGGAACCTGTTTCAGGAGGGATTACCATTGGTGAATTATTTGGAAATAAGGAAAAATACAGTGGGAAAAAAGTTGCCATAAAAGGTCAGGTTGTTAAAGTAAACTATGGCATTATGGATAAAAACTGGTTTCACATTCAGGATGGTACTGATAGCAATGGTAGCTACGATTTGACTATTACTACAACTGAAGAAGATGTTGAAGTGGGTGACCAATTTGTTTTTGAAGGAATGGTAGTTTTAGATAAAGATTTTGGCGCCGGTTATTCGTATGATGTTATAATGGAAAACGCTACGGTGGTGCGTTAATTCAGCTAAAATACTTTTAAAAGGCAGCTCAATGGGCTGCCTTTTTTTATAATTCTTTATTTCCGCAAGTCACAGGGTGACTTATTGACAATTATTTGCCTACTTTGTGCCAAATTGAGTCACCCCGTGACTGTCAATGGTTTCCTGGTAACTTGATGATTTTAGGTAATCATTAAGTTTTAGAAAAATTTATGCGCAATAAGAATTTGAATCTTATACCTAAGTTGAGCGATTTGACCCCGAGACTTCGGGAGAAAAAGCGCTTTACTTAGGTATAACCCCGACCTAGAAATTGTTGCAGCTCATCAAACAGATGAACGGTATCAAGTGAATTACTTACAATTTCTTAGTCGATTGAGTGATTTGTTTTTCCAAA